>DATNBK010000001.1:0-4830 GCA_035571995.1 Rhodanobacter sp.
GGCCGGCGACGAACGCCTGAACATGGCTCCGGCAAAACCCCTGGCCGCGCCGGCCGCGGCAAGCTCGGCGCCCAGCGTGGCCACCTGCATCAAGCTCTATCGCGACGGCAAGCCGCTGCCGTGGGGCTGCCCGGTGGACACGCCCACGCGCGCGGTCGACGCCGAGCTCAAGGAAAAGGCACGGCGAGGTGGGGGGCGTTGAGCACGGCCAGGAAGTCCTCGCCGTAGCGCGCCAGCTTGGCGGCACCGACGCCGCTGATGGTGGCCAGCTCGGTCGCATTGGTCGGCTGCTCGCGCAACATGGCAAGCAGCGTGGCATCGTGGAACACCACGTACGGCGGGACGCCCTGCTGCCGGGCCAGGCCCAGGCGCAGGGCGCGCAGCGCATCCCACAGCGGCTGTTCGTGCGCGGCAATGCCGAGGTTGCCGGCGGCGCTTGCCGCGCGCTCACCACCGCGGCGGCGGGAGGCCCGCCGCGCTTGCACCTCCTCGCGCAATTGCACCTGGCTCGTGCCGGCAAGCACGGCCCGGCTCGCTGCGGTGAGGCGCAAGGTGCCGAAACCGTCGCCGTCGGCTTCCAGCAGGCCCAGCGCCAGCAACTGCCGAAACACCGAGCGCCAGCGTCGGTTGTCCAGCTCTGCGCCAGCCCCGAACACACCCAGGCGGTCATGCCCCAACTGTGACATGCGCTCGCTCGCCACCCCGCGCAGGATGTCGATGACATGGCCGGAACCAAAGCGCTGCCCACTGCGGTAGACCGCCGACAAGGCCTTCTGCGCCGGGACGGTGGCGTCCCAGGTCGGCGGCGGACTCAGGCAGTTGTCGCAATGTCCGCACGGCCCGCGATAGGCCTCGCCAAACGCGCCGAGCAACAACTCGCGACGGCACCCGGTCGCCTCCGCGTAGGCCAGCAGGGATTCCAGCTTCTGCCGTTCCACGCGCTTGCGCTCGTCGCCCGATTCGCCCTGCGCGATCATCTGGCTGATCGTCACCACGTCGGACAGGCCGTAGATCATCCACGCCTCGGCAGGCAGGCCATCGCGACCGGCGCGGCCAGTCTCCTGGTAATAGCCTTCCATGCTGCGCGGCAGGTCCAGATGCGCGACGAAGCGCACGTCCGGCTTGTCGATGCCCATGCCGAACGCCACGGTGGCCACCATCACCACGCCGTCCTCGCGCAGGAAACGCTGCTGGTTTGCCGCCCGCGTGGCCGCGCCCAACCCGGCGTGGTATGGCAACGCCGCCACGCCGGATTCGGCCAGCCACGCCGCGATGTCGTCCACCTTGCGCCGACTCAGGCAATACACGATGCCGGACTCGCCGCGATGGCCGTCCAAAAACGCCTGGAGCTGGTGCTTGGCGTTGGTGCGCGGCACGACACGATAGGTGATGTTGGGCCGGTCGAAACTGGAGACGAAGCGCCGCGCCTGCTGCAGCGACAGCCGCTCGACCACCTCGTCGCGGGTACGCTGGTCGGCGGTCGCGGTCAACGCGATGCGCGGCACCTGCGGGAAGCGCTGTGGCAACACCGCCAGCTCGCGATACTCCGGACGAAAATCATGCCCCCACTGCGAGACGCAATGCGCCTCGTCGATGGCGAACAGCGCCACCGGCGTGCGCTCCAGCAGCGCCAGGAAGCGTCCGGTCAACAGCCGCTCCGGCGCCACGTACAGCAGGTCGAGTTCGCCCGCGAGCAGGCGGCGCTCGACCTCCTGCTGTTCGCCCGCGCCCAGGCTGGAATTCAAGTACGCCGCCGCCACGCCGGCCGCGCGCAGCGCATCGACCTGGTCCTGCATCAGGGCAATCAAGGGTGACACCACGATGCCGGTGCCGGCACGCAGCAAGGCTGGGATCTGGTAGCACAGCGACTTCCCGCCGCCTGTGGGCATCAACACCAGCGCATCCCCGCCGGCGCCGACGTGCTCCACCACCGCCTGCTGCTGGCCACGGAATGCCGGGTAACCAAACACGCGTTGCAGGAGTTCCAGCGGTGCATCCATCCCCGCCATGCTAAACATCCCATCCCCCAAAACCAAGCCAGCGCGCCCACCCCCGCCTCGTCAGCCGCCATCCCGCCCCGCCTTGCCGCAACTACGGCGGGCAGCGTGTCCACGCTCCCGGCATTCCCCACAACTCCCGATCCAAATCCGCATCCAGCCCAAACCGCCAGAGCGCCACGCGCCCGTTCTTCACTTCGACGCCCTCGGCCCGCAATAACCGACACTGCGTGCGGAAGCCCGCGCTCCCTGGCGCCAGCGCAATGTGGCCGCTGGCGCGCAGGACACGGTGCCACGGCAACTGCACGCCATCGGGCGTTTGCCCCAGCAGGTGCCCAACCAGCCGGGCGCGGCCGGGCAAGCCGGCCCGCGCGGCAATCGCACCATAGCTGGCGACGCGTCCGCGCGGAATCGCGGCAATGGCGGCGTAAACGCGGCGATGGCTGTCCTGCATGTGGCCCAGCCTGCGCAGATCGTCGCGCGCGGTCAACAAGCCACCGGTCAGAACAAGCCGACGCTCACCAGCACCAGCACGTAGGCAAGTGCTGCGGTAATGGGCAGGGTCAGCACCCAGGCCCAGACCATGCGGCGTACCACCGTCCAGCGCACCGCACTGAAACGCTTGGCGGCGCCCACGCCCATGATCGCTGCCGACACGTTGTGCGTGGTCGACACGGGCATGCCAAACACCGAGGCGGCAAAAATGATGGCCGCCGAACTGGTCTCGGCCGCGAAGCCGTGGATGGGATGCAGCTTGACCATCTTGTGCCCGAGCGTCTTGATGATGCGCCAGCCGCCGCCAGCCGTGCCCGCCGCCATGGTCAACGCCGCCACCACCTTCACCCAGGTGGGGATGATGAAGACGCCGTGGACGTCTTCGGTGATCTGCAGGAACCCGAGCCATTGTGGCAACTGGTCAAATTCATGTGCCGCGGTGCCGCCGGCCAGGGCCAGGGCGATGATGCCCATGCTTTTCTGGGCATCGTTCATGCCGTGGGCCACGCCCATGGCCGAGGCCGAGAAAATCTGCGCCTTGCCAAAGAACGCATTGACGAAGGACGTCCGTCCCAGCCGCCGCAGCCAGCCGCGACGCCCGGCAAACCACGCCAGCAAGGCATACAGTCCGCCCATCAGCGCCAGGCCGATGATGAAGCCGCCGACCGGCGAATACACCATCGGCAGGATGACCTTGGGTATGACCCCGGTCCCGGTGAACCAGCCGCCGGCGTCCCAGTTGACCGCGTCCATGTGGTTGCCGGAGACCGCCAGCGCCGCGCCGATCAAGCCGCCGATCAAGGCGTGGCTGGAGCTGGACGGCAGGCCCAGGCGCCAGGTGACCAGGTTCCAGATGATGGCCGAGGAAAGCGCGCAGATGATGAGCTGCGGCCCCATGTCGACCACGCCGGCGTTCAGCAGGCCGGAGGCAATCGTGGCCGCCACGGCCGTGCCGATAAGCGCGCCAAACAGGTTGGTGACCGCTGCCAGCAACACTGCCTGGCCCGGCGAAAGCACCTTGGTGGCGACCACGGTGGCGATCGAGTTGGCCGTGTCGTGGAAGCCATTGATGTAGGTGAAGGCGAGCGCAAACAGCACTTCGGCAATGACGAGGCTGAGGCTCATGCACGTTCCCCTGCAGCACCTGGCATGGTCAGGAGTTCTTCAGCACGATCGAATACACGATGTTGCCGACGTCGCGGCATTTGTCGATGGCCTTCTCGATCAGCTCGAACAGGTCCTTGGCCAGCATGGCGCGCATTACGTCGTTGCCTTCCACGTATAGCGTGCGGTACGGCGCCAGCAGCATGCGGTCGCCTTCCGATTCGAGCGCCTGCAGGCGATCCTGCAACTTCTTCATCGGGTCGATCTGCAGGCTGCGGCGCAATTGGGCGATCATTTCCGCCACTACCTTGGTGGACTGGGTGAGCACCTTCGCCCGCTGCGCAAAGTCCACGCCGGCGACCCTCTGGGCGACGATCTCGTAGCGCTCGGCGAATTTCTCGATGGTCTTGGGAATCTTGTACAGCGCCGAATTCAGCGCCTCGATGTCCTCGCGATCGAGCGCGGTGACGAAGGTGTTCATCAGCTCTTCGCTGATCTGCGCCGCCAGCTCCTTCTCGCGCACGTGGCTGGCGTTGAACGCCGCCATCAGTGGGGCGCCGGTGCCGTTGGCCAGCAAGGCGGATAGCGCATCGGCGCTCTCGCACGCCGCCATGGCGCTCTGCTCGAGCAGATCGTAGAACCGCTCACCTTTGCCGAACATTGCCTGCAGGGAAAACATGCTTGGGACCAGGCCAGCCGAGAATGTCGGCCATGGTACAGGAGGCGCGTGCTGCTCCGCACCAATCGGCACATCGCCGAAACACGGTTTGCCACCGCGCCAGCATTTACACTCTGTAACCCATGCCCCCAAAGACCGCTCCACCGCGATGCTGATCCAACTCGCGCTCGTCTTCGTGTTGGCGTTGTGCAACGGCTTTTTTGCCTTGTCGGAAATGGCGTTGGTAGCCTCGCGCAAGAGCCGGCTCAAGCACATGGCCCGCGACAGCGCCTACGCCGCGATGGCACTGCGGCATGCCGAAGCACCGGAATATTTCCTTTCCACCGTGCAGGTCGGCATCACCCTGGTCATGTTGATCACTGGTGCCGTGGCCGGCGACGCGTTCGGCACGCATATCGCCACGGCCATTGAAAACACCCGCCTGGCCTGGTTGGCGCACTACGCGCGGGTGCTTGGCGTGGTGCTTGGCTTCGCCTTGATCTCGTTCATCCAGATCGTGGTGGGCGAACTGGTGCCCAAGCGCCTGGCCCTGTCCGCGCCGGAAAAAGTCGCGGT
>DATNBK010000002.1:0-7856 GCA_035571995.1 Rhodanobacter sp.
GGCCTGCCGGTCGGCCTGCAGCTGGTCGGCGCCCGGGGGTCCGACTTGCGCCTGCTGGAACTGGCGGCCGTCTGCGCGGCCACCCTGGACGTCGCCCCGGCCTATCCAGTGCTGGCTTGAGCGGGAGCGGTCGGCCTGGCGCGATGCGACGTGTAAAATGCTCCGATTGCGCAGCACGCACGGACGCTTTCCAGGCCGTGCGGCCTGCGCGATCAGGATGAACCCATCGCCATGAGTCAAACCGCTGCACGTTCCCACCTCGATGACCTGGAGGCCGAGGCGATCCAAATTTTCCGGGAGGTACAAGCTGCCTACCAGAAGCCGGTGATGCTGTATTCGATCGGCAAGGATTCGTCGGTGCTGTTGCACCTGTTGCGCAAGGCGTTCTACCCGGCCAAGCCGCCGCTGCCGTTGCTGCACGTCGACACCACGTGGAAATTCCGCGAGATGATCGCGTTCCGGGACCGCCTTGCCGCCGAGGGCGAGGTGCAGGTACTGGTGTACACCAACCAGGAGGGCGCGCGTCAGGGCGTGTCGCCGTTCACCCACGGCGCGACGGTACACACGGACATCATGAAGACCCAGGCCCTGAAGCAGGCCCTGGACAAGTATGCATTCGATGCCGCCATTGGCGGCGCGCGGCGCGACGAGGAAA
This sequence comes from Rhodanobacter sp., assembly GCA_035571995.1. Lineage (GTDB taxonomy): Bacteria > Pseudomonadota > Gammaproteobacteria > Xanthomonadales > Rhodanobacteraceae > Rhodanobacter. The sequence continues at coordinate 656 of DATNBK010000002.1, forward strand.
AGTCTCGGGCCAAGGAGCGCGTGTTCTCGTTTCGCAATGCGCAGCATCGCTGGGATCCCAGGAACCAGCGCCCCGAGTTCTGGCATACCTACAACACCCGGCTGCGCCAAGGCGAGAACGTCCGGGTCTTCCCGCTGTCGAACTGGACCGAGCTGGACATCTGGCTCTACATCCGCCGCGAGTCGATTCCCCTTGTGCCACTGTACTTCGCCAAGCCGCGTCCGATCGTCGAACGCGACGGCGCGCTGATCATGGTTGACGACGACCGCTTCCAGTTCCGGGCGGGCGAGCAGGCGCAGATGCGCGAGGTGCGTTTCCGCACCCTGGGCTGCTATCCCTTGACTGGAGCCGTGGAGTCGCACGCCGACACGCTGGACAAGATCATCGACGAGATGCTGACTTCGGGCAGCTCCGAGCGCCAGGGCCGCGTGATTGACCAGGACCCGACCGCGTCGATGGAGCGCAAGAAACGGGAAGGTTATTTCTGATGGCGCAGGCGGCGGCGACAAACCTGGGCCTGCTGCGGTTCATCACCTGCGGCAGCGTGGACGACGGCAAGAGCACCCTGCTCGGGCGGCTGCTGTACGACGCGGGGATGCTGCCTGAGGACCAGGTTGCCGCGCTGGTGCGCGACAGCCGGCGCCTGCACCCCGACGCCGGGGACGTGTTGGATTTCTCGCTGTTGACCGACGGCCTGGACGCCGAGCGCGAGCAGGGCATCACCATTGATGTCGCCTACCGGTATTTCCACAGCGCGCGGCGCAACCTCATCGTCGCCGACTGCCCCGGGCACGAGCAATACACGCGCAACATGGCCACCGGCGCCTCCAACGCCGATCTGGCGGTGGTGCTGGTGGACGCCCGCAAGGGCCTGCTGGCGCAGACCCGGCGGCATACATATATATGCAGCCTGCTTGGCATCCGCCATGTCGTGCTGGCAGTCAACAAGATGGACCTCGTCGGCTACCGCGAGGAGGTCTATGCGCCGATCGCCGAGGCCTACCAGGCGCTGGCTGCCGGCATGGGAATGACCGATGTGCACTGCCTGCCGGTTTCGGCCCTGGGCGGGGACAACGTCGGCGGCCGCTCTACGCGCATGGCCTGGTACGCGGGCCCCAGCCTGCTCGAGCTGCTGGAGACCATCGACGCGGCACCGAATACCGCTGCCGAGTTCCGCATGCCGGTACAGTGGGTGAACCGTCCCGACCAGTCGTTTCGCGGTTACGCCGGCACGGTGGCCGGTGGCAGCGTGGCGGTGGGCGACGAGGTCATCGTGCAGCCGGGCGTGCATCGCGCAAACGTGCAGCGCATCGTGACCCAGGACGGCGACCTCGCACATGCCGTGCAGGGGCAGGCCATCACCCTCTGCCTCGACCGCGAGCTGGACATCAGCCGCGGCGATCTCATTGCCGATGCGTCGCATCCGGCGCCGGTCGCCGACCAGTTCACCTGCCACGTGCTGTGGCTGGGGGAAACGCCGCTGCTGCCCAATCGGACCTATTTGCTGAAGATCGGCACGCGCACGCTGAATGCGCAGGTGATGTCGATCAAGTACAAGGTCGATGTCGACACCCAGGCGCAGCTCGCGGCCCGGCACCTGGTGCTGAACGAAGTCGGCTACTGCACGGTCGGCCTGGACGATGCGATTGCCTACGAACCCTACGTCGTCAACCAGACGCTCGGCGGTTTCATCCTGATCGACCGCCAGAGCAACGCCACGGTCGCTTGTGGCATGCTGGATTTTGCCCTGGGCAGGTCGAGCAACGTGCATTGGCAGCACGTCGACATCGACAAGGCAGTACGTGGCCAGAGCAAGGGCCAGCGTCCCCTGTGCGTGTGGTTCACCGGCTTGTCGGGGGCTGGCAAGTCGACCATTGCGAACCTGCTTGAACGGCGCCTGCACGCCTCGGGCTACCACACCTACCTGCTCGACGGCGACAACGTCCGCCATGGCATCAACCGCGACCTCGGCTTCACGCCCGAGGCGCGGGTGGAAAACATCCGGCGCATCGCCGAAGTTGCGCACCTGATGGTGGATGCCGGCCTGGTCGTCCTGGTCAGCGCCATCTCGCCTTACCGCAGCGAGCGACGCTCCGCGCGCGAGTTGTTCGACACCGGCGAGTTCGTGGAGGTATTCGTCGACACGCCGTTGGCCGAATGCGAGCGGCGCGACGCCAAGGGCCTGTATCAAAAGGCCCGGGCCGGCGAGATTCCCAATTTCACCGGCGTCAGTGCCCCCTACGAGGCGCCGGACGCGGCCGAGGTCCACCTGGTTGCCGGTGGCGGCAAGCGAGCGGAAGACCTGGCGGGGCAGGTTGGCAGCTACCTGCTGTCGCTGCTGGGCGCCAACGGGCACGCTGGCTGAGGGACGCAAAGCCTCGCCCGGTGGGGCGCCCACTTGGCTTGTCGCGCGGGCGCCGCGATAATCGCGCTTTAGCCGGAGTGCGCACCGATGACCAACAAGACTGTGCTCAATGCCACGCATCGCGCGCTGGGCGCGCACATGGTCGATTTCGGTGGCTGGGATATGCCCATGCATTACGGGTCCCAGATTCGCGAGCACCACGCGGTGCGCACGGATGCCGGCATGTTCGACGTTTCGCACATGACTGTCATCGACCTGCATGGGGAGCGTACGCGGGAGTTCCTGCGCCACCTGTTCGCAAACAACGTCGACAAGCTGCAGGTGCCGGGCAAGGCGCTGTACACGTGCATGCTGAACGAGCACGGCGGCATCATCGACGACTTGATCGTGTACTTCTTCGCGGAAGCCTATTTCCGCGTGGTGGTGAACGCGGCGACGCATGACAAGGACCTGGCCTGGATCACCCGGCATGCCGGCGACTTCGGCGTGGAGGTCAAGGAGCGCACCGACTTTGCCATGATCGCGGTGCAGGGACCGAATGCCCGCGAGCGCGTGCTGGCCTTGCTGCGCGACACCGACGTCAAACGCATCACCGAGCTCGGCAAGTTCAGCGCGGCGGCAGCCCAGGGTCTCCATGGCACGCCGCTGTTCGTGGCCCGCACGGGATATACCGGCGAGGATGGCTTCGAGATCCTGGTGGACAACGAGCACGCGGTCGAACTGTGGGAGGCGCTGGCCGCTGCCGGAGTGGCCCCGGCCGGACTGGGTGCGCGCGACACCTTGCGCCTGGAGGCCGGCATGAACCTGTACGGCCAGGACATGGATGAAGACGTATCACCCTGGGAAGCGAACCTTGGCTGGACCGTGGCGCTGGACGATGGGCGCGATTTCATCGGCCGCAGCGCACTGGAGGCGCAAAAGCGCGCCGGCGTGGAACACACGATGGTTGGCCTGGTGCTGGACGGCAAGGGCGTATTGCGCCACGGGCAGCCGGTGAGCACCGAACGCGGCCCTGGCATCATCCTGTCCGGCAGCTATGCGCCCACCCTGGACAAGGCCATTGCCTTTGCCCGCGTGCCCACCGGCACCACCGGCACCGTCCAGGTCGACATCCGCGGGCGCCAGGTGCCGGCGCACGTGGTGAAGTATCCGTTCGTGCGTGGCGGCAAGGCCTGCGTTGGGCTTTGAGCCTGCGCACCGGCCTTGGCTATCATGTGCGGGCGCCGTTGCTTTTTCCCTCAACATTGGACATGACCATGAGCGATATCCCTGGTGACCTGAAATTCCTGAAATCCCATGAATGGGCTCGGCTCGAGGATGATGGCCTGGTGCGCGTCGGGATTTCCGATCACGCCCAGAGCCAGTTGGGCGACCTCGTCTATGTGGAGTTGCCGGAAGTCGGGACCGCGCTGGTGGCTGGCAACGGGGCGGCCGTGCTGGAGTCGGTGAAGGCTGCCTCGGACATCTACGCGCCGGTATCCGGCGAAGTGGTCGAGGTCAACGAGCTGCTTGCCGAGAAGCCGGAGCTGATCAACGAAGACGCCTATGGCACCGGTTGGATTTACGCGCTGCGTCCAAGCGATCGCGCGGAGCTGGATGAACTGCTGGACGTGCACGAATACGAGCAGTTGCTGGAAAGCGAAGAGTCGTAAAAGGCAGCGACTGCCGCCGGCGGCGGCATCGCTCCCGCAAATCGCTCCCGCAAATCCCGCGCCCGCATTCGCCCCGGGCGCCGCGGTCGGCATCCTGCCCAAGCTCATGCCGATCGCTCCCTCCTGATCCTGCCACCGCGTCGTCATGACTGCGACCGATTGCCGCGCAATCGATGCGCTTCCTCCACGCGCGACTCGCCATTTCCGTCGTCCCGCGTGCAGTTTTCCCGACGCGTGACGCCGCCCTTCAAGTGCGGACGACGAGGGCCGATAAGTCTTTTCGGTATACGTCGGTGGCCTTGCGTTCATGATCGCCGCGCGTTGCCGTGGAGTGCGATTGGCGGATGGTGCCTTGCGTACTTGCGCTGGGAGGATTGCGCGAACACGCACTTCCGCTTCCCGTGCAATCGTTGGGTCGCAACGCTTACGGCACGATCGGGGTTGTCATACGCTACTTTATATGGACGTATAGATGGCTGACGTATTTACCAACAGGCCACTGTGCATGCCTGTCGTGGGCGCACCGTTGCCGCTCGCGGCGGTGTCCACGGCACGCGTGCAGTGGTGAAAATCAATTGACAGCGGAAATATTGAGAGATAGCTTTCGCAACAGATTACGGGGAAGGCTCGCCATGGCAACTACAAAGTTCATCAAGCCGTATATCGAACACGGTGAAAAGGCCAACGCAGTACGCAAGATCACGGTCTCGATTCCGGTCCATGTTTTGCGCACGCTCTCCGATCTTCGTACCGAGCGACAGGTGAAGAATTTTCGGCACGCCACGAACAGTGATCTTTTGGTCGAGGCGTTCCTGCATGCTTTTACTGGGCAACCACTGCCAACTGATGAGGAGCTGAGACGAACTATGGCCACTGCCAAGAAACCTGCTGCAAAGAAGCCGGCCGCCAAGAAGGCGGCTGCGAAACCCACCGCAAAGAAAGTTGCAGCCAAGAAGCCGGTAGCGAAGAAGCCGGCTGCTAAGAAGGCGGCTGCGAAGAAACCAGCCGCAAAGAAGGTTGCGGCAAAGAAGCCGGCGGTAAAGAAGGTTGCCGCCAAGAAGCCGGCGGCTGCCAAGAAGCCGGCGGCAAGCAAAGTTGCAGCGAAGAAACCGGCGGCCAAAAAGCCGGCGGTGAAAAAGGCTGCCGCAGCCAAGGTGGTGAAGGCCACCAAGACTGCCAAGCCCGCGAAGAAGTCCAAGAAGTAGTCAATCGTCGCGCAATCGACGACGTCAAAACATTCTCTCCTTGCGGTGCCCAGCGCGAGGGGAGCTTTCAATAAAGATTCGTCCCGGCTTGCCGGGACGTTTTTTTTTAGGTTGCGGAATCGCTCGCGGGCTCCGCGGCGAAGGATGGCAACCGCCGGCGCGGCCCGTTAGCGTTTGCGGTCGATGCCAGCCCAGTCGACGTGGGGCAGGCCGAGGAGATCGTCCAGGACCATGGGAATCAGCTCCCCGGCCATCGGTCCGGTTGAGTTGACCAGGATGACCACGCCGATCTGGTACTTCGGCAGGAAGGCGATCGCGGTGCGGTAGCCGGCAACGGCGCCAGCGTGGAACAGCAGGGTCTGGTCCGCGTACCGGTAGACCCGCCAGCCCAGTGCATAGTGGGCGGCGGTCAGCCTGCGCTGGCGCCACGCGGTGGCGTGCAATTCGCCTGGCGTGGCGACTCCGGGAGCGTGCAGGGCCTCCAGCAATTTCGGCGGCAGCACGTCGGGACGTCCGCCCATTTGCGCAATCAGCCATTTTTCCATGTCCCGGATGCTGGCGTTGACACCCGCTGCCGGGGCGATCCGGTAGTAGATCTCATTGGGCTCGAACGGCTTCCATCCGCGTCCCGCCCGTGAGTGCGGCCGTGCCCAGCTCTTGCTGGATTCGAGCCCGGCCAGTCCGTAACTCGCGTCCGCCAATCCGAGCGGGTAGAACAGGCGCTTGTCGACCAGTTGGTAGAAGAACTGTCCAGTACGGGCGAACAGGATGTCCTGGATCATGCTGAAGGCGACGTTTTGATAGCCGTAGCATTTGCCGACGGCACAGCTCAGGTCCACTTCGTCCAGCTTGCGCACCAGCTCCTCGTAGGACACCTCGTCCTCGAGCAGGTTGTCGTAGGTGTTGCGTGGCAGGCCCAGGCGCTGGCCGAGGATGTCGCCGACCGTGGCGTGTTCGGCACCTTCGGCGTCCTTTAGCTTGAAATAGGGCAGGACGTCCACGAGCCGCGTGTTCCAATGCAGCCGTCCATCCTCGACCAGCAGGCCGGTAACCGCAGTGGCGAATGCCTTGGACAGCGACGCCAGGCGAAACACGGTGTGCGGGGTGACCGGCTGCTGCGTGGCCGCGTCGGCGTAACCCACCGTGTGCTCGAACAGCACCTTGTCGCCTTGCACCACAGCTGTAGCCAGGCCGGCCACGTCATTGCGTTGGGCAATGACATCCAGCCAGCGCCGGTAGTCCTTGATGGCGGCCTGGACGCGGGGCCGTGGGAGCCTGGCGGTGGCATCGGGGCTGGCCTCGGCAGTGGCGGCGGGTGGCGAATCGAGGGCGCCGGCGGGAGCGGCCACCAACAACGTGGAAGCGAAGGCTAGGGCTGTGGCAAACAGTTGAAAGAGACGTGTTGGGGCCATGCTAATCTGTGTGTTGCGGCGCAGACGTGCGTCTTCAGGCAGTGAGTACGTATATGGGCATGATCATTTTGCTGGTCATCATCCTGGTGATTGTCTTGTACTTCGTTGCGATCTACAACGCGTTGGTGCGCGCACGCAACGGCTACAAGAATGCATTCGCGCAAATCGACGTGCAGCTCACCCGGCGCCACGACCTGATTCCAAACCTGGTCGAGACCGCCAAGGGCTATATCGCCCACGAGCGCGGCACGCTTGAGGCGGTGGTCCAGGCACGCAATGCCGCAGTGGGTGGCCTGGCGGGAGCCAAGGCCAATCCCGGCGATCCGGCCGCCATGCAGCAGCTGGGCAGCGCCGAGAACGCCTTGACGCAAACGCTGGGGCGCCTGTTTGCCTTGCAGGAAGCTTATCCGGATCTGAAGGCCAACCAGACCATGATGCAATTGTCCGAGGAACTCACCTCGACCGAGAATCGCGTCGCCTTCGCGCGCCAGGCGTACAACGACTCGGTGCTTACCTACAACAACCAGCGCGAGGTGTTCCCGGCCTCGATCGTCGCCGGCAGTTTTG
>DATNBK010000003.1:0-2535 GCA_035571995.1 Rhodanobacter sp.
CCGAACAAGACCCAGATTGATTTCAGTGGCACGGCGGGGCAGGTGAAGCAGGCGTTCCACACCCAGGAAAACATCTACACCATCAACCAGGTCAAGCACCTGGCCAATGCGGGCGACATCAGTATCCCGGTCGCGCTGCAGTCGGTGGTGGCCGGCGTGGTGGGGCTGAACGATTTCCATGCAAGGGCGTTCCACAAGAAATCGCAGATCGCGCAATGGAGCGCATCGAAGAAAGGATTTGTGCCGAAATCGGCGTCTGCGACGGGTTCCGGGGTGACCAGCCAGGCCATCTCTTATGGTGGCGTCGGCGGCTGGCGCGGGTTGGTACCCAACGACCTAGCCACGATGTACGGGGTTAGGACGATCCGCAACAACGGCATCACCGGCAAGGGCATTACCATCGCGGTCGTCGAGGAGGCCGACATGGTTCCGTCGGATTGGAGCAATTTTGTCAGTGTCTTCAATCTGGCCAAGTTCGGGGGCACCTTCCAGCAGTTCAACCCGGCTCCGCCCAGCGGCGCCAACAACTGTACCGATCCGGATGCGATCTATGGCTACACCATGGACGACAGCGAGACTCTGCTTGATGCCGAGTGGTCCACCGCGATCGCTCCGGGTGCCAATATCTGGGTTGCCAGCTGTTCCGGCTACAACGCCGATTACAGCCCGGCCAGCGACAACTTCTTCGGCGGCGTCTTCATCGCGGCCTCGAACCTGATCAATGCCAGCAGCCGCCCGGACATCATCAGCGCCAGCTATGGTGCCGGAGAGCTCATCACCGACGGCGCCAGCAAGACGGCGATCGACCTGATGTGGGCGCAGGCGGACGCCGAAGGCATCTCGGTCTTCATTTCCACCGGAGATTCCGGTTCCAATCCGGACTTCAACGGCCTTACTATCATCGGCGCCGGTCTCGACACCAACGCGTTCGCCACCTCGGCACACGTGACGGCGGTGGGCGGCACGGATACCGCCGATGTGCTCGACGGCACTACCAGCCAGTATTTTGCCTCCACGCCAAGCGTGGTGGGCGGCTCTGCCTTGTCCTACGTGCCGGAAATTCCTTGGAATGAATCCTGTGGTAATGGTGCCGCCGCCAAAGACTGGGGTTTCAACAGCGCCATTGCCTTCTGCCAGCAATGGAGCAGGTTCGATTACGACGGCTTCTACAGTCCATCGGAAGCCTCCAGCGGAGGATCCTCGTCGGTGGATGCCAAGCCCGCGTGGCAACGGCAGATATTCAACGCGGCGAAGGATCAGTCGCGCGACATTCCCGACGTGGCGCTGTTTGCCGGATCCTTCTTCAATTACACGTGGGTGATCACCTGCACCTCGTACGACCCCTGCTCGCCCGACTTCTCCGGGCAGACCGCGCTGAGTGGAGGCACCTCGCTGTCCGCGCCGATGTTCGCCGGGATCCAGGCGCTGATGGACCAGGGGCTGCATGCGCGCGGCCTGCCGACCGACCAAGGCAATGCGGCACCCACGTTGTACGCCTTGGCAGCGCAGGAATATGGCGGTTCCACCGGCCCGTCGCCGACCAGCCTGGCGACCTGCAACTCCGACAACGGGGCTACCGGGACGAGAGACTGCGTGTTCCACAACATCACCCGCGGCTCGATTTCCTCCTCCTGCATCCAGCCGGTGCAGCCAGGCCCCAACACGGGACAGGCCACGCCCAATTGCTATTACTACGCCACCGGGCCCGGGGATTTTGTCGAGACAGGCCTGACCACGACTGACGCTGCTCCCACCACGTATGGTGTAAACAACAAGGCCTACCCGGCCCAGCCAGGCTGGAGCTTTGCCTCCGGCTTGGGTTCGGTGAATGCCACCAACCTGCTGATCGCCTGGCGAGCCTTCGACCATGCGCCACCTGCTGCCTCGTCGGCCCCCTGATTGCGGTAGCCGGTCTGCTGCACTTCGAAGTTGGTCATGCGTGATTTACCTGGCCGCAGGGATGCGGCCGGGCTCTTTTCGTGGTGGTTGAATGCTTGAAAGATATCGCCCGGGCCAGCTTGATTTCTTGGCCCGGAAGTCTTTCTGGCCATGGCCTTGAGTCACCACCTTGTGATTGGCGGCCAGTGCCATGACGGCACCCGGTTATCTCTGACCATCGATGGCTGAGGATCCATGACTCTTATTTCCGTGCATTTGCCGAAGACGGGTGGAACAAGTTTCAAGGCATCGCTGATGACGCATTTTGGCGATCGCTATCGGGACGATTACAACGATCAGGTCCTGTGCCAGTCACGGCTCGACCGATACAAGACGGCCCTCGCCACTGGTGCGGCCATGGCGGAACAGGGACTGGGCGACATCGAGTGCGTACACGGGCATTTTTTGCCGGTGAAATATCAGCGACTCGACAGCGTGCGCGCATTGACGTTCATTACCTGGGTGAGGGAGCCGGTGGCACGCATGCTTTCCCACTACGACTACTGGCGAGAAAACTATGACCCACAGACGGCCGCGCGGCACCACCGGCAGTTCATCGAAGAGGGCTGGTCACTTGAACAGTTCTGCCTGAGCGAG
>DATNBK010000004.1:0-3496 GCA_035571995.1 Rhodanobacter sp.
CAGGCCAAGGGCGGCGACAACCTGTTGCTGCATCGCGTACAGCAGGAGCAGGCCATGAACCTGCCCGGGCGCGGCATGACCATGGGCCAGGTCGAGCGCCGTTACGGCGCGCCGGTACGCAAGCTGGATGCGCGCGGCGGCGACAGCAAGGCGCACCCGGTCATCAACCGCTGGGAGTACTCCAACTTCATCGTGTATTTCGAGCACCAGCACGTGATCCATTCAGTGCTCAACACCCCGGCCGGCAACAACCTGCATCCAGGCAGCGCCGGCTGAGTCACCACGTCGGGTCATGCCGTGACGACGGCGGTGCCCACGCGCCGTGCCGCCCCCGGTGACGGAGCGCGCCCGGCCATCAGCTTTCGAGGTCGTCCATGACTGCAAGCGACTGGCGCCTGCCGGCGGAATGGGAACCGCAGGCCGCCATCCTGATTGCCTGGCCACATGCCGGCACGGACTGGGCCGCGCGCCTGTCCGAGGTGGAATCGACCTATGTGGCGCTGGCCGCGGCCATCACCCGTTTCCAGCGTCTGCTGGTCATCGTCGCCGACCAGGCCACGCAGGCGCATGTTGAGTCGCTGCTGGCTGCGGCGCGGGTCGACTCCTCGCGGGTCGAATTCGTGCGCCTGCCGTATGACGACACCTGGCTGCGGGATTCCGGCCCGATCACCTTGCTGGCGCCCGGTGGCCGGGTGCGGCTGATGGATTTCCGCTTCACCGGCTGGGGTGGCAAGTTCGATGCGCGCCAGGACGATGCCCTGGTTGCCGGCCTGGTCGCCGCCGGCGTGTTTGCCGACGCCGGGCACCGGCGCGTGGACTGGGCCCTGGAAGGCGGCGCGATTGAAAGCGACGGCGCCGGCAGCCTGCTCAGCACGTGGCGCTGCCTTGGCCAGCGGCATGCGGACCAGTCGCGCGATGCCATTGTCGCCACACTCACAGACAGCCTGCACGCCGCGCGCGTGCTGTGGCTGGAGCACGGCTACCTGCTGGGCGACGATACCGACGCGCATATCGACACCCTGGCCCGCTTCGCGCCTGACGGCGGCATCGTGTTCCAGGCCTGCGACGACCCCCATGATCCACACCACGGCGAGTTGCAGGCCATGGCTGGGGAGCTTGCCACGCTGCGCACGCCGGATGGCCGGCCCTATCGGCTCACGCCCCTGCCTTGGGCGCGCCCGATCATCGACCAGGGCCGCCGACTTGCCGCTTCCTACGCCAATTACCTGGTCATCAACGGGGCGGTGCTGGTGCCGGCCTACGGCGACGCCGCCGACGCCGAAGCGGCGCGGCGCATAGGCGAAGCGCACCCTGGGCGCGAGGTGATTGCCATCCCGTGCCGGCCGTTGATCTGGCAAAACGGCAGCCTGCACTGCATCACCATGCAGCTGCCGGCCGGCACGCTCCCGCCCTCCGCGCCCTAGCGCGGCGGCGCGCCGGCAAGCCCATCCATTAGACTGGCGTGTGCCGCGCCGATCGCGGCGGTCAGGAGATTTCGCCATGGCCCGCCCCATGTTGAAAGTGGCGCTGCTGCAGGAAACCCACCGCGGCAGTCGCGAGGCAAACCTGCAGGCCATTGAAGCCGGGCTGCGCGAAGCGGCCGCGGCGGGCGCGCAACTGGTTTTGCTGCAGGAACTGCACAACGGTGCGTACTTCTGTCAGTGCGAAGCAGTGGACGTGTTCGACCAGGCCGAGTCCATCCCCGGCCCGGGCACCGAACGCATCGGCGCCTTGGCGGCGGAGCTCAAGCTGGTCATCGTCGCCTCGCTGTTCGAGCGCCGCGCCGCCGGGCTGTACCACAACACGGCCGTGGTCTTCGACCGGTCCGCGGAGATTGCCGGCGTCTACCGCAAGATGCACATCCCGGACGATCCGGGCTTCTACGAAAAGTTCTACTTCACCCCGGGCGACCTGGGCTTCGAGCCCATCGACACCTCGCTGGGGCGGCTCGGCGTGCTGGTGTGCTGGGACCAGTGGTACCCCGAAGCGGCCCGGCTGATGGCCCTTGCTGGTGCCGAGCTGCTGCTCTACCCCACAGCCATCGGCTGGGATCCAAACGACGACCAGGCGGAAAAGACCCGCCAGCGCGACGCCTGGATTACCGTGCAGCGCGGCCATGCCATCGCCAATGGCGTGCCGGTGCTCTCCTGCAACCGCGTCGGCTTCGAAGCGGATCCCACCGGGGTCGGTGCCGGCGTCAACTTCTGGGGCAGCAGTTTCGTCGTCGGCCCGCAAGGTGAGTTCCTGGCCCAGGCCGGGTCCGGCGCGCGGGAACTGCTGCTGGCCGACGTCGACCTGGGGCGCAGCGAGCAGGTGCGCCGAATCTGGCCCTTCCTGCGCGACCGCCGCATTGACGCCTATGACGACCTGCTGCGGCGCTTCCGCGACTGAAGCCGGCGTAGCCGGGGGGCGACTTGTGCGTGCGCCGCACCGCCCCAACCTTTGGACCTCTACCATCCGCAAGCCAACGCATGAATCCTGCTGACCAAGGCCTCCCGCCCGCGCCGGAAGTCGCCATTCCGCCGCCTGCGTTGCAAGGCCAGCCCTTGGAGCGCGTCCATCGCGACGGCGTGGAGTACGTCATCCTGGGGACGGCGCACGTTTCGCGCAGCAGCGTGGACGCCGTGGAGGCCCTGCTGGCGAGCGAGCATTTCGACGCGATCGCCGTGGAGCTCTGCGCGAGCCGCGCGCAAAGCATGCGCGACCCGGAAGCGTTCAAGCAGATGGATCTGTTCCGCGTGATCCGCGAAGGCAAGGCCGGCATGGTCACCGCCAGCCTGATCCTGTCCACGTTCCAGAAGCGCCTGGCCGAGCAATCCGGCATCCAGCCCGGTGCCGAGATGAAGGCGGCCATGGACGGCGCCGAGCGGCTCGCCATACCGCTGTGGCTGGTCGACCGCGAGGTCGGCACCACGCTCAAGCGCGCCTGGCGCAGCGTGGGCGCCTGGCAACGCTTCACCCTGTTCGGTGGTCTGCTGGCCAGCGTGTTCGCACGCGAGGACATCGCGCAGGACGAGATCGAAAAACTGAAACAAGGCGACCTGCTGGAGAGCGCGTTCAAGGAATTCGCCAACGAATCCAAGCCGCTGTTCGCGAGCCTGATCACGGAGCGCGACAGCTTCATGGCCGCGCGCCTGCGCCAGGAATCCGCGCAGGCCGCCGGCACCCAGGATGGCGCCCGGCGCCGCGTGCTGGTGGTGATCGGCGCCGGCCACCTCAAGGGCCTGGCCACCTGCCTGCGCGAGCAGCAGGATGACCCGGCCGACATTGCCGCCAAGCTGGCCATATCGCCACCCAAGGCGCGCTGGCCAAAATGGCTGGCCGTCGGCGTGGTCCTGCTGATCTTCATCGCCATCGGTTATGCGTTCCACCAGAACCCGACGCTGGGCACCCAGGCGCTGCGCGACTGGATCCTGTTCACTGGCGGCTTTGCGGCGCTCGGCGCCCTGATTGCCGGTGCGCATCCGCTGAGCATCGCCACCGCGTTCGTCGCCGC
>DATNBK010000005.1:0-2745 GCA_035571995.1 Rhodanobacter sp.
AAGGACAAGCACGACATTCGCCTGGCGGCCGAGATTGGCGCGGATTTCCTTGCAGTGTCGTTCGTGCGCTCGGCCGAGGACATGCACCTGGCGCGGCGTCTCCTGCGCGAAGCCGGCGGCGCCGCTGCTCTGGTGGCCAAGATTGAGCGGGCCGACGCCATTCCGGTGCTGGGGGAAATCATCGATGCCTCCGACGTGGTCATGGTGGCGCGCGGCGACCTGGGGGTGGAGATCGGCTATGCCCAGTTGCCCGGCCTGCAGAAGAAGATTATCCGCGAGGCCGTGCGCGGCAACCGCGCGGTGATCACCGCCACGCAGATGCTGCAGTCGATGGTGCACGCGCCGATTCCGACCCGGGCCGAGGTACTGGATGTCGCCAATGCCGTGATCGACGGCACCGATGCGGTCATGCTGTCGGAGGAGTCGGCCGCGGGCGAGCATCCGGACAAGGCCGTGGCCGCCTTGCGCGACATCTGCCTGGCAGCGGAGCACCAGTTCGAGTCGAAGGGCGATTTCAGCGCCGCCGGCCCCCAACTGGATCGCACCGACCAGGCCATTGCCCTGGCGGCCATGGTGCTGGCCGGCGAGGTCGACGTGCGCGGCATCGTCGCCCTGACCGAGTCCGGCGCCACCGCGCAATGGCTGTCGCGCTACCGCAGTGCCATTCCAATCTACGCCTTGTCGCCGTTCCCCGAGGCCCGGCGGCGCATGCTGTTGCTGCGCGACGTACAGCCAGTCCCATTCAGCCACGAGGGGCAAAATTCCGCCGCCACTGCCCGCGCCGCGGTGCAACAGCTGTTTGCCCAGGGTTTGCTGGCCGAAGGCGATCGCGTCATCTTGACGCACGGCGACCGCGTAGGGCTGGGTGGGGGCACCAATACCTTGAAGCTGTTGGCCGTCGGCGCCGGTGGCATGGTTGAGAGTTTGCGCGACCTCTAGGAGCGTGGGCGGTAGAAACTTTCGAGGCGAAAAAGTGGCTGCGTGAGGACAGATTTTCGACGATTCGCCGGCCCATAGTGGTTCTATGGGCCAAGAAGCGGCGGAAATATGGACCGCGCAGGCGCTTTTGCAGCCCGGAAGATTTCTACCGCCCACGCTCCTAGGACTTCCCGCTCGAACGTTTCCACCGCCCACGCTTCCACTCGCCCGCATTGTCGCGGTTCACGTCTTGGCAACTGTTGTTGTCTACACTTCGAGAGGTATCCATCTCGAAACGGGAGTCCGCTATGAAATTTTCCATGTCGCTGGTAAGGCAGACCCTCGTGCTGGCGCTTGCCTTGGGTTGCGTAAGCCCGTTGTTTGCGCAGTCGCGCAAGATCAATGAGGCCAACCTTTACCGCTACTGGATCCTGCTCAACCGCTCGGTGACGCTGGAGGCGCCCAACAGTGGGCACAACCTGATGACCCCGGGCTGCGCGACGGTGACCTACATGGTGGGTTCGGACGGCATTCCGCGCGACGTGAAACTGGTCAAGCTCGTGCCGCAAAGTGACCTCGGCAGCATCGCCACCAACGCGGTCAAGCAGTTCCGCTACGGCCCGTCGCTGACCAATGGCAAGCGCGAGCCCGTATTGACCTATTACGTGGTGCCCTTCAACTCGCCGGACGATCCCGCCGCCCGCAAGAAGCTGATGGAGCCCTGCCAGCTGCCTGGCTATCCCGGGTGATGCCGGGCACGGTCCTGGCCGCGGGCCGCCATACATGGCGGAAACTGGCCTATAATCGCGGGTTTGAATGACGCGGGCGGTTCCTGCCGCGGCAACCACTGTCGGCGCGCGCAGCGCACCCCCGAGCGGAGTTCCCATGAGTATCGAAGATCTTGAAAACGTCGCCTTGGCGATGGTTGCACCCGGCAAGGGCATCATCGCGGTCGACGAGTCGACCGGCACCATCACCAAACGCCTCACGGCCGTCGGCCTGGAGAGCACCGAGGAAATCCGGCGCGCGTATCGCGAAATGCTGGTTACTACTCCCGGGCTGAAGGAGCACATCTCCGGCGCCATCCTGTACGACGAAACCATCCGCCAGTCGCTTAGCACCGGCGAACCCTTCCCGGTGGCGATGAAGAAGGCTGGAATCATTCCCGGCATCAAGGTGGACAAGGGTCCCAAGCCACTCGCTGGTTTCCCGGGCGACGTGGTGACCGAGGGCCTGGACGGCTTGCGCGAGCGGCTGCAGGAATACGCCAAGCTCGGCGCCCAGTTCGCCAAGTGGCGCGCCGTGATCAAGATCAGCGAGGACACACCCAGTTCCACCGCCATCGAGGCCAATTGCCACGCCCTGGCGCGCTACGCAGCCCTGTGCCAGGAAGCAGGCCTGGTGCCGATGGTCGAACCTGAAGTGCTGATGGACGGCGACCACGACCTGGCGGTCAGCTACGAGGTGCACGAAGCGGTGCTGCGCAGCCTGTTCGGCGCCTTGTACGAACAGAACGTCATGCTCGAGGGCACGATCCTCAAGGCGAGCATGGTGATTGCCGGTACCGATTGCGCCGACCAGGCCGATATCGATGACGTCGCGGAGGCGACGGTACGCGTGCTCAAGAGCACAGTGCCTGCCGCCTTGCCGGGGATCGTGTTCCTCTCCGGTGGGCAGACCGACGAGCAGGCCACCGCGCACCTGAACGCGATCAACCGCTTGGGTCCGCACCCTTGGCCGCTGAGCTTTTCGTACGGCCGGGCCATGGTGAGCAGCGCGCTGAAGCTGTGGGCCAAGGACACCAAGGCGAACGTCGCCGAGGCGCAG
>DATNBK010000006.1:0-4407 GCA_035571995.1 Rhodanobacter sp.
TCCGGCACGCGCACCAGCGCCGTATCGGTTTTCGCTTCCTGCTTGTCCGGTTTATCCGGCGACGCATAGGCAAGGGTTCCGCTCGAGATGAAACCCAGGCAAAGCATCGCCGCCATGGACACGAGTCCGCGCTTGTTCATCGTGCTGCCTCCGTAAGTCGAAGGGCCAGCCGTGGTTGCCGCAGGGTTTCTGCGGGCAACCACCGCTGGTCGGATATCCGGGAAACGGGAACTGCGCCTAGAACTTCTGGACGTAGCTCACGAAGTAGTACCGGTCTATGTCGTACGCGGGGTTGACGGGTGGGCTGCCAGTGGGCCGCTGGTATTCGATCGGCGGCTTGCGACCGAAAACGTTGTTGACGCCGGCAGTGATGCGCGCGTTCCACGGCGCCTGCCAGTTGACGCTCACATCGTTGAAAGCAACCGCCCCGACACGGTTCGATGGGAAAACGCCATTGAACGGATCGATATGGTCAGGCATGTTGCATTCGGTCGTCTTCCCCCAGAAGCACCCCTCGGTGAGGCTGGAAAAATAACGCGTCCGCCACGTAGCGCCAAAATTACCCAACCTCCAGTTCAAGCCCGTGGTGCTTCGGATCCGCCAGAAGTACCCTGCGCTCGTTGCTCGACCCACCCGATTGTCGACGAGCGCACCGGCAACTGCCTGAGCCTGCCATTTGTCGGTGTAGGCAACGTCGGTGGAAAGCTGGAATTGACCCATCCCAAAATCAGGAAGGTTGTAGGCCAATCCAAAATCGTAGCCTTCGACATTCGCGGTACCGCGATTCGCCTGACCCGTATGCAGATTCAACACCTGCCCCTGGGCATCACGTTCGAAGCGATTGCAGAACAACTGCACCCCTTGGTAGCACTCCTGCAGCACATCATTCGCCGTCACCGGGCTGATGATGTTGCTGAGTTTTATCTGATACCAATCCAGCGTCAGTCCAAGCCCGGGGATGTAGCTCGGGCTGTAGACGAGGCCCAACGTCTTGTCGATGGCCGTTTCCGGCTGCAGCCCGGGCGTACCACCACTGTAGAACGCGTTCTTCGTCTGCTGATTCGGTGCCGCAATGGCCCCGCCCGTGTTGTTTTGTTGACGGAAGCCCGCTGGATTGGGATAGCCGGAGGCACCCAAGGCCGCGACGCACGCACCATGTACGTTTGCGCCGTAGACGTTCGCACCGTAAACGGCATCACACGGATCCGTGAAACTGCCGAACCCTTGACCGACACCCTGATCTATATCGTTGATCGTTGGTGCCCTGAATGCCTGCGCATAGTTCATGCGTATCATCAAGTCATCAATCGGCTTGTATTCGACGCTGAACTTGCTGTTGGTGGTTCCACCAAAGTTGCTGTAGTGCGAGTAGCGGCTCGCCAGGTCGAAGGAAAGCAGCTTTGCGCCCACGAAATCCTTGAGCACAGGCAGCGACAACTCCGCATACGCCGAGTTGACGACGTATCCGCCCCGCGTTCCGGCGGCCACGTTATTGCTTGACAGCCCAGATTGCGTATAGGCGTCCGGCACGTCGTACCCGGTCAAGCTGCGATGGTCCACTCCGGCCGCAACAGCGACCTCACCGCCCACCGGGATGTTGAACAACCCACCTGTGATGTTGGCGCTGTACGCCATTTCCTTGTTGGTCACGTTATCCTGGGAGATGATGAAGACCTTGTCCTCCAAGGCAGGGTTGGCGAGGATCGCCTGATCACCCGCCAGGTAGTTCAGCGGGATGCAGTTGGCCACCGGGCTCCCGGGCACGCCGCAGGTCGGGTTGCCGGAGGCATCGTAGTAGGACGGACCCATTGCATTCGCCATGTATCCATAATTCAAATTGTTCATCGTGTTCGAGACGCTACTGGTCTTGCTGTAGTTCAACCCCACGTCCCAATTCCAGTCGTGGTTGTTCAGGGTGAAGAAGCCCTGGAGCCCGGCAATTTCTTGGGCGGACTTGCTATTGCCTATGACTGTTCGTGGGTGGTTGATGAAATTAACCCCCACCGCAACATCTTGATCCACAGGGTTGTATATGCTGTCTTTCGACAAGAGGCCATCCGACAGGTTGAAAAAGTGCGATTGCGATGGAAATCCCGCCATCTGGTTGAAATTGCGTTTCTCCACATACATGGTGGTACTTGTAAACGAGATATTGTCAGTGAAATCGTATTTCGCCTGGACATACGCGGACTTCGTCTCGCGGGGCGTCCGGAACGGCTTGACCAAGTTCAGGTTGTATTGGTCTTCCAATGGCCTCTTTGACGAGTTCACCAAGTGATAATTGGCAAGGTCGGTGGTGTCCAGCCCAGGATTATTGAGGACATAAGTGCCCGTGCTATCGGTGAAGCTTCCCTTGGGGCCAACACCGTAGAATGAGGTGGTCGGATGCCTGGGGCCATCGGGAGTACGCGTCAGCGCGCGGGTCTTGTCCCACATGATGCCTTGCTTGTCATACGAGAGGTTCATCATGATGGAGCCCTTGTCCGCAAGTCCGGAGCCCATGGTGATGCTGTATTTCTGATTGACGCCATCGCCTGCTTCATTGGCTCCGACGGAACCATCAGCCTCGAAGCCTTGGAAATTTTGCCGCGTAATGATGTTGATCACGCCGCTGACCGCGTCGGATCCATACACCGCCGAAGCACCGTCCTTCAGCACTTCGATGTGGTCGATGACCGCCGAAGGAATGGTTGACAGATCGGTACTGCCGCTGTTGTTGGTCATCCAGCGGTGGCCATTGACCAAGACCAGGACACGCTGGGACCCCAGGCCACGCATATCCGCGTAGGACGCGGAAGTTCCTCCCTGCGTCGTTTGCCGGTTGGCGGAAGGCGAAGTCTGGATGAAGTTGAGCTGGTCAAGAACATCGTTGACGCTGATCTTGCCGGTGCTCGTGATTTGCTGGCGGTCGATGGTGATGATCGGTTGCTGATTTTGCAGGTCGACCTGCCGGATGCGCGATCCGGTGACCACCACCGACTTCAAGGTCGTCGCCTGTGCGGCGTTGTCTGCCGGTGCGGACTGCGCCGCGTCCTGTGCGTTCGCCGGCCCCGGCACCAGGGCCCCGGCCGCGCCAAACGACAACGCCACCCCGACCGCCAATGACAATCTGCTGATTTTGATATTCATGGTACTCCCCGTTGATTTCTCACATGGGTTGGCGCAGGGCGGCAACCCTACCGAGACTCAGAGCGGCGCCCCCTGGCCACCGCCCTCAGCGCTTTTGATTGCTGTTTTCCTCGATGAACTTGGCCACGTTGTCGTGCAGCGCCTTCAACGAAGGCAGATGGGAATAAATCATGTGACCTGACGGGTAATAGGCATAGCTGATATTCGAACGCAATGAATCAGGTATCTGCAGGTGCTCCTCCTCATAGGTCGCGTTGTAGAACGGCGTGGCAACGTCATAAAACCCTTCGTTCAACATGACTTTCAGGTCGGGGTTGTATTTCATGGCCGCGGCAAGATCCGGCATTACGTTGAGTGCACTGCGTGAGGGGAAATTCGAACCAGGCTGCTTGTGGCTTGAGTCCCACTGGAAGTCATCGGCGCCGCGGACCCAGGGCCGGTACTTGAGGTCCTGGCCAAACTTGAGGTCGGTGCGTATGTAATTGTTGGCCGCGGCAACGTAGGCGGAACTGATCGCGGCCGACTGTGGATCCCCTTCGGCGGTCTTGCTGAGCACGTCCATGCTCGGCGCGGAGAAGCGGGAATCGAGGCGGCCGGTGGTGAGGCCCGCGTCGTTCTGCAGTTCCTGATAGAACATGCCGCCGTTCACCCGCAAATCGGCCTTCAGCAGGTAGGCGACGGAAAGACCGGTGAGGTCATGCAGGCCTTGCGCAACCTGTTGCTTGCGCTGCGCACTGAGCGTCGAGCCTGCAAACAGCGCCTGTTGGTAATCACCCTTGGCGAACTTGATGGCGGCATCGATGACGGCGCGCAGGCTGCCGCTGTCGTACTTGGGCAGCTTGTGGTGGTACCACGCCGTCGCTGCATAGGTCGGCAGCGTCAGCACGTATGGGAGGTCGTTTCCCGGATCCCGGCCGGCCCCGTCGACGCTGGTGCCGAAGTTGAGGATCTGCGACTGCAGGATCACCCCGTTCAGGTCGACCAAGTCCTGGTGCTCCAGGATATAGGCCAGCACGGCCGAACGCGTCGTGCCATAGCTTTCCCCATACAGGTACTTCGGGGAATTCCAGCGGTTGTGCTGGGTCAGGAATTGCGTGATGAACCGGGAGAACGCCTGGCCGTCGCCGTCCACGCCCCAGATCTTCTTCGCCAGCTCCTTGTGGCTCTTCGCCCTGGCCGCGTCGTCGGCGCCCTGCGGCAACAGCCGTCCAAAACCGGTGCCCGGCATGTCGATGAACACTAGGTCGCTGGCGTCGAGCAGGCTGTAGTCGTTGTTGA
>DATNBK010000007.1:0-11666 GCA_035571995.1 Rhodanobacter sp.
CAGGTGCAGCATCGGGCGCAGCCGTTTGCCGCCGCTGCCGACGATGTGGTTGGCGATCTGGTTGATGAGCACGACGTCGGAACTGAGGCGCTCGCCGATCAGCCGGTCGACGCGCTGCATGTCGCCGGCGGCAAGCTCGCGCACCTGGGAAAAATCGGCTGGGCACAAAGTGTCGGCAGGCATCACGATCGAGGGACTTCCAGGGGCGGCGTGGCGGCAATTATAAGGGGTGCGTGGCATTGCGCCGCGTCCGTCCGCCGTGGCACCACGGCCCGGCCACGGGCGTGCGCCGTATAATTCGCCGCGATGCAGCCTTCCAACCGTCACCCTCGGTGAGCAAACTCACGCCCCTGGAATTGCGCAGTGCGCTGACCCTGGCCTGCGTGATCAGCCTGCGGCTGTTTGGCTTGTTCCTGATCATGCCTGTGTTTTCGCTGTACGCGAAGACCATGCCGGGCGCCACCGCGTTCATGATCGGTTTCGCGCTCGGCGTCTATGGCCTGGGCCAGATCCTGCTGCAGATTCCCCTGGGCCTCTTGTCCGACCGTATCGGCCGCAAGCCGGCAATCACGCTCGGCCTGGTGTTGTTTGCCATCGGCGGCATCATCGCCGCCATGGCGCACACCCTGACCGGCATCGCCATCGGCCGGGCGGTGCAGGGCATGGGTGCGGTGGCGGGCGCCGGCATCGCCCTGGCCGCCGACCTCACGGCGGACGAGAACCGCGGCAAGGTGATGGGCATCATCGGCGTATCGATCGGGGCCGCGTTCCTGCTGGCCCTGATCCTTGGGCCGCCGCTGGAGGCCATCCGCGGCTTGCCCGGCTTGTTTGCCGCCACCTCGATCCTGGCCCTGCTGTCGCTGGTGCTGCTGTGGCTGATCGTCCCGACCCCGGGCCAGGCCCGGGCACCGGCGGCAGCAGGCGTGGCCCAGGTGTTGGAGATGCTGGCCGACCGCCGTCTGCTGGTGTTGAACGGTTCGGTGTTTTTCCTGCACGCCATGCTGACCGCGAGCTTCGTCGGTTTGCCGCTGGTGCTGGCCGGCAGCCTGCACCTGCCGGTCAATCGGCACTGGGAGCTGTATTTGCCGGTGATGCTCCTGGCGGCGCTGGTGATGGGCGGCAGCTTGCGGCATATGCGCGAGGTGGCGCAAAGCCTGCGCGTGGTCATGGTTTGCGTGGTGGCGATGGGCGTGGCGCTGCTGGGCTTCGCGCTGTCCGGCACGCATCTGCTCGTATTCGGGTTGCTGGCGGCCGTGTTCTTTTCCGGCTTCAACCTGCTGGAGGCGGCCTTGCCCAGCCTGGTGTCGCGCGTCGCCCCCTTGCACCTGCGCGGCGCGGCGCTCGGGGCATACTCGACCAGCCAGTTTGCCGGCGCGTTCGTCGGGGGGACCTTGGGCGGCATCGCGCTGGGCCGCTTTGGGCCGCGCGGGATTTTCGCCGGCGCCGCCGTGCTCACCTTGTTGTGGCTGCCACTGCTGGTGAGCGGCTCGCGGCGCATCGTGGACGGAAATCTGGCGGCAGACGCATCGGCCTGACCGGTGCGCCCGGTACGATGGGCGATCGGTAGGCGGTACCTGCTCGAGCTGAGGCACTCCGCATGGCGCACGAGATCTTTGTCCTGCTTGGCGAATATGGCCTGCTGCTGGTCTTCCTCAACGTGCTGGTGACCCAGCTCGGCATGCCGCTGCCGGCGGTTCCCACCCTGGTGGTTGCCGGCGCGCTGACGGCCAGCGGGCAACTGGCCCTGCCGGCGGTGTTGCTGGTGGCCGTGCTGGCCTGCCTGATTGGCGACACCTTGTGGTACGGCGCCGGGCGGCGCTATGGCGGCCACGTCATGCGCGCCTTGTGCCGCATTTCGTTGGCGCCGGATTCGTGCGTGCATCGTTCCGAGCTGCAATTCCAGCGCTGGCGCGGCCGGGTGCTGCTGATCGCCAAGTTCGTGCCCGGCCTGTCGACCGTGGCACCGCCGCTGGTGGGAGCCATGGGCCTCGGCTTCCTGTCTTTCATCCTCTTCGACAGCATTGGGTCCTTGCTCTGGGCTGGCGTCGCCGTGGTACTTGGCAACGCCTTCGCGGCCCAGCTCGACATGCTGCTCGGCCTGCTGGCCGATGCCGGTTCGCTCGCGCTCGCGCTGCTGCTCGGCTTGCTGGCCTTGTACATCCTGGTGCGCTGGTGGCAGCGCCACCGCTTGCTGGCGGCCTTGCGCATGCCGCGCATCGGGGCCGCCGAGCTGAACCAGGCGCTGGCCCGCGGACAGGCACCGCTGGTGCTGGACGTGCGTTCGGTGCCGGCACGTGCGCTGGACCGACGCGTGGTGCCCGGGGCCTTGCTTGCCGATGAGCAGCAAATGGACGAGCTCATACGCGACATCTCTCCCGATCGCGAACTCGTGCTGTATTGCAACTGCCCGCACGAGGCGACCGCCGCCAAGGCGGCCAAGGCGCTCAAGGCACGCGGGTACCGGCATGTGCGGCCGCTGGCCGGAGGGCTCGATGCCTGGGCGGCGGCGGGATATGCCGTCGACCGGCTGCCGGAGCGGCCAACTGCGGAGGCGGCGAGGGTGCACGCCGCCGGCGCCTGAGCGGGGTTGGGACCGCCGATGTGCAAAGGCCGGCACCAGCGGGCGGCGCGCCCCCACGGCTGTGTCGGCGCGGCGCGGTGGACTCGAAGCCGCCGACAGTTATCATGGACAACCAGCTCCATCACCTTGGCCGCCGGCACTACCCGCGGCCGGCACGACGAGGACATTCCATGGCACGCGGCGTCAACAAAGTCATCCTTATCGGCAACCTCGGCGCCGACCCGGAAATGCGCTACACGACCAGCGGTTCGGCAATCTGCACCTTCAACCTGGCCACCACCGAGTCGTGGACCGACAAGCAGACCAATGAGAAGCAGGAGCGGACCGAGTGGCACCGCGTGAAGATCTTCGGGCGCCTGGCGGAAATCGCCAATGAGTACCTGAAGAAGGGCCGCCAGGTTTACATCGAGGGGTCCATCCGCACCGACAAGTTCACTGGCAAGGACGGGGTGGAGAAATACTTCACCGACATCATCGCCAACAACATGCAACTGCTCGGCAGCGGTGGCGAAGGTGGTGGTGGCGGCAACTACCAGCGCAGCCCGGGTGCCTCGGGCGGCGGCCAACGCCAGGCTCCTGGCGGTTCCCGCGGCGGTTCCCGCGGTGGCGATCCCGGCAGCGGCCCGGGCAGCCAGCCTGCAGCCGATGACGGCTTCACCGACGACGAAATCCCGTTCTGAGAAGCGCGGAAGCCTTGCTCTGCCCGTGGTGGCATGCGTAGACCTGCGCCATCGTCACGGCAGGCGATCCACCGGGCGGATTCCTGGTTCTGAGGTACAACGTCCCGCGGACTTGCTGCTGGCGTCAGCACAGTGGTGCACTTTTGACGCTTGGGGCAAGATAGCGGTGCAGTGGGAGCGGGCTTGCGTGATGGCCGGCAAAGCCTGCGATACGCTGGACAGAATGTAGGACCACCGGGCATCCAAACTCGCGCATACTGGGTTTGGCCATCGTCCGGATTACCGATAGCCTGGCCTGCGAGTTTGATGGCACGTTTGTGCTGGGCTGCGCCGTGGCCGGTGCCGCCTGCACAATTGACATACCAAGCCTGCAACTACCAAATAAGGCAGGGTTGCACGCCACAGGAGGCCGCACCGTGGGTCATGAAAAAGATCGCGATGCCGACGCGGGACGCGCTGGCCCCACTCCGGCGCGCCCTGCTCAGGTTGTCGATCCGGGTCAGCAGGATGCATCGCTGCAAATCCTCCTTGTCGAGGATGAAATGTTGCTGGCCATGGTGCTGGAGGAAATGGTGATGAAGGCCGGCCACACGGCGCGCAGGGCGACACGTTTGTCGGAGGCGATGGAACTGGTGCGCGACGAGCCGTTTGCTGCCGCGGTGCTGGACGTCAACGTCGCGGGCGAGCCGGTGTTTCCGCTGGCGGCGCTGCTGCGCGAGCTCGGCACGCCGTTTTGTTTCGCGACCGGATACGGCGTTGCCAGCCTCGCGCCCGAGTTTCGCGACTGCGCCGTGCTGCAGAAGCCCTTCGGCGCGGCGGCGTTCGAACATGCCTTGCAATCGTTGTTGCACGGGAAGCCGGGGACGCAGCGGGGAGAACCGTAAGGCGGGAGGTTTGTCCCACCGACGGCGCCACGGCAGTCCTGCCGCGTCGGGGCGATCGAGGACGAAAGTATCGTGGGACGCGCTTTGCCCCATGGCGATCGGCTATTCCACATTCCCCGTTTCGGCATGCGCAGCCTCGCAAGCCGAATGGCCGCAACGGCAAGCCGCCGTGTCGCTGGGGCTGGGCGCGCCCACCTCCTGGCGGCAGAATTCGCTGCAATAGGCCTCGGCGAGGTCCACCAGGCAACGACACCCGGGGTGGGCACACGGTTGTTGTGGTGCAGTCGTGTTCATTGCGGACTCCTGGGAAGGGAGGGTTGTGGCTGTGCGGCCGGGAGGCCAGGCGGCACGAAGTCGACGATGCTTGCACAATGCGCGGTCGTGGCTCAACGCGGGGTCGGCGAACTGTCAACAGCATGCATGTGTTCTTTGCCAGCGCATCTGCGCGCAGCGTGTCCGCTCGCCCAGGGACAGCTGGCCACGACCCCGGCCGGGACGCAGTGTTGACGCCGTATTGATCGGGCATGGTGGAGGCTCTTGCTTTCCCGACCGACCAGGATGCTCCATGGACGCCATCAAGCTGCTTACACAAGACCACAAGGCCATTCGCAAACTGCTGGGCGAACTTGCCGAATCGAGTACCCGCGCGACCAAAAAGCGCGCCGATCTGTTGTCGCAGATCGCCAAGGAATTGGAAGCCCACACCAGGATCGAGGAGGAAATCTTCTATCCGGCATTCAAGGCGGCAGGCAAGTCCGATGACGCCAAGATGTATTTTGAAGCGCTCGAGGAACATCACGCCGCGGGCGACCTGGTTCTGCCGGACCTGTTGCGGACACCGGTTCAAAGCGAAAAGTTTTCCGGCCGCGCAAAGGTGCTCAAGGAGCTGGTTGAGCACCATGCCGACGAGGAAGAGAAAGAGATGTTCAAGCGCGCCAAACAACTCATGGACAGCGCCGAGCTGAGGGACCTGGGCAAAAAGCTTGCGGAACGGAAGGCCGAGTTGCTGGAGCAGTCCGAGGGGGCATGAATTGCCTGTGCATGTCGGGCCGCCAGTTCCCTCCTGCGGCGGCTCCGTCTGTGCCGGGTCCATCCCGGATTCGGTGACGCATCTTTTTAGCCATCTGTGACCAGCCAGTGGACCGGCCTTGGCACGGCTCGTGGTGCCTGCGTTCCAGGGTAGGCGTCACCCCGACCGCTTCATTGCTTGTCGTGCCCCTGAGCGCAACTCCCGTCTAGGACAATGACGCGCGCAGCGCGGCTGCGAGTGCGGCGTCGCCGTTGACCAGGTCCTTCCAATTCATGGTCACGCCCTTGCGATGGCCCTTTGGCGTGAGCTTCAGGCCGACGGGGTCGATGGTCAACGTGTAGCGGCGGTCGGCGATTTCCAATTCCCGCCGCAACGGCTTGTCCAACATGGTCATGCTGGCGTGCTCCGCAACGCGCCGAAAGCAGGCGCAGGCTTCCGCACCATAACCAGGCGACGTGAAGCCCAGGTCATCGGGCTTGGGCGAGTGTGGCCAGCGCGGTTGCAAGTTCATGGAGGTCGGTGACGAGTTCGGCATAGGCTTCCCGGCGGCGCTCCTTGTGCGGCATGCGCAATACCGCCGACGGATGCCAGGTGGCAAGCCCGCGCGCGTCGCCAAGGTCGCGCCACTGGCCACGCTGGGTACTGATGCGGAAGGCATTGCCAAACAAGGTCTGGGCCGCCATGGCACCAAGACCGACCACCAGGCGTGGCTGCACCCGGGCCAATTCTGCCGCCAGCCACTGCCGGCATGCCGCCTGCTCGGCGGCATTCGCGCGCTTGTGCAGGCGCGCCGTGCCGCGCAGCTCGTACTTGAAGTGCTTGACGGTATTGGTGAGATAGACCGCTCGGCGGTCGAGCCCCGCCTCGGTCATGGCCCGCTCGAGGAGGTTGCCCGCGGGGCCGACGAAGGGCTTGCCAGCCAGGTCTTCCTGGGCGCCCGGCTGCTCGCCTATCAGCATGGCCGCCGCGTTGGCCGGACCTTCGCCGAATACGGTGCGCGTGGCATGGCGCCAGAGCGGGCAATCCCGACATGCCGCCGCCTGCCGGCGCAAGCTTGCCAGGCTGCCAGGGGGTACCTGCGTGACGGGCTTTGCCAGCGCAATCACGGAGGTACAGCCGGCTTCGGCGGGACACGAGCTCTAGGTCCGGCGGAAGGATGCCCGGAAAGACGGCGTCGCCCTCGCGAAATGAAATCTGGTTCCGTGGGCGGATACACGCTCCCATGCCTCCATCCAGCGCCGATGGGCAAGAGGGTGACCGCGAGTGGGGAAATCGACATGACCGTATTCCTGCCGCGTGCGCTTGGCCGATGGCAACCCTTTGTATCCACGGAAACGCGTTGCCCTCACCGTCGCAAACGACAGGTGCATGGGTCGTCAATGGCACGCCTGGCGCCCCGCTACGCCAATGGAACATACCGAACCTGACTGGTTGCCAGCGCTTGGTACGATCTTCATGTTTTGTGCACACTTCATTGCGGGCCCGTGGTCCATGCTTCCGCCTCGATATCACGAAATGGAGGAACCTATGCATCGTGTCTTGGCTTTGGCAACAGCCGGCGTACTGGCCTTGGCGCTTGCCGGTTGCGGCAAGTCCGAGCAGGCTGCGCAGAACGCCGCCCAGCCGGCTGCCGCGCCGGCAACGGCGGCGACCACGGCCAATGGCCAGCCACTGGGCGACAAGGGCCGGGCTTTCATTGCCGAGGCGACGGGTGACGATGCGTTCGAGATTGCGCTGGGGCGCATGGCGCTGGAAAAATCCTCGACCGACCAGATGCATGAACTGGCACAGCGGATGGTCGATGACCATACGCGGATGCAACGCGAGCTGGCTGCCATCACCGGTCGTGACGTCGCCGACGGGGCTGCGTCGGCCATCCCGAATGACAAGGCGCTGCAGCTGCGGAATCATCTGGCGCCGCTGCAGGGTGATGCGTTCCGCAAGGCGTTTGTCGACGTCACGATCCGCAATTACCACCTTTCGGTTGCGCTGTTTGCGGACGAAGCCAAGACGGGATATTCCAAGGCGCTGCGTGAATATGCGCGCAAGCAATTGCCCGCCTTGCGCGAACACCTGGCGATGGCGCAGGCGATGCTGGATGCGGCGACGCCGTCGACATCCCAATCGGGGGCGTGACGCTGCGCGTACGCGCGGCGAACGTCTACCCTGACCGCGGTTTCGGCTTCGATGTCAGCCGAGCTTGCGCATGACCGCATCGAGATCCTGCCGCAGCTCGTTGATGCCAGCCCATGGGTCGCTGCGCAGCCGCGCCAGCCGCTTGGGCGTCGAGTGGATATCGAAATCATGGCCACTCTTCAACTTGCCCAGTTCGTTCCAGCGCAGCGGCATGGCAACCGGCGCACCGGCGCGTGAGCGCAGGGAATACGAGGCTACGCTGGTCGCGCCGCGGCTGTTGCGCAGGTAGTCCACGTAGATCAGCCCGTTGCGTCGTGCCTTGCTGGCGGTGGCGATGAACTCGAGCGGGTGCGCCTGCGCCAGCGTGCTGGCGAAGGAGTGCGAGAAGTCCTTGACCTGCGGCCACGGGCAGCCGGGATTGAGCGGCACCACCACGTGCAGGCCCTTGCCGCCGGTGGTGCGCAGGAAGGACTCCAGGCCCAACTGCGCCAGGAGCTTGCGCACCATCCGGGCCGCCGCGGGCACGCGATCCCAGGCTACATCCCCCCCCGGATCGAGGTCGAACACCACGCGGTCCGCGCGGTCGGGCTGGGCCACGGTGGCACCCCAGGGATGGAATTCCAGCGTTCCGAACTGCACCAGCTCGAGCACCGAGGCGGCATCCCGCGGGTAGATATAAGTGGCCTGCGCGCCCGATTCCTCCTTGAGCTTGGCGCTGCCGACGTGCTTCAGGCCCGGGGTCATGTGCTTCTGGAAGAAGCACGCCTGGGCCGTTCCCTCCGGACAGCGGATCACCGAGGTGGGTCGATCCACGACGCCGGGCAGGAACCAATCCATCACGCTGGCGTAGTAGTCGGCCACGTCTTGTTTGGTGATGCCATCATCCGGATAGACCACGCGGTCGGGATGGGTGATGACGATGCCGGCGGTCCCGGCGGCGGAAGCCTTGCCGGCCCGGCTGCGCGCGGGTGCTTTCGCGGAGCGGGCGGAGGTGCTTGCGGGAGCACGGTCGGAATCTGCCAGGTCGGCGGCGGTCTTGTCGGTGCGCATGGTCTTCAGGCTCGGTTGTCGCAGCAGGTGTTGGTTGCCGATGCCGCGGTAGTACACCTCGGCCACGGCCGAGGGCTCGATCCAGCGGGCGTCGCGCAGCAGGGGGTCGATCGCGCTGAGCTTCACGGTGGGTTTCCTGCTGCCCTTGTCGGCGATCGTCTTGCCCAATTGCCGCAACTGCTCGTCCGAGAAGCCGCTGCCGACGCGGCCGACGTAGATCCAGCCGCCTTGCACCGCGGGATCGGGCTTGGCCAGGAGCAGCGAACCGAAACCATTGCGGCTGCCCTTGGGCGGCGTATAGCCGACCACGGCAAACTCGTCGCTTTCCAGCCGCTTGACCTTCAGCCAGTCGTCGCCGCGGCCGGCGCGGTAGGGCGAGTCGACGCGCTTGGAGACGATACCCTCCAATTGCTGCTCGGTGGCCATGTGGAACGCTTCCGGACCATTGCCGACCGCATGTGTGCTCAGCGCAAGGTGCTTCGGTGCATGGGCAAGCAGCTTGCGCAGCAGTTCCTTGCGTTCCAGCAGGGGCACCCGCGAGAGGTCGCTGCCTTCGAAGTAGGGCAGGTCGAACAGCATGTAGGCCAACGGCAGTTGGGCCTCGCCGGAGAGCGTCTGCTGCAGGCCGTTGAAGTCGCTGCGTCCTTGCGCATCCAACGCGATCAGCTCGCCGTCGAGTCGCGCGGACTGCAGGCCCAGCGATTCCAGCGATTGCAGGATGTCCGGCAGGCGGTCATTCCAGGGCAGCGCGTTGCGTGACCAGAGATGCACCTCGCCTTCGGCAATCGCGGTGAGGATGCGGTAGCCATCCCACTTGACCTCGTGCAGCCATTGCTCGCCTTCCGGCGGGAACTCGCGCAGGCGCGCCAGCTCGGGCTTGAAGAATTCGTTGCTGGCCGCCGCTGGCCTGGCCCCCGGCAAGGCGGCCGCTGCCTTCGCCAGGCGCTGCCGGGGTGCCTTGCGGGCCTTGGGCACGGACTTCTTGCGCGCGGTGGAGCGCTTCGCAGCTGCCTTGGTTGCCGGCGTCGTGGCGGCGGCACGGGTGCTGCGCACCATTTTCGCGTCGAGCAGGTTGTCCGCTTCCACGTCGCCGGCATAGGCATCCTTGGCCTTGATCAGGAACCATGCCGGCTGCCGCTCCTTGCGCCCGCTGCGCACCAGGTGCCAACCGCCCTTGAGCCGCTTGCCGAACAGTTCGAAGCGCAGGTGGCCCTTCTGCAACTGCGTTTCGGCGTCGCCCTCGGCAGCCCAGGTGCCGATGTCGAACTGGTCGACGTGGCCCTTGCCGTAGCCGTGCTCGATGTCACCCTCGAAGCCCGCGTAGGACACGGGGTGATCCTCCACCTCGACCGCGAGGCGTTTCACCGCCGGGTCGTAGCTTGGTCCCTTCGGCACCGCCCAGCTCTTGAGCACGTCGCCGACCTGCAGGCGGAAGTCGAAATGCCGGCGACTGGCGTGATGCAACTGGACCACGAAGATTGCCCGCTGCCTGCTGGGGCCGGGTTCGTCCCCGGCCGGTTCGCGGGTCCGGGAAAAATCACGCTTGCGCTGGTAGTCCCGGAGACTGGCCATGGTCAGGAGGTCGGACCGCCCATCACCGGCAGCACGGCGCCGGAAATGTAGCTGGCGCAGGCTGGCGCGGCCAGGAACACATAGGCCGGCGCCAACTCCTCGGGCTGCGCGGGGCGGCCCATGACGCTGGATTTGCCGAAATCCTTGATCTTTTCCGCGGACTGGTCGGCCGGGTTCAGCGGCGTCCATACCGGGCCGGGTGCGACCGCGTTCACGCGGATGCCGCGCGACACCATGTTCAAGGCCAGCGCCTTGGTGAAGGCATGGATGCCGCCCTTGGTCATCGAGTAGTCAAGCAGCTTGTCGTTGCCGAACAGGCCGGTTTCCGACCCGGTATTGATGATCGAGCAGCCGCTGCCCAGATGCGGCGAGGCGGCCTTGGCCATGTGGAAATAGCCGTACAGGTTGGTGCGCAAGGTTTCATCGAAGTGTTCCTCGCTGATGTCCTCGATCGACCCGGCATGTTCCTGGAAAGCGGCGTTGTTCACCAGGACGGAAAGCTTGCCGAAGGCCTCGACCGTCCGGGCCACGGCGTCGCGGCAGAACGCCGGGTCCCGGACGTCGCCCCGCACCAGCAGGCAGCGCTGGCCCTCGCCTTCCACGTAGTCGCGGGTTTCCTCGGCGTCGGCGTCCTCGCTCAGGTAGACGATGGCCACGTCCGCGCCCTCGCGGGCAAACAGTACGGCGACGGCGCGGCCAATGCCGGAATCGCCGCCGGTGATCAGGGCACTCATGCCGGCAAGCTTGCCGCTGCCGGCGTAGTTGGGCGCCATGAACTGCGGGCGGGGAGCGAGCTGCTGCTCGCTGCCGGGCTTGCGCTGGTGCTGCTTCGGCAGCGGGTTTGTCGGCTTTGCCGTCTTCGACGTTGCCTTCTTCGGGGAGGGGGCTTTCGGCTTCGACTTGTGTTGCTCCTTGTGCTCGGTCTTGGCCTGGATGGCACGCTGGCGCCGGGTCGTGGCCCGGGAAGTCTTGGCGTGCTTGGATGTGGCCATGGTGCCGTGCTCCGTGGAAGGGTGCGTGGCACGTTAGCGGGGCGGACGTGCCGCACAGGTGAAGCGATGGTCATGGCGCGTTTGACAGTACCTGCACACGCAAGCCGGAACACTCGCGGGCGACGTTCTCTTCACTGCCGGAGACAGCCATGCCCGAAGCCCGTACGCGCCGCGCCGCGGCCAAAGACAAGAAGGAAGGAAAGGCCCCCAGCACCCAGGCCGGAGAATATGTGCGGGAGGAGATCGAACACGTGCGCGAGGGCAAGCACGGCGCCCGCTCGACCAAGCAGGCCATCGCCATCGGGCTGTCCAAGGCGCGCCGTGCCGGGGTGAAGGCCGAGCCAGGCAAGAACGCCAGCAAGGCGACCAAGAAGAAGGCCGCCCAGGACGAGGCTGCCTCGCACGACAAGCACAAGACCTCGGCCAAGCGCTCGAAGGCCACCAGCAATGCATTGAAGAAGGAAGGCCACAAGGCCGCGTCGAAATCTGCGCTGTCCTCGCATGCCAAGAAGAGCGCCTCGAAACGGACGGCCAGTTCGCGTTCGGAAGCGGCGAAGAAGGCGGTGCGCACGAAGGGCGCCAAGGGCCGCTCGGAAGCGGCGAAGAAGGCAGCCGCGACCCGCGCGAAGAACAAGCGGAAGGCGTCCTGACCGCACCACCGTCTTCTGGAGAACGCACGCCATGGCACGTCCCATCTGGAGTGGAACCCTCTCGTTCGGCCTGCTCAACGTGCCGGTCTCG
>DATNBK010000008.1:0-6091 GCA_035571995.1 Rhodanobacter sp.
CGGCGTCGCCCGAATGCACGCATCACCTTCCATTACGTCTGGCGGGGCCGATTCCTTCCCGCGTGCGCGGCGACGCGGTTCGGAAGGGTAAACCGCCGCAATGCTAGCATCCGGCCCGGTTGTCCCCGAGGTGCCCGGTCATGCCTTCGTGCCGTGTTTCCGTTGTCTGCGTGTCCGCCTTGCTCGCGCTGCTTGCGCTGGGTCATGCCACGCCGGCACCGGCCCAGTTGCTTGGCCCGGTGCAGCGCCTGCCCGGCAGCCTGCCGCTGCCTGCCACGCCACTGCCCATCGGGTTGCCGACGAGGGACCTGCGCAGCGTGGACGACCTGCTGCAGCAGACGCAGACGCTCACCCGCAAGCTGCAGATCCGCAATCTGCTGCGCAGTGCGCCACGCCAGGTGGACGTGGACCCGCAGGGCGCGCCGATCCTGCGCGGTGAATTCCTGGTCACGGGCCTGGCGGGTGCATCACTCGACGCCGTGCGTGCGCTGGGCTTCGAGGTGGAGCCCGACGCGGCAGCGGATACGTCGTTGGGGCTGGACCTGGCGGTTTTGCACGACACGCGTCACCGCGGCACGGCGGCGGCCATGTGCGCCTTGCAGCAGGCAGCGCCCAATGCAGCCTTTGCCTATCAGCACCTTTATCTGCCGGCGGGCAACGGTACGGCCGCTGCGACGCAACCGGACACTGCGGCGGCAACTGCACCCGGGCGCCGCGTGGGACTGATCGACGGCGGGGTCGATCCGACCGAACCCGCGCTGGCGCGGGCGCGCATCGAACGCCGCGGCTGCGCGAAGCCCAGCCCGTCGCGGCACGGCACCGCCGTCGCCGCGCGCCTGGTCGCCGACAGCCCGGACGTTTTGTATGCCGCCGACCTGTGGTGCGGTGCCGCGGTCGGTGGCACCACCTCTGGCCTGGTCGACGCGCTCGCGTGGATGGCGGACGCGGGCGTGCCGGTGATCAACGTCAGCCTGGTCGGTCCCGACAACCCGGTGCTTGCGCGCGCGGTGCGGGTGATGATCGTGCGCGGTCACGTGCTGGTCGCGGCAGTCGGCAATGACGGGCCCGCGGCGCCGCCGCTGTTCCCGGCGGCCTATCCCGGCGTGATCGGCGTCAGCGGCGTCGACGCGCACGACCGCGTGCTGCCGGAGGCGGCCAGTGGCGAACAGGTGGCGTTCTGCGCGTCCGGCGTGGTCGGTCACGGCCGCAACCTGCTGCGCGGCACTTCGTTCGCCTCGCCGATCGTGGCGCACCTGGCCAGCGGCCTGCTGGATGCGCCGCGTCCGGGCGCCGCGGCGCAGGCGATTCAATCCCTGGTCGGCGACGCCCGCGCACTCGGCCCGCGCTGCGGTCATGGTTTGCTGTCATCGGGAAACTGAACACTTCCCCAACCGCACCCCGGCGGCGTGGAAGGATCCTCGGGGCCGGCACGTAATGGACCCTGCAAGCCGCGGATTCCCCGCCGGCAGGAGACCCTCCCATGCGCAACACGACACTCAACATCGCTCTGTTCACCGGCGGCCTGGCCCTGGCCGCACTGACGCCGGTACACGCCCAGGTCCTGGGTGGCCTCGGGCGGCTGGGCGGCCAGATCCCCGCGATGACGGGGCAAATAGGCGGCCAAATGGGTGGCCAGATTGGCGGTTCCGCGCGCGGCATGGGCAACGCCGGTCTGTCCGGCGACCTGCCCGACATCAACCGCGCTGCTGCGGAGCGCCGCGCCGAACGGCTGCGCCAGCGCGCCGCTGCTGCAGCCCGAGCCGCGCCGCAGGCCATCGTCCCGCCGAATGGCCGAGCGAGCACCAAGGGTGGTGCCGGCCTCGCGGGCAGCGCGGCGGGGAACACTGGCGAAGCCAGCGGGGTCGCCGCCGGTGCCGCCAACCTGGGCGCCGACGCAACGGGGGGCATCGATGGCCCCGGCGCGCGTGATGCTGTGGCCGGAGCGGCCGGCGCGGCCGGAGCGGCCACGGGCCAGGCGCGTTCCACCGCTTGGTCGGCCGTGAGCGGAACCCGCAGTGCCTTGCAGGGCGCGCGCGATGCCGCTGGCAACGCGGCGGGCAATGCGGCGGCGAATGCCGCAGGCGCGGCCGGGCGGGCCATCAGTGGCGGCGCAGCATCGGCTGCGGGCACCGGCGCGCTGGCGTCGAATGCGGCGGGCAGCGCGTCTTCGCAGGCGGGCTCGGTCGGTTCGAGCGCTGCCGGCCAGTCCTCGGGCAGCCAGTCGGTGTCGTCGACGGGGGTGTTCAACATCGTGGGCGATGGCGGTAACCGTTCGGTCAATGCCTCGGGCGCGGCTGCCGGCAACGGCAGTGCGCACGGCAGCGCCGCTTCACCGTCGGGCACCCACCAGGGGTCGGCGGCTGCGAATGGCCAGGGCAGCATGCACTCTGGCGCTCAAGGCTCGACCAACGGCGAGAGCGTTTCCGCGTCGGCGCAGGCCAAGGGCAGCACAAATGCGGGCGCCCAGCAGCACTGAGCCGGATCGTCGATGCGGCAAGCCACGGAGCCCCGGCCAACGAGGCTCCGTTTTTTTGCGTGCGCCCTCGCGGTGGCTGCACATCGACTCCACAGGACAGCGTGGCAGCGTAGCGTTCATCGTCAGCGGTTCGCCTGTCGCCCACACGCCACAACCTTCGCGGCATAGCCGGGCACGCAAAGCAGCGCTATCGTCTGGGCAAACAACAACGTGACGTGTTGCCGTCCAACATGTCGTCCAAGCGGACGCGCGAAAGGCCCCGCGCCCGCTTAACTCAAGCGTTGAGGCTGTAGAAAAGCCCCTTTTGACAGACGGATGGACGGCCAAAACGTCGGCGGTCGCATGCCGCCGTGTAATATCGCTGTTCTTGAAGATTTCTTCGTTGCGACTTGCGCGACGTGATCCGGGTGATCGACCCTCGCTCAACCGCGGACGCAAACCCGCCACGCGGTCCCTGGCCGCTTACCTCGGGCGTCGGGTACCGCAAAAATACCCTCACCGTTTGGAGGAACCATGACTTCGCAATACGCTGGCTCATGTTTGTGCGGCAAGGTCCACTATTGCATCGACGGTTCGTTCGATCGCTTCTATTTGTGTCACTGCTCTCACTGCCGCAAAGACACCGGCTCTGCCCACGGCGCCAATTTGTTCTCGTCCACGGCGACCCTGACTTGGCTTTCTGGAGAGAGTTCTGTCGCGACATATCAACTTCCCGGCACTCGCCACGCACGCAGTTTCTGCTCGCTTTGTGGCTCCGCACTTCCTTTTGCCACTTCAGGCATGGTTATCGTACCTGCCGGCAGCCTGGACACTGAGATTGGCATTGCGCCCAACGGCAATATTTTCGTTGCCAGTCGAGCATCCTGGGATCATGACCTGCACATGGCACAGGGCTATGACTCATATCCGGCATAGGCGGCGCCTGACTCAGACGTCAGGCCGCAGGAGCAACCATGCAGCGCTTGTGGACAATCATCGGCGTCACGGACGTCCGCTGCAGCTTCGCGGCGCGGCTTGATTCAGGCATCGGGCGGACATGGGGAGGCGGGAGGTGCTGCGATGGTTCAAGTAACTCGGGACGGCAACAAGAGCCTGTTCGACGTGGGGGGCCTTCACAGACTTTGGGCTCTCAAGAGCCGCCTGGAAATACCACGCTTGCACATCCGAGGCGCCCGAAGGGACGCTTCGGCCGTCCGGGCCTGTCAGTCGCGGTGTCCAGCTTAAGGGCCCAGGGCGGCTGTGCACGGCCCCCGCCCGCGGGAGCGCCGCCGCTCGCCTACTCGCGCAGCAGCAGCCGATAGGCCGGGTTGTCGCTTTCGTCGCAGTGTGGGTAGTCCAGCGCGGCGAGGCGGCGGCGGCAGTCCGCGAGCTCGGCGTCCGGTACCTGCAGGCCGACCAGGATGCGGCCGTGGTCGGCGCCGTGGTTGCGGTAGTGGAACAGGCTGATGTTCCAGTCCGGGTGCAGGCGTTCGAGGAAGTCGGGCAGGGCACCGGGCCGCTCGGGAAAGTCGAAGCGGTAGAGGTGCTCGCTGTGCGCGAGCGGCGAGCGGCCGCCCACCATGTGGCGCAGGTGCAGCTTGGCCAGCTCGTCGTCGGACAGGTCGAGCACGGTGAAGCCCTGGCTGCGGAAGCTGCCGGCCAGCGCCGCGCGCGCGTCGCGGTTGCTGGTTTGCACGCCGACGAAGATGTAAGCCTGGCTGGCGTCGCCAATGCGGTAGTTGAACTCGGTGATGGCGTGGCGGCCCAGGGCGGTGCAGAAGCGGCGCAGGCTGCCGCGCTCTTCGGGAATGGTCACCGCGAACAGCGCCTCGCCCTGGTCGCCGGCTTCGGCGCGCTCGGCCACGTGGCGCAGGCGCTCGAAGTTCATGTTGGCGCCGGACACCACGGCCACCAGCGCGCCGCCGGCATCGGGGTGGCTGGCGACGTATTGCTTGAGGCCGGCCAACGCCAGCGCGCCGGAAGGTTCGGGTACGCTGCGGGTTTCCTGGTAGATGTCGCGGATGGCCGCGCACAGCGCGTCGCCATTGACCCGCAGCATGGCGTCGAGGTGACGCCGGCACAGGGCATAGGTGAGCCGGCCCACGCGCTTGACCGCGGTGCCGTCGGCAAACAGGCCCACCTCGGACAGGGTGATGCGCTCGCCGCAAGCCAGCGAGCAGGCCATGGCGTCGGAGTCCTCGGCCTGCACGCCGATCAGCCGGGTCTGTGGCGACAGCGTCTTGATGCAGCTGGCCACTCCGGCAGCCAGACCGCCACCGCCCACCGGCACGAACACGGCCTCGGGCGCAGCGCACTGGCGCAGGATCTCCACGCCCACGGTGGCCTGCCCGGCGATGACGTCCAGGTCGTCGAATGGATGCACGAACACCAGGCCACGCTCGGCCTGGAGACGCGCGGCGGCGGCCTGGGCGTCGTCGTAGGAATCGCCTTCCAGCACCACCTCGACGGCGTCGCCGCCGATGCGGCGTACCGCGTCCACCTTCACCCGCGGCGCGGTCAGCGGCATCACGATCACCGCGTGCAGGCCGAGCCTGGCGGCGGCGAGCGCCACGCCCTGGGCGTGGTTGCCGGCGGAGGCGGCGACCACCCCGCGCGCGCGTTGCGCCGCGTCGAGCTGGGCCATCTTGTTGTAGGCGCCGCGCAGCTTGAACGAGAACACGCTCTGCAGGTCCTCGCGCTTGAGCAGCACCCGGCGGCCCAGGCGGGCCGAGAGCAGGGCAGCGGGCTGCAGCGGAGTTTCCTGCGCGACCTCGTATACCCGCGCGGACAGCGTGCGGCGCAGCAGGTCGAGGTCGTCGGGCACCTCGTCGGCCACGCCGGTACTTTCGGCCAGCGCGACGCTCATGTGTGTGCGACAAGCGTGGGTTGGCCGAAACCAGCTGCCAGCGACAGGCTGCTGGCGTCGAGCACGTCGACGAGCTTGCGCAGCTGACGCAGGATCTGCTCCAGCGTGCCCTCGTCGCCGTGCAGCACGAGGGTGAGCTGGGAGATGGCCGGGTCGTGGGTCGCGGCCACGGTGAGCGCGTCGATGTTGACGTGGCGTGCGGCGAACAGTCCTGCCACGCGCACCAGCGCGCCGGATTCGTTTTGCAGCAGGATGGACAGGGTGTGCTTCATGGCGATGCTCCGCAGAGGGATGGTGGCCTCTTTGAGGTGGAACGTTGTTGGTGGTGCAGAACGATTTGCCCCTCACCCCAGCCCTTTCCCCCGTTGGAGCCAGGGGAGAGGAAGCCAACGGAGCCCGCCGCAAGGGGACGGGGACGGTCAGAACATGTGTGTGGTGGAGGCCTCGGCTTCGCCCGGCGGTGGCGTTCCGCGCGAGGGGATGAAATCACCGGTGATCATCTGCGCATAGCTGGCGCCGGGGCCGACCATGGGATAGACGCCGGCGTCCGGGTCCACCACCACCTCGAGGAAGGCCGGACCGGCGGCGGCGAGGAACTCGGCAACGGTGGCCTCGAGCTCCTCCCCGCACTCGAGCCGGCGTGCCCAGGCGATGCCGTCGGCCTGGGCGGCGCGCACGAAATCCTTGGTGTGCAGGTTCTTGCCGGTGGCGGAGTACCGGCCCTTGAAGAACAGCTTCTGCCATTGCCGCACCATGCCGTCGCCATGGTT
>DATNBK010000009.1:0-6405 GCA_035571995.1 Rhodanobacter sp.
TTCCGCGACGGCTTCACGCGCCTGCCGGCGCTGGCTGCGATTGGCGCCGTCTACGATAGCGATCCGGCCGAGGCGGTACGCCTGGCCGAGGACCACGCCTGGGTCATGGCCAGCGAGTTGCGCGCCAGCGGGGTGGATTTCAGCTTTGCGCCCGTCGTGGACCTGGCGCGCGGCAATGCGGCCATCGGCATGCGGGCCTTCCATGCCGATCCGGGTGCGACCAGCGAACTGGCCCAGGCCTATGTACGCGGCATGCACCTGGCCGGGATGGCCGCCGTGCTCAAGCACTTCCCCGGCCACGGCTCGACCCCTGCCGACACGCACGCGACGCAAGCCGTCGACCCGCGCCCCTTGCAGGCGATACGCGGCGCCGACCTGCTGCCGTTCCAGGACTGCATCGCCGCGCACGCCGAAGCGGTGATGATCGCGCACGTCATCTACCCCGAGGTCGACAACCGTCCAGCCGGCTATTCCGCCACGTGGATCAAGCACGTCCTGCGCGACGAACTCGGCTTTGCCGGGGCGGTGGTGAGCGACGACATCGGCATGTCGGCAGCGGCGACCGCGGGCGGCATCGGCCAGCGAGTGCGGGCGCACCTGGAGGCCGGCTGTGACCTGGTCCTGGCTTGTGCCCCGGACGTGGTACCCGAGGCAATTGCCGCCATGCCCGACGTGCCTGCGCGTAGCCCGCCTGCGCTGCCGATCACGCTGGCCGCGTTGAGCGGGGAATTGGGCGCCACCTGGGCCGAACTCACCGACAATCCGCAGCGCGACCGCCTGGTGGCACGGGTCAGCGCGCTCGCTCCCGCGCCAGGACCGGCATGAACGCGAAGCCACCCTTGCTGGCCGAGGCCTTGGCCCACGCCGATCTGCTGTTTTCACGCCGCGAACTCGAGGCGATGATTGCCGTCATGGGCGGGCGCATCGACCATGCTCTGGGCGGTGAGCGCGCGGTATTCCTTCCGGTGATGAACGGCGCGCTGGTCTTTGCCGGGCACCTGGCCCTGGCGATCCGCACCGACCTCGAGTTCGACTACGTCCACGCCACCCGCTATCGCGGCCAAACCGCCGGCAACGAGCTGCACTGGTTGCGCGAACCCGCGGCCCAGTTGGAGGGCCGGACCGTACTGCTGGTCGACGATATCCTCGACGAGGGCGCCACGCTCAAGGCGGTCCGCGAGGATTGCCTACGCCGCGGCGCGCGCCGGGTGCTCATTGCCTGCATGTGCCGCAAGACGCATGGCCGGGTGGTTGACGGCATCGAGGCCGACTTCAACGGCGTGGTGCTGCCGGACCGCTACGTCTTCGGCTTCGGCATGGACTACCACGAGCAGGGCCGCAACCTGCCGGGCATCTATGCGTTGCGCGACGGACCACTCACGGGCGCGTCTGGGAGCTGACGTCCGCAGACCGATCAGGGCTTGGGACGCTGGCGAGGTATTCGGGCGGGGACGACTGGCGCCTTTATGAGCGGCCGGGATATCGGAGAAGGCATTGCGCGTGGCCTGGCTGCCTGCTGGGCGATTTGAAGTATCAGGAACTCGGCCGGTTTCAGCCCGGCGAAGCCCACCATGATGTTGACAACGCCATTGTCGATGTCGTTTTGGCTGGTGGTTCCGCTGTCGCAACGCACGACGTACGCTTGCGTCGTCGTGCTGCCTGCGAATGCGCCCTTGAGGAACAGGCCATGCAGGAACGCGCCCACGCTCTGGCGCAGCGTGGCCCACAGTGTTTCCGCATTCGGCTCGGCCGCCGCCCATTGCGTGCCGCGAACGATGCTTTGCTCGAGGAACAATGCCGTGCGTCGCACGGCGACATACTTCCACTGGCTTGCCATGGTGTCGACACCCGCCAGGGTGCGCGCGCCCCACAGCACCGGCCCCGAGCTTGGAAACGTGCGAAAGCAATTGAGACCCAGCGCATTGAGCGAACCATTTTCTGCGTCGCTGAGCTGGCAATCCATGCCCTGTACGCCTTGCAACACGGCTGCCGTGCCGGCCGGCGACTTCCATACGCCCTGGTTCGCATCGGTGCGGGCGTAGACACCTGCCACCACGCCACAGGGCGCAAAGTTGCGTAGCTGGCCGTTCTGCAACGGATCGGCCAGGCCCAGCCTGGGGAAAAACGCCGCCCCGTCGGGGTCGGTCACCGCCAACTGCTTGGCCTTCCAGTCCGCGGCGGCTGCCACGGACGTAAGTGTCGGTGGCGGGTCGACGAGCAGGAACGTGCGTTGTTGCTTGCACAACGTCATTGCCGCGCTGTAGATCGCATTGGGATCGATGCGTGCGTCCAGGGTAGTTGGATCGTTCGCGTCGGCGCGCACGGCGTCGGGTATGCACAGCAGGTTGAAGGGGCCGGCCTGGAGCAGGGCGTAAATCCCGGTGTGCGCTGCCTGATCGCCAAGAAGGTCGGCTGTGCCTGGCAAGCCGCCATCGGCGCCGGGCGTGCGTACAACCACGGCCCGGGTGCCACCGTTCTGGAAGAAATGCTGTACCGCGTAGCCCAGTTCGCTGTCGACAGCCAGGCCGCCATAGAGGCGTTCGAAGTCGGCAAAGCTCGAGATTGACTGCGGCTGATGATCGATGCCGGTACTGGTGTGGCCGACGAAGGCCGCCACCGAGGTCGGCACGCCGGTGATCGATTGCGGGGGCTTCGGCACTTCCTGGACGTAGACGCCAGGGTGGGTGGGACGCGTGGACATGCTGGATACCTCGCTGATGCGGGGTGAAACACTAGCATAATCAATCATATGCTATAGATACTTCATCCAAATCAACGCGAAAATTCCGTGGAAATGACGCGCCGACGTGGTCCCGAAAGCACCGCCCGGCGACGGTGGTTCACCCACTACAAATCGCCACCACCGATCATTGCACCGGTTCCAGCCGGCACATGGCGGCCAGCCGCAGAAGCCATGCACGTCGAACTCACCGGGAGCTGACACGCCGTGCATCCAGCCTGACACAAGATGCCGCATCCTTCAGCCAGCGGAGCCAGCCATGTCTTCATCCAATCTTGCCGGCCGCCGCGTTGCCATCCTGGCAACCGACGGCTTTGAACAATCGGAACTCATGGACCCCAAGCGTCTGCTGGAGCAGGCGGGTGCCCAAGCTGATGTGATTGCGCCCGGCGATGCTGGGCGGATCATGGGCTGGAAGAAGGCCGACTGGGGCGACGAGATCGATGTGGATGTCACTCTCGAGGACGCCCAGGCAGGCGACTATGACGCGCTGGTGTTGCCCGGCGGCGTCATGAATCCCGACAAGCTGCGCACGCAGCCGGCCGCCATCGCCTTGGTGCAGGCCTTTGCGGAGGCCGACAAACCGATCGCGGCCATCTGCCATGGACCCTGGACGTTGATCAACGCCGACCTGGTCCGCGATCGCAGGCTGACCTCGTGGCCCTCCTTGCGCAAGGACCTGGAAAACGCCGGTGCGCATTGGCAGGACGCAGCTGTCGTGCGCGACGGCAGGCTCATCACCAGCCGTAATCCAGGCGACATCCCCGCGTTTACCGGAGCCCTCATCGAGCTGCTCGGTGCCACCGACTGAGTTCCGGGCGAGAGCCATGCGCACCGGTTGCAGCCAAGCGTACTCAAGCCTGCAGAGAGGATGCCCCGTGCGTACCGGCAGTACACCCTGGGTGGCCACATTGGCAGTTGGCGGCATCGCTCGATGTTGGCGATTCGGCACGTTTGCGGCAGTGTTCGCTGCAATAAGCCTCTTCGCCCGCAACCTGGCAACGGCAGTTGCGGTGGGCGCAGCGCTTGTTGGTGGTGGTGTTCATGCGCGGACTCCGGCAAGTTCTGACACGGCGTGACTCCCTGCAGCGCGCTCCACCGCAGCGGCACCCAGCGGCGAAGACGCCGTCCGTGGCCACCGTCGACTGTTGTTGGTGTTGGCCTTGCCACTGCTGAGCCGCTCTCAATTCCAACCATACAGGTCAAGGTGTCGACGTGTGCGTCCTGCAGTGCGCGAGCCCGCCACCTGGATGGTGCCGGGATCGCGGCCCCCAAGCTAAGGACAAGGGAATCAAGGACTGGTCGACGATTTGTCAACGCCTGGCTTGACGGTTTGCCGCTTTACAATGCTGCCAGGCGGCGCAAATCGTCGAGCTGGTCGGCATCGGCAACAGACTTGTCGGTGCGCCACCGCACGATACGGGGAAAGCGCACGGCGACACCAGATTTGTGGCGCGGGGATGATTGCACGGCCTCGAAAGCCAGTTCGAAGACGTGCTGGGCTTCCACGGCACGCACCGGACCGAAGCGGTCCGTGGTGTGCGCGCGGATCCAGCTGTCCAGCTTGGCGATCTCGCTGTCGTCCAGTCCCGAGTAGGCCTTTGCCACCGGCACAAGGTGGTCGCCGTCCCAGACGCCGAAGGTATAGTCGGTGAGCAGGCCCGAACGGCGGCCGTGGCCGGGCTGCGCGTAGATCAGCACGGCATCGAGCGTGTACGGATCGACCTTCCACTTCCACCAGTCGCCGCGCTTGCGGCCGACGCGGTACGGCGAGCCGCGGCGCTTGAGCATCAGCCCCTCGGTCTGCCGCTCACGCGCGGTTTCGCGCTGGAGCGCAAGCGCAGCCCAGGAGTCGGCCGTGAGCGCCGGTGAAAGCATAAGTTCGGGATCCGTGTGCTCGAGCACCTTGGCCAGCAAGGTCCGGCGCTGGTGCAAGCCCTGCGTGCGCAGGTCCCTGCCGTCGAACTCCAGCAGGTCATACGCCATGAAGCGCACCGGCGTCTCGGCGAGCAGGCGCGCACCGGGCCTGAGCTTGCCGATGCGTTTCTGCAGTGCGGTGAATGCCCGCGGCATATCGGCGACGGCGTCCCAGGCCAATATCTCGCCGTCCAGCACGGCTTCATGGCGCAGCGAGAGCGCGGCGCATTCGATTTCGGGGAAACGGCCGTCCAGGCGTTCTTCGCCGCGGGACCACAGGCCCACGCTTTCGTGGCGGCGCAGCAGTTGGGCGCGTATGCCGTCCCATTTCCACTCCGCCAGCCAATCATCGGGCGGCCCCAGCGTGTCTGCCGCCTGCTCCAGGGGCGAAGCGAGGAAGAAGGGGTAGGGACGGTCCGCCAGGTGCTCGTCGAGGCGCGGCGTCGCGGTGAGCGCCTCCAATGCCTCTGGTGTGGGTTTCCAGCTCCCGCTCATGCGGTGGGCGATCAAGTCCGTGGGTTGGTCGCACCATTGTGCGATGGCCTGCACGACCAGGCGGTGTGATACGCCCACGCGCATCGCGCCTGTGATGAGCTTGTTGAGCAGAAATATCTGGTCCGAGCCGAGCGCCCGCCACCACGCCCGCAACTGCGCTACGCGCGCCGGGCTTTCCAGGCGCGCCAATGCAGGCAGGCACTCCTCCATCCATGCATGCAAGGGCACTTGCGCCAGGCTGCCGTCGCCGGGCGGCAACATCAAGGCGATGGCTTCGGCCAGATCGCCAACGTGGCTGTAGCTCTCCTCGATCAGCCAGCCCGGCAAGTCCGTACTTGACGCCAGCGCTTGGCGCAATTCGGTCGAGGTGGCGAGGCGGCGCAGCCTGCCGCCACCAAGCACGTGGACGGCCCATGCAGCATCGGCCGCGGGCGCCTCGCGCAGGTAGCTGATGATGGCCTCGCGCTTGGCCAGCGTCGACCCTGTGCGATCGAGCTCGGCGTACAGGGTGGCAAAGCGTCGCATCAGCCGCGGTGTCCGCTGGCCGTGGTGTCCCGATCCCGCAGGGGACGGGCGTCCCGGCCTTGCTCGCACAGGAACCGGATCAGGGCGTCGCCGTCGCCGTGGGTGACGAGGATGTGGTTGGCCTGGCTATCGTCGATGCTGCGCAACAGGCCAGGCCAGTCGGCGTGGTCGGATATCACAAAACCGCGGTCGTACCCGCGCCGGCGGCGGTTGCCGCGGATGCGCATCCACCCCGAGGCGAACGCCGTGGAGGCTTTGGAAAAGCGCCGCATCCAGAGCGAACCCGCGGCCGAGGGCGGCGCCAGCACCAGCT
Organism: Rhodanobacter sp.; assembly: GCA_035571995.1. GTDB lineage: Bacteria > Pseudomonadota > Gammaproteobacteria > Xanthomonadales > Rhodanobacteraceae > Rhodanobacter. The sequence continues at coordinate 5,991 of DATNBK010000009.1, forward strand.
CGCCGGCGAGCCCGTCGCCCCGCACCGACTCGGCCACCGGCACCGTCGGCAGCATGTCCACGCCTGCTTCGCGGTACCGCTCCACCAGTTGCAGCATGGCGCCGTGCAGATACACCGTGCGCGTGGTCCGCAACGCCAGTTCGGCAAGGATGCGCTGGGCCTTGCCCAGCGCGTAGCAGAACAGCAGCGCGGGTACCTTGCGCCGGGCACAGTCATCCCACCATGCAAGCAGTTCGTCCATCACCTGCGCCATTGGCGGCCAGCGATACACCGGCAGGGCAAAGGTCGACTCGGTGACGAAGGTGTCGCACCGCACCGGTTCGAACGCCGCGCAGGTGGGGTCAAACTCGCGCTTGTAGTCCCCGGATACGACGAGGACGTGCCCAGCATGTTCCATGCGCACCTGCGCGGCGCC
>DATNBK010000010.1:0-4219 GCA_035571995.1 Rhodanobacter sp.
GCCCGAGCACATCGCGATGATCGCCGAGCGCGTCGGTCGTTACGCGCCGCGCGTACCGAACTTCCGCGAACTGGCGGCGGCGGCGTGATGGTCGCGCCCATGAAGCTGTCCGGCCTCGAGCCGGTGCTCATCCAGCCCGGCACGCTGTTCGTCAACATCGGCGAGCGCACCAACGTCACCGGCTCGAAGGCGTTCGCGCGCTTGATCCTGAACGGCCAGTTCGAGGAGGCGCTCGCCGTCGCGCGCCAGCAGGTCGAGAACGGCGCGCAGGTGATCGACATCAACATGGACGAGGCCATGCTCGACAGCAAGGCCGCGATGGTGCGCTTTTTGAACCTGATCGCGAGCGAGCCCGACATCGCGCGCGTGCCGATCATGATCGACTCGTCCAAGTGGGAGGTGATCGAGGCCGGCCTGCGCTGCATTCAGGGCAAGGGCATCGTGAATTCGATCAGCATGAAGGAGGGCGTGGAGCCGTTCAAGCGCCAGGCCAGGCTGCTGCGGCGCTACGGTGCGGCCGCGGTGGTGATGGCCTTCGACGAGCAGGGCCAGGCCGACACCTACCAGCGCAAGATCGAGATCTGCGAGCGCGCGTACCGCATCCTGGTCGATGAGGTGGACTTTCCACCCGAGGACATCATCTTCGACCCCAATATCTTTGCCATCGCGACCGGCATCGAGGAGCACAACAACTACGCGGTGGACTTCATCAACGCCACGCGCTGGATCAAGCAGAACCTGCCGGGCGCCAAGGTGTCGGGCGGCGTCTCCAACGTGAGCTTCTCGTTCCGTGGCAACGACCCGGTGCGCGAGGCGATCAACACCGTGTTCCTGTACCACGCGATCAAGGCCGGCATGGACATGGGCATCGTGAACCCCGCCATGATGGGCGTGTACGACGACCTCGAGCCGACCTTGCGCGAGCGCGTCGAGGACGTGGTGCTGAACCGCCGCCCCGACGCCGGCGAGCGGCTGGTCGAGATCGCCGAGAACGCGAAGGGCGCGGAGAAGGACGACGACAAGAAGCTCGAGTGGCGCGGCACGCTGGAACACCCCGCCACCGTGGCGCATCGCCTGTCGCATGCGCTGGTGCATGGCATCACCGACTTCATCACCGAGGACACCGAAGAGGCCTGGCAGGGCATTCTGGCCAAGGGCGGGCGCCCGCTGCACGTGATCGAGGGACCGCTGATGGACGGCATGAACGTGGTCGGCGACCTGTTCGGCCAGGGCAAGATGTTTTTGCCGCAGGTGGTCAAGTCGGCGCGCGTGATGAAGCTGGCCGTGGCGCACCTGATTCCCTACATCGAGGAAGAAAAACGCCAGGACGAGGCCGCCGGGCGCGACGTGCGCACCAAGGGCAAGATCGTCATCGCCACCGTGAAGGGCGACGTGCACGACATCGGCAAGAACATCGTGACCGTGGTGCTTCAGTGCAACAACTTCGAGGTCATCAACATGGGCGTGATGGTGCCTTGCCATGAGATCCTGGCGCGCGCCAAGGTCGAGGGCGCTGACATCGTGGGCCTGTCCGGACTCATCACCCCCAGCCTCGAAGAGATGCAATACGTGGCGGGCGAGATGCAGAAGGACGATCATTTCCGCCTCAAGAAGATTCCGCTGATGATCGGCGGCGCCACTACCTCGCGTGTGCACACCGCGGTGAAGATTTCGCCGCACTATGAAGGCCCGGTGGTGTACGTGCCCGATGCCTCGCGCAGCGTGGGTGCCGCGCAAAGCCTGCTGTCGGATCAGGCGGCCGAGTACGTGGCCGGGATCAACGCCGACTACGAGCGCGTGCGCCGCCAGCACGCCAATAAAAAGCAGGTGCCGATGTGGGACCTGGCGCGCGCGCGCGCCAACAAGACGCCGATCGACTGGGCGGCGTACACGCCGACGCAGCCGAAGTTCATCGGACGGCGCGTCTTCAAGAACTTCGACCTGACCGAAATGACCCGCTATATCGACTGGGGCCCGCTGTTCCAGACCTGGGACCTGGCGGGGCACTTCCCGGAGATCCTGAAGGACGAGGTGGTGGGCACGGAGGCGGTGCGCGTGTATGCCGACGCCAAACGCATGCTGCAGCGCCTGATCGAAGGGCGCTGGCTGACGGCCGCCGCGGTGCTGGCGCTGTACCCGGCGAACAGCGTGAACGATGACGACATCGAGTTCTATACCGACGAGAGCCGCACCGAGGTGGCGCTGACCTGGTATGGCCTGCGCCAGCAGACCGAGAAGCAGATGGTGGACGGCGTGCTGCGCCCGAGCCGCTGCCTGGCCGACTTTGTCGCACCGAAATCCAGCGGCATTGCCGACTATGCCGGGCTGTTCGCGGTCACGGCGGGGCTGGGCATCGAGAAGAAGGAAAAGGCCTTCATCGACGACATGGACGACTACTCGGCCATCATGCTCAAGTCGCTGGCCGACCGCCTCGCCGAGGCGCTGGCCGAGTGCATGCACCACCGCGTGCGCACCGACCTGTGGGGCTACAGCGAGCACGAGGCGCTGAGCAACGACGAGATGATCGCCGAGAAATACACCGGCATCCGCCCCGCGCCCGGCTACCCGGCCTGCCCCGACCACAGCGTCAAGCGCGCCATGTTCGAGCTGCTGCAGGCCGGCGAGATCGGCATGTCGGTGACCGAGAGCATGGCCATGATGCCGGCCGCGAGCGTCAGCGGCTTCTACCTGGGGCATCCCGAGAGCACCTATTTCAACGTCGGCAAGATCAGCGAGGACCAGGTGCAGGACCTGGCGCGCCGGCGCGGCATGGCGCAAAAGGACTTGCAGCGGCTGCTCTCGCCCAACCTGTGAGGTGAGCGTTCCGCGCGGCCCTTACGCCGCCCCTTACGCCGCGTTACACACGCTACAAACCGTTGGCCGCGCGCTGTGCACCGTCTGCCCGCTGCGCCGTTAGAGTTGGGAGTGACCTGGGCCGGCGCGCGCCGGCCCGACCCGAACATCGAATCAAGGAACACCGACATGAGCACCTCGCTGGAACCCATCCCCGTACCCTCCACCCGGAATGTCAAGCCGCTTTGGGTCGCGGTGGGCGTGCTCGCCGCCGCCGTGGTGGCGCTGGGCGGCACGCTGGTTTACACCCAGACGCGGCCCGCCACGCCCGCGGCGCAGGTGGCGAGCGTGGACCCCGCGGCCTCCACAGCTTCCACGACGCCCGCCGCGGCCGGCGCGCAGCCTGCCTCCCCACCGCCCACCACGGCGGTGGTGACGGCGCCGCCGCTCGCCGCGCAAGCCAATGGTGCTATGCAAAAACAGCCGCCAGCCGGCGTCAAATCTGAATATATTGCTCCAAAAACGCAAGCACGGCCGGCGCACCGGCAGGTTGCCCGCGCGCAGCCCGCGCCCGGCGAGGGCTACGTGGTGCAGGCGCCGCAGCCGGCCGCGACGCGCCCGGTGTGCCATGTGTGCGGCACGGTGGAATCCGTGACCCCGGTGGAGCGCAAGGGCCAGGGGACCGGTCTGGGCGCGGTGGGCGGCGGTGTGGTCGGCGCCCTGGTCGGCAACCAGTTCGGCGGCGGCAATGGCCGCACGGTCGCCACCATCCTTGGCGCGGTGGGCGGGGGCTTTGCCGGCAACGCGATCGAAAAGAACGTGCGCAAGACCACGGTGTATGAAATCGCCATCCGCATGGACGACGGCGCGGTGCGCCATCTGGAGCGCCGCGCACCGGTGGCCGCGGGAACCCGCGTGACCCTGCAGGGCAACACGCTGCGCACCGCCGACGGCACGCAGATCGAGCCCGTGCCTGCGCAGCCGGCACCGGCGCCCGCGCCAACTGGCGCCAACCCGTATTACACGCGCGGCTGAACGGCGCCGGCGCGCGCGCCGCACGCCCCGCGCGCTTGAAAACACGCGGCGCGGCCGCATCTGCAGGTATTGAATTGCCTCGTGCAGAAAGCGCCGCCATGTCCGCCAGCCCCATCGTGCAGATCAAGCCGCTCGGTTTTCCGTGGGAAACCATCGACCCCTTCCTGTTTTGCGTCTACCACGACGACGCCTATCCGCGCGCCAATGCGCAGATGGGTCCGGCCGCGTCGCTCGCCGGGCGCGACATCGGGCAGGACTTCAGCCGCAAGGACGGCTGGAGCATGTACCACGGCAGCACGGTGCCGGGCTTTCCGCCGCACCCGCACCGCGGCTTCGAGACCGTGACCATCGCGCGCAAGGGCCTGATCGACCATTCCGACTCGCTCGGCGC
>DATNBK010000011.1:0-7000 GCA_035571995.1 Rhodanobacter sp.
CCAGGGGATCAGCCGGCACCTCCTGCGGACGGTCATAGGCCACCAGATGGCCAGCCGCCACGCAGCGGTCCATCTGCTGGAAAAACGTGAGCGGCACGGCGGCGAATTCGGCCTGCATCCAGTCATGCGTGGCGGTATTCAGGTTCTCGTGCCGCCACAGCGTGGGGAAGCCGACGCCGTAGGCGAAGCTCGACCAGCGGCAGACGATGTTGTCGCACTCGTGGTGGGTCAGCCGGATCGCGCCATTGAGCACCTTGGCCAGCAGGCTCGGTGGATGCAGGCCCCACTGCGGATTCACGAACGGGGTGAGCGAGGCCAGCAGCGGCACGCTGAGCTTGCCCTTGAGCCGTGCCGCCAGCGGCACCACGGTATGGAACGACACCGCGTTGCTGACGATCGTGCTCACCTGCGGCACCAGGCCCAGCACCGCGGACAGGCAAAAAGAAGTGGAGCCCTGGCAATGCACGATCGCCTTGACGCTGGTTGCGCCGGTCTCCCTGACGACCGTCTCCACCGCCGCCGGATGGTCATACAGCGCAGCCTGGTCGATCGTCCAGCGGCATGGCGTGAGGTCGATGCTGGCACGCCAGTTCTCCATCCACACGTCGTAGCCGGCATCGAGCAGCAGGTCGACGACCGTGGCCTCAACAGGCGCCCGGAAAATGTTCGCCCGCACCCCCGCGCCATGCACCAGCAGGACCGGACCCTTGTCGGGAGTGCGGCCACCGCGCACCTGGACCACGTTGCAGGCCCGCCCATCGCGCGCCTGGAATGGCACCACCCTATCGGTTGCGGCGACGTGACTCTGGCTGGCGAATGGCATGAGACCTCCCCGTGAGTCAAAGCAAGCGACGGCTGGACGGGCTTTACAGCCATGGACGGCTTTACAGCCATTCGCAGGAGTACGGATACACTGTTCCCGGCACCCCGTCAAATCCTACTGCAGGGTTCGTGCGGCGCCAGACACCCGGTCGTCGAAACCGTCGCCGATGCGGTTTCAGAGCGCCGGCAGCGCAGCCAGGATGGCCGGTACCTTGGCCGTGGCGGACTCCAGGTGGGCGAAGATCTCGGCAATGCTGATTTCCACCTCGTCGCCACAGCCGGCGGCGAAATTGGCCACCAGTGCCAGGCACGCGTAATCCACGCCCAGCTCCCGCGCGAGCACAGCCTCGGGCATCCCGGTCATCCCCACCAGGTCGCAGCCGTCGCGCCGCATGCGGACGATCTCCGCGCGCGTCTCCAGGCGCGGACCCTGGGTGACGCCGTGGCAGCCCCCATCCACGACTGGCACCCCGACCGCAGCAGCAGCAGCCAGCAACTGCCGGCGCAATGGCGCCGCGTAGGGCTCGCTGAAATCGACGTGCTCCACCTTGGCGCCCTCGACGTCGTGGAAACTGCTGGCCCGGCCCCAGGTGTAGTCGATGAGCTGATCGGGCACCACGATGCCGCGCGGCCCCAGGTCGGCGCGTATCCCCCCCACCGCATTGACCGCGACCAGGTGCCGGACACCAAGCTGATGCAGGGCCCAGACATTGGCGCGGTAATTGACCCGATGTGGCGCAAGCCGATGGTCCTCGCCGTGACGGGCGAGGAATGCCATGCGCTGAGCGCCCAACACACCAATCACAACCTCGCCGGAGGGCTCGCCAAACGGGGTCCGCACGCGATGGCGTTGTTCGTCCTGCAGGCCAGCAAGTGCATACAGGCCGCTGCCGCCGATGACCCCGAGCGCGACGGGCGATGTGGTTTCAGTCATTGCGGTTCCTGGAGTCTTCGTGGCTGTCGCGGCGGAGCGCCGCGTTCCCCGGGCGCCAGGGCATTGTGCCGCGAAATCCGCGGCCAGCCCAAGCCATCTGGGCCCATTGCGCCGGCGCCGGCAGTCCAGACGTCCGTTGCCAACACCCGTCGGCGGCAACCTGGCTGTTGCGCGCGTGCTCCCGGTGGACGCTGGCGGGATGCTGCCGCATGATGACACTACCGGACCAGGGGAGAGCATCATGTTCCAGCGCATCACGCTTGCCGCCATCGCGTTCACGTTGTTCCCTGGCCTGCCGACCCTGGCCGCGACCGCACCCGACAACGCCCACTACACCCCCAGTGCCAGCGAGCTGCTGGCGCAATCCAAGCCCAATGAATGGCGCACGCCTGACCCAGGGAACCTGCTGTACCTGCAACTGCCAGGCGGCCGGGTGATCATCGAGCTGGCGCCCGATTTCACGCCGTTGCACGCCACCAATATCCGCGCCCTGGTCCGTGCCCATTACTTCGACGGCCTGTCCGTGGTCCGCGTACAGGACAACTTTGTGACCCAGTGGGGCACGCCCGAGGATCCGGCGGACGGCTATTCCCCGGCTCCACGCGATCACGGCAGCGCCAAGGCCAGCTTGCCGCCGGAGTTCACCCGCCCACTCGATGTCGACCTGCAGTGGACCAGCCTGCCCGACGGCGACATCTACGCACCCGAGGTTGGTTTCAGCGAGGGCTTTCCCGCAGGGCGCGACCGCAAGAGCGGAGAGGAATGGCTCTTGCATTGCTACAGCATGGTTGCCGTGGCCCGCGGCAACGACCCGCAAAGCGGCGATGGCGGCTCGCTGTACGCCGTGATCGGCCAGGCCCGCAGGTTGGACCGGAACTTGGCCGTCGTCGGCCGCGTGCTTGTTGGCATGCCCCTGCTGTCCGGGCTGCCGCGCGGCAGCGGCGCCCTGGGGTTCTATACCGCGGGGGACCCGCGCACGCCCATCCGCTCGATGCAGGTGGCGGCCGACTTGCCAGCTGCGCAACGCACCCCGATCCAGGTATTGCGTACCGACAGCGCCACGTTCACGACCTTGCTCGATGCCGCGCGCAACCGTCACGATGCGTTCTACACGTGGGCACCGGGCAAAGTCAGCGTCTGCGCCATGCCCGTCCCGGTGCGCGAGGGTGCTGCCCGCAAGTAAGGCCGCACCGCGATACCTGATCCGACCGACCCGCAAACGGATGCCGGCGCCTACAATGCTGCAGCCATTGCCGGGTGCCACCCATGCAATCCACGACCCGCGCCCACCTGCAGATCCATTTCTGTGTCCTGTTGTGGGGCTTCACCGCCATCCTCGGCAAACTGATCACCCTCCCGGCCGCACAGCTGGTGTGGTGGCGCATGCTCCTGGTCATGCTTGCCCTGCTTGCCGTTCCCAGGATGTGGCGCGGGCTGCGGGCAATGTCGGCGCGACTGCGTTTGGCCTACGCCGGCATCGGGGTGCTGGTGGCCATGCACTGGCTGACGTGGTACGCCGCGATCAAGCTGTCCAATGCTTCGGTGGGCGCCACGTGCATGGCCTTGGCGCCGGTGTTCATGGCATTGATCGAGCCCTGGATTGCCAAGCGCCGGTTCGACCCGCGTGAATTGCTGGTGGGCGCCGTGATCGTCCCCGGCGTGATCATGGTGGTGGGCGGCATACCCGCCGACATGCGCCTGGGGTTGGCCATGGGCGTGCTCTCATCGGTGTTCGTCGCCTTGTTCGGCTCGCTCAACAAGCGCTTCGTGGAGCGCGGCGACCCGCTGGCGGTGACCTTCGTCGAACTCGGCACCGGCGCCTTGTTCCTGACCTTGATGCTGCCGCTGCTGCCGCACTCGGGCGCAGCCTTCGTCCTGCCGGACCCGCACGACGCCTGGCTGCTCGCGGCGCTCGCGTTCGGCTGCACCCTGCTGCCCTTTGCCCTGGCCCTGGTGGCGCTGCGCCAGTTGAGCGCGTTTGGCACGCAGATGATCACCAACCTGGAGCCGGTGTACGCCATCGTGCTGGCCATCGTGCTGCTGCACGAGCAACGCGAGCTGGACGCGTGGTTCTACGTTGGCGGCGCGGTGATCCTCGGCGCCGTGTTCAGCCATCCGCTGCTGGCCCAGCGGCAGCGCAAGCCCAAGCGGCCCGAGGTGCTCGGCACCACGGAAAGCCATGCGGTGATCGACTGACCGCCGCCGTTTTCCCACTCCAACGGCGATGAGACGATTCATGGCCGAGGCGGGCCAGCGCGGTTGCTCCGCCGCCTATAATCCGCAGTTCCGCAACCCGTCCCTGCCATGAACTATCGCCACGCCTACCACGCCGGCAATTTCGCCGATGTACTCAAGCACACGGTGCTGCTGGCGTTGCTGGAATCGCTGCAGGCCAAGCTAACGCCGTTCTGCTACTACGACACGCATGCGGGCAGCGGCAGCTACGCGCTGGACGGTGTCGAGGCCGGGAAAACCCACGAATACCTGGACGGCATCGCCCGCCTGCTCGGCGCGGAGGAGTTGCCGCCACTCCTGGCGCGATACCGCGACAGTGTGCTGGGCGGAGCCGACCGCAACACGCCACTTCGCCATTATCCCGGCTCACCCTTGCTGGCGGCGCGCCTGCTGCGGCCCGGTGACCAGGCCCAACTGTGCGAACTGCATCCCGAAGAAGCGGCCAGGCTGCGCGCGCTGCTCGCCCATGATCCGCGCCTGCACGTGCACCAGCGCGACGGCTACGCCGCCTTGAAGGCTTTGCTGCCGCCGGCACAAAAGCGCGGCATGGTGCTCATCGATCCGCCTTATGAATTGCAGGAAGCCGAATACGCCGTCATCGTCAAGGCCTTGAAGACTGCGTTGCAACGTTGGCCAAACGGTATCTATGCGGTGTGGTATCCAATCAAGCTGCGCAGCGAGGTGCAGCCCTTCCTGCGTGCCACCGGACAACTCCCGGTCAAGCGCGTATTGCGCACGGAGATCCTGGTGCACGCGGCAAACACGCCATTGCGCCTCAATGGCGCCGGGGTGGTGGTGCTCAACGCGCCATGGGATCTGGACCAACGGCTGCGCGCCGCCATGGCCGCCCTGGCGCCGCTGCTTGCCCAGGGCGATGCAACCTCGTGGCAGCTCGACTGGCTGCGCAGCGACACGCCAGCACCACCGCACCACCAAGGTCCACGCGCCGCACCGCACCAGCGTTGAACGTCGTTGCCGGCGCCGTGGTCTGTGCCTCGTCACGACAAGGATACCGTCGGCCGTTGACTGTTGCCGGCAAGCGCCACACGCTTGGAAACACAGGCACCCATTTTTGCCATCCATGCCGAGTACCCGCATATGCATGCCTCCCGCTGCCTCGTCCCGCTCTCCAGCCTGCTGCTTGCCGGCGTCCTGGCCGGCTGCGCGCCCAAGCCCATCTTCCACAGCCAGACGCCCAGCATCGCCGCCACACCGGCCCAGGTCGGGCAAACCCCAGAGCGTTATGCCCACGGCACGGTGATCTGGGGCGGCAAGGTGGTGCAGGTGAAGAACCTCGCCGACCACAGCGAGATTGAAATCCTCGGCTATCCGCTGGATTCATCGCAGCGCCCGCAGGTCAACGACAGCGCCGGCGGCCGCTTCATCGCGGTGATGGCCGGCTATGTGGAACCGCTGGCTTATCCGGACGGCGCCCTGGTCACCGTACTGGGCACGCTCGACGGCAACCGTGCGGGCCAGGTCGGCGAGGCCAGCTACGTGTTCCCGCTGGTGAAGGTTGCACAGGCCCATCTGTGGACGCCGGAGGAACTGCGGCAGGGGCGCAGCAATGTGCACTTTGGCGTCGGGCTGGGTGTCGGCATCCGGTAAACCACGCATCCCCGCGCGGCCCGGGGCGGTCTGGCGGTTACAATGGCACGCTTTGCCCGGCGTATTTCCCGCCGCGTCCGCTGACACGTCGTCCATGCCTGACCGAATCCAGCCACCCGCCCTGCCCACCACCCCCAAGCAACGCCGATACTGGACCCCGCCCTACGGTTCGGCACGGGCGCTGGTGATCGCCGAGGCGGCGCGCACGCATCCGGGCCTGCTGGTCGCGGTGACCCGCGACAACCTGCGCGCGCGGGCGCTCGAAGCCGAGCTGGAAATCTTCGCCAGCGACCTGCCGGTGCTGCACTTCCCGGACTGGGAAACCCTGCCCTACGAGGTCTTCAGCCCGCACCCGGCGGTGGTCTCGCAACGCATTGCCACCTTGTACCGCCTGCCCGGCCTGGTACACGGCATGCTGGTGGTACCGATGGCGACCCTGATGCAGCGCATCGCGCCGCGCAGCCATATCGCCGGCGCCGGCCTGATGCTCGACCGCGGGCAGACCTTCGATCTCGCCGAGGAACAGCGGCGCATGCAGGCCGCGGGCTATCGCCACGTGCCGCAGGTCGGCGAGCCTGGTGAATTCGCCGTGCGCGGTGCGCTGGTGGACATCTTCCCGATGGGCGCCGCCAACCCCTACCGCGTGGAGCTGCTGGACGACGAGGTCGACTCCATCCGCAGCTTCGATCCGGAGACGCAGCGTTCGCAGCAGCAGGTGGACAGCGTGCAGTTGCTGCCGGCACGCGAGTTCCCGACCACCGAAGAAGCCGCCAAGGCGTTCCGCGGCAGGCTGCGCGAGCGCTTCCCGATAGATCCGCGACATTGCCCGCTGTACCAGGACATGAAGGCGGGCGTCACCCCCGGCGGGATCGAGTACTACCTGCCGCTGTTCTTCCCGGCGGAGGCTCCGCCCGCGGACGCGCGGAATGGCGCGCAGGATCCGCATACAGGCACCGCCACGCTGTTCGATTATCTCGCGGACGACGCGCTGTTCGTGCTGTGCGAGGGTGCCGCCGAGGCTGCCGAGCAGTTCTGGACGCAAACCAGCGAGCGCTACGAGCAGCGCGCGCACGACATCGAGCGCCCGGTGTTGCCGCCGGCGGAAATCTTCCTGCCCCCGGATATATTGCGCGCGCAACTGAACCGGCGCCTGCGCGTGGAAGTGGTGGATGCCGGCCACGAGCATGCCATCGACACCGGCAGCCGTCCGGCGCCGGAGCTGACGTTGAGCCGCAAGGGCGAAGAACCGGGCACGGCACTGCGCCAGTTCCTGTCCAGCTACCCCGGGCGCGTACTCATTGCCGCAGACTCCGCTGGCCGCCGCGAAGCCTTGCTCGAATCGCTCTCCGCAGCCGACCTGCGCCCCACCAACGTCGAAGACTGGCAAGCCTTCCTCGGCCC
>DATNBK010000012.1:0-2672 GCA_035571995.1 Rhodanobacter sp.
GGAGATGGACCAGATCCACAGCGGCGGCAGCACCCAGACCACGTCCGGCAACGGCAACATCGTGCAGACCGGCGGCGGTGGCCACGTGCGCGACCGCAGCCTCACCGGCAACCTCAGCCAGCCGATCATCGACCTGTCCGCGATCGCCAACCTGCGCGCGGCGCACGCCGCCCGCGACGCGCAGGAGCAGGTCTATCAGGCCGCGTTGCAGAACCTGTACGTGCGCGTGGCCAATGCGTACTTCAACGTGCTGGTGTCGCGGGACATGCTGGACATCGATCGCGCCTACGAGGACGCCTACAAGCAGGAGTACGACCAGACGTCCTCGCGCTTCAAGAACGGTTTGTCGATGGCCGCGGACGTCAGCCAGTCGAAGGCGCTCTACCTGTACATCAAGGCGCAGCGGATCAGCGCCGAAGATGCCCTCAAGGATGCGCGCCGTGCGTTGCAGCAGATCACCGGCAAGCCGGTGGGCGAGTTGAAGAAGCTGCGCGACGACCTGCCCATGCAGGCGCCGCAGCCGGACAACGAGCAGGCCTGGGTCGACGCGGCGCTGAAGACCAACCCCACCGTGCTCGCCGCGCGTTACGCCGTGAGCAGCGACGAGCACAAGGTGGCGGCGGCGCGCGCCGGGCACCTGCCCACGCTCACCGCGGGCGTGGGTTACAACAAGTTCGGCCAGTGGTCGAACGCCATGCCGGGCACGGGCGCCTACGGGCCGGCCACCACAACGGTAGGCCTCACGCTCACCATCCCGCTGTTCAGCGGCGGCCTCACGCATGCGCAGGTGAAGCAGGCGCTGTACCAGCGCGATGCCGACCAGGGCGTGCTGGAAACCCAGCGTCGCCAGGCCGCGCGCGACGCCGCCAACTACTTCAACCTGGTGGTGGACGGCATCGAGCAGGTGGACAGCGCGCGCGATTCGGTGGAAGCCGCGCAAAAGACCGTGGCCTCGATGCGCGCGGGCTACACCATCGGCACGCAGTCGCTGACCAACGTGGTGTTCGCGATCCAGTACCTCGCGAACATGCAGAGCGAATACACCGTGGTGCGCCACCAGTTCGTGCTCAACAAGCTGCTGCTCAAGCAGGCCGCGGGCACCATCGACATGCGCGACCTGGAAGCGGTCAACGGGCTGCTGCAATGAGTTTCGCTCCCTCCCCTGCGTGCAGGGGAGGGTTGGGGTGGGGTGCATTTGATCCCGGCGAAAGGCACCCCCATCCGGCCTCCCCCTGCAAGCAGGGGGAGGGGTAAATCGACAGAGGAACGTGATGTTCGCCTATTACTTCCAGCTCGGCCTGCGCAGCCTGCGCCGCAACCCCGCCCTCACCCTCCTGATGGTGATGGCGATCGGTTTCGGCGTAGCCGCGTCGATGATCACGTACTCGGTGTTCCGCGCGGTGTCGGGCAATCCGATTCCCGACAAGTCGGCGCAGCTGTTCATTCCGCAGATCGACGGTTGGGGGCCGCAGCAGAACCTCAAGGGCGAACCGGCAGAAGCGGTGAGCTACATCGATGCGATGGCGCTGCTGCGGGCACATGAAGCAAAGCGCAAGACGATGCTGTACCAGGTGCTGATGTCGGTGATGCCGGGCGGCAACCGCGAACTGCCCATCTCCGTCAGCGGCTATGCCGTGGGCAGCGACTTCTTCGCCATGTTCGAGGTGCCGTTCCGCTATGGCAGCGGTTGGGGCCTGCAGGACGACGAGGCACGCGCCGCCGACGTGGTCATCAGCAGCGAGCTCAACCAGAAGGTGTTCGCCGGCGCGAACAGCGTGGGGCGCACGATCAATCTTGGCGGCCACGATTACCGCGTGGTCGGCGTCACCAACCACTGGAACCCGCGCCCGCGGTTCTACGACCTGTTCAGCACCGACGGTTTCGCCGATGAACCGGATATCTACATGCCGTTCACCCGGGCCATGGACCTGAAGATGTATCCCAGCGGCCGCAACAGCTGCCGCGGGCAGCTCAAGTTCACCAACTGGGAAGATTACACACAAAGCAATTGTGTATGGATCACGCCATGGGTGGAGCTGGACACCCCGGCCGAAGTCGCGAGCTATCGCAGTTTCCTCACCCACTACGCCGCTGACCAGCAACACGCCGGCCGCTTCGGCTGGGCGCCCAACGTGCGCCTGCGCGACGTGGCGCAGTGGCTGGACCACGAGCACGTGGTGCCGCCCGAGAGCCGCATTTCACTGGCCGTGGCGCTGGGCTTCTTTGTGATCTGCCTGGTCAACACCATCGGCCTGCTGCTGGCGAAATTCATGCGCCGCGCGGGCGAGATCGGCGTGCGCCGCGCACTGGGCGCCACGCGCAGGGAGATCTACACGCAATACCTGATCGAGGCGGCGACGGTGGGCCTGGTCGGCGGCGTGCTGGGCCTGCTGCTCACCGCGCTGGGCGTGTCCGGCGTGGGCGTGCTGTTTCCGCCGCAGATCGCGCAGCTGGCGCAGCTCGATGTCTCGCTGGTGGGGCTCACCCTGCTCGTGGCCATCGTCGCCACCGTGCTGGCGGCGTTCTATCCGGCATGGCGGGCGGCGCACGTGCAGCCGGCGTGGCAGTTGAAGTCGAGCTGAGGAGAGCACCATGACTATCCAGATCAAGCCCGTCCTCACCGCGCTGCGCCGTCACAAGGCCGGCACCGTGCTGATCACGCTGCAGATCGC
>DATNBK010000013.1:0-9164 GCA_035571995.1 Rhodanobacter sp.
CCACAGTCCGACACCCATCGCGCGCCGATCTCCGTGATCCTGCATGACACGCCGCTGGGGCCGCTCGGGCCCACGGCCGTGCCGGGCCAATACACGGTGACCCTCAGCGTGGGTGGGCAGACGTATACGCAACCGCTCACCTTGCGCATCGACCCGCGGCTGGATACGCCGCTGGCCGGGCTGACCAGGCAGTTCGACCTGGCCACGCAACTGGTGACGGACATGGACCGCGTCTATGCGGCCATGCACCAGGCCGGTGCCACAAACGCCGGTGCCCTGCGTGAGCTGCACCAGCAGTTGGGTGGCGTCTACGGTTCGATTTACGGCGGCCAGTACGGCGCGGTCTCGGCCCTGGCCACACCGACGGCCCTGCAGGTATCCACGGCAGCCGAGCTGCACCAGAAGGTCGTCGCTGCGCTGGGGCCAGGCAGCTGACGCATGAGTTCGGGTTTGGATGACGAAGGTGGAAGCCAAGACGATGACGATCGCGATGCATGAGTGGTACCAGTCGGGCCCGCAAGCGCGTCGCCCGCCAGCGGGCTTCCACCACGCCATGGCTGGCGATCGCGGCATTCCGCGGCCAGGCCGTCTCGTCCGGCGTGATGCGGGTTGGCTGGCCTTGCTGGCGACGGCGTGCATGGCCTTGGCCATGGCGCCGCTTGCGGTCAGCGCCCAGTCTTACGATGCCAGCCTGGTTTCCAGCATGCAGTGGCGGTTGATTGGTCCGTTCCGGGGTGGCCGAACTGTCGGCGTTGCCGGCGTGCCGAGCCAGCCAAACGTCTTCTACATGGCCCCCAACAACGGCGGCATCTGGAAGTCCGAAAACTACGGCGAGACCTGGGAACCCCTGTTCAAGGGCGATGAAAACAATTCGGTGGGCGACCTTGCCGTGGCCCCGTCGGATCCGAACGTGATCTACGTGGGTTCGGGCGAGGGTTTGCTGCGGCCGGACCTGTCCACTGGCGACGGCATGTACAAGTCAGCCGACGCCGGCAAGACCTGGCAACACCTGGGCTTGCGCGACGGCCAGCAGATCGCCTCGATCGCCGTGGACCCGCATGACGCCGGCCGGCTGTTCGTCGCGGTGCTGGGGCATCCTTACGGGCCGAATTCGGAGCGTGGCGTGTTCCGTTCCGTCGACGGCGGCAAGACCTTCCAGAAGGTCCTGTACAAGGGTCCGGACGTCGGGGCGATCCAGGTCACCCTGGATCCGGCGAATGCCCAGACCGTCTATGCCGTGCTGTGGGCCGGGCGCACGCCGCCGTGGTCGATGAAGTCCGAGAACACCTCGATCAACGGTCCCGGCAGTGGGCTGTTCAAGTCCACGGACGGCGGCAATACCTGGCGGCAGATCGGCCAGGGGCTGCCGACGGTGGCGCAGGGCCTGGGTCGCCTCGGTATCGGTATCGCACCCAGCGATCCCAAGCGCATCTATGCACAGGTCCAGGCATCGCCGGGCCTGGATGGGACTTATCGTTCCGACGACGCGGGCCAGACTTTCCACCGCGTCAACCATGAAGAGCGCATTTACGGGCGAGGGTCGGACTTCGCCGAAGTGGCGGTCGCTCCCGACAACCCTGACGAGATCTATGTCGCCAGCACCTCGTTCTATCGTTCGCTGGACGCCGGCAGGAGCTTCGAGGCAATCAAGGGCGCGCCCGGCGGTGACGACTACCACCGCATCTGGATCAATCCAGCCAACCCGAAGATCATCGCGCTCGGCGTGGACCAGGGTGCGACGCTCACCGTTGACGGCGGCAAGACCTGGAGCTCCTGGTACAACCAGCCAACTGCGTCCTCGTACCACATCATTACCGACAACCAGTTCCCCTACCGCGTCTACAGCTCGCAGCAGGACAGTGGCTCGGTTGGCATCCTCAGCCGCAGCAACGACGGACAGATCACCTTCCGCGATTGGCACCCGGTCGGGGCCGGCGAACATGCCTATATAGCGCCCGATCCGCTGCATCCAAACATCATCTATGGCGGCGATGTCATCCGCTACGACTGGGTGACCGGCCAGGGCCAGTTCGTCGGCCCGCAACTGGACGGCAAGTACCGCACCAACCGCACGGCCCCCTTGCTGTTCTCGCCGGCCGATCCGCATGTGCTGTATTACGGCACCAACGTGCTGTTCAAGACCACCGATGGCGGCCAGAACTGGGAGCGGATCAGTCCCGACCTGTCCCGTCCCGATCCGGGGATTCCATCCACCCTGGGTGTCTTCGGCAAGCGTGAGCGCCCGCTCGACCATCGCGGCGTGATCTACAGCATCGGCCCCTCGTTCAAGACCACCGACACGATCTGGGCCGGCACCGACGACGGCTACATCTGGATCACCCGCGATGGCGGCAGGCATTGGGACAACGTCACGCCGAAGGGCATGACGTCGTGGAGCAAGGTGTCGATGCTGGTCGCCTCGCATTTCGACGACCAGACTGCCTATGCGGCCGTCAACCGCTTCCGCCTCGATGACCTCAAGCCCTACATCTACCGCACCCACGATGGCGGCAAGACCTGGAAGCTGATCGTCAACGGCCTGCCGGACAATGCCTCCGCCAACGTGGTGCGCGAGGACCCCGAGCAGAAGGGCTTGCTGATCGCAGGCACGGAGCGCGCCGTGTGGTATTCGGCGGACGACGGCGAGCATTGGCAGCCGTTGCAGCTCAACCTGCCGCAGACCTCGATGCGGGACCTGGTGATCCACGACAACGACGTGGTGCTGGGCACGCATGGCCGTTCGTTCTGGATCCTCGACGACATCACGCCGCTGCGCCAGCTTGCGGCGGCCGCGGCCGCGGACCCCGCCTATCTGTACAAGCCCGCCGCCGCCTACCAGGTATTGCGCAACACCTACGCTGATACGCAGATGCCAAAGGAGACCCCGGCCGGGCAGAACCCGCCCGACGGTGCAATCCTCGATTACTACCTGAAGGCGCCCGCCACCGGCCCGGTCACCCTCGAGGTCCACGATGCGACCGGACGGCTCGCCTTCCATCTGTCCTCGACCGACCGGCCCGGGCAGATCGATCCCGCCAAGCTGAATTTCCCCACCTATTGGCTGCGGCCGCCGCAGGTGCCCGCGTCGAGCGCCGGCACGCACCGGATCGTCTGGGATCTGCACTATCCGGCACCAAAGTCCGACAGCCGGCGGGGACCGATTTCCGTGATCCTGCACGACACGCCGCTCGGGCCGCTGGGACCCTCCGCGGTGCCTGGCGAGTACACGGTCACGCTCACGGTAGGCGGTCAGACCTATACGCAGCCGTTGACCTTGCGCATCGATCCGCGGCTCGACACGCCCGTGGCCGGGCTTGCCCGGCAATTCGACGTGGCGACGCAGTTGGTCGATGACATGGACCGGACATACGCCGCCCTGCAGCAGGCCGGGAGCGAGGCGGACGCCCTGCGGAAACTGCAGGCACGGCTTGGCGCGGTCTACAGCGCCATTTATGGCGACCAGCATGGTGCGGTGACGATCCTGGCAGCACCGACGGCAATGCAGGTGTCTGCGGCAGCCGAGCTGCATCAGCAAGTGGCCGCGGCGTTGGGCCCTGGCGGCGGTTGATCGCACGGGTGAAGCAGGGCTTGCCGTAGGCACGACGATTGGAGAAGACAATGACGATGGCGATGCATGAGTGGTACCGGTCGGGTGCGCAAGCGCATCGCCGCGGCATGGTGCGCGTGGCCTGGTTGCTGGCAGCCGCGCTCATGGCGTTTGCCATGGCGCCGATGGCGGCCAGTGCGCAGGGCTACGACGCCGGCCTGCTGTCCGGCCTGCAGTGGCGCCTGCTCGGGCCGTTCCGTGCCGGTCGCACCGAGGCGGTGGCGGGCGTGCCCGGCCAACCCGATGTCTTCTATTCCGGCGCGGTGGATGGTGGCGTGTGGAAGACCGACAACGCCGGCATCACCTGGGAGCCGATCTTCGACGATGCGCCGATTGCGTCGATTGGCGCCATCGCGGTGGCGCCATCCAACCCGGACATCATCTACGTCGGTACCGGGGAATCCGATCCGCGCTCGCAAATCTCCTACGGCGACGGCATGTACAAGTCCACCGATGCGGGCAAGACCTGGACCCACATCGGCCTGCCCAAGAGCATGCACATCAGCCACGTCATCGTGGATCCCAAAAACCCGCAGCGCCTGTTCGTCGCCGTGCTGGGCAACCTGTACGCCGCCAATCCCGAGCGCGGCGTCTATCGCTCCATCGATGGCGGCGCCACGTGGCAGAAGGTGCTGTACAAGAATCCGGACGTCGGTGCGATCGACGTGGTCTTCGCGCCGAACGATCCGCAGGTGGTCTATGCGGCGCTGTGGGCCACGCGACGCCCGCCGTGGAACGTGTACCCGCCGTCCAACGGACCGGGCAGCGGGGTGTACAAGTCCGCCGATGGCGGCAACACCTGGACCCATCTCACCAAGGGCTTGCCGACTGCGGGCCTGGGCAAGATCGGCCTGGCCGTGGCGCCGACCGACAGCAACCGCGTATACGCGATCCTGGATGCCGATCAGGGCGGCCTGTACCGCTCCGATGACGCCGGCGCCACCTGGAAGCTCGCCGATGGCGAGGCGCGCATCTGGGGCCGCGGCTGGTATTTCGACCGCCTCACCGTGGATCCGAAAAACGCCGACGAGCTCTACGTGATGAACACCTCGGTGTACCGCTCGACCGATGGCGGCCACAGCTTCGAGGCGATCAAGGGCACGGCCGGCGGCGACGATTACCGGCGGCTGTGGATCAACCCGGACGACCCCGACCGCATGGTGCTCAGCAGCGACCAGGGCACGATCGTGAGCGTCAACGGCGCGCGCACCTGGAGCTCCTGGGACAACCAGCCGACCGGGCAGTTCTACCACGTGATTGCCGACAACCGCGACCCGTTCTGGGTGTACGGGGCACAGCAGGACAGCGGCCCGCGCGGCGTAGTCACCGACGTGCCGGAGGGCCGCCTGACCTATGCCCATTGGGCTTCCACTTGCACCGGCGGCGAGAGCGACATGCTGGCGGTCGACCCGGACAGCGTCGCCGACCTCTACGCCACCACGCTGCTGTACGACCTCAACGCCAACACCTTGACCCGCTGCAACCAGCTCACCGGGGTGAAGAAGGTGGTCACGCCATGGGCGGCCTATCCCGGCGAGCAGTTCCGGCATACCTGGACCTTGCCGACGGTGTTTTCGCAGGCGCCGGGGCACGCGCTGTATTTCGCCAACCAGTTCATGTGGAAGAGCACCGACAAGGGCGAGCACTGGCAACGCATCAGCAAGGACCTCAGCCGGGCCAAGCCTGGCGTCCCGGCCAACCTCGATCCCACCACGGCTGCCGACACCACTTACCAGCAGAAGACCGGGGATTCGCACTGGGGCGTGATCTATTCAATTGCACCCTCGCCGCTGCAGGCGGATACGGTCTGGGCCGGCACGGACGATGGCTTGATCTGGGTGACGCACGATGGCGGTACGCACTGGCAGGACGTCACGCCGAAGGGCCTGAGCGCCTGGAGCAAGGTGATCATGCTTGACGCCTCGCACACCGATGCCGGCACCGCGTATGCGGCAATCGACCGGCACCGGCTGAACGACTACACGCCGCACGTGCTGCGCACCCGCGACGCCGGCAAGACCTGGCAGGAAGTCATCAAGGGCCTGCCTGGCAAAGCCTACGTGCAGGCCATCAAGGAGGACCCGGACCGTCCCGGCCTGTTGTTTGCCGGCACCTCGATCGGCGTCTACGTGTCCTTCGACGCCGGCGACCAGTGGCAGTCCTTGCAGCTGAACCTGCCGGTGACCGAGATCCGCGATTTTGCCTTCCACGGCAATTCGGTGGCGATCGCCACCTTTGGCCGCTCGCTGTGGATCCTGGACGACCTCTCGCCACTGCACCAGCTCGATCCCGCGATCGCGCGTTCCAACGTGCACCTGTTCAAACCCGAGGTCGCCGTCTTGCGGCCGGGCGCCGACCATGACCAGCGCGACACCAGTCTCGCGGTGGCGACCAATCTGACCCCGATCGAGGTGGCCTCGGGCGCGCCGCGCATGAAGGGCGCGCTGCTCGACTATTACCTGAAGACCGCGGCCAGTGGTCCGGTCACGCTGGACATCCTCGACGCCGGCGGGAAGGTGATCCGGCATTACTCCAGCACCACGAAATATCCCGCGGTCGATCCCAAGAGCCTGAACGTGCCCGCCGTGTGGATCAGCACACCGCCGCCGCTTCCGGCCACCGCGGGCATGCACCGCTTCAGTTGGGATCTGCGCGCGATCGCCGCCGATGGACATGGGTCGACCGCGACCGATGCCTTTGGCGGCCATCGCGTGTTGCCCGGGACGTATACGGTGAAGCTGACCGTGGACGGCACGAGCTATACCCAACCGCTCACCGTCGAGCAGCATGCCGGCACCCGCCAGGATCCGGCGGCGCTGCAGGCGCGCACGGCGCTGGTGCAGCAGGTCATCGGTTTGCAGACCAAGGTGGCCGTGGCCCAGCGGAGCGTGTCGCAGTTGCGCAAGCAGCTTGCCGCGCTGCATGGGCAGGCGGGGGCCACGGGCGCGGTAGTCAAGGCCGTGGCAAAGGTGGATGGCGATGCGCGTGAGCTCGAAGGCCATGCACCCCCGCCACTGCCGGATACCACCGGCGTCGGCGACGCCGCCCCGGCCTCCGACAGCCTGCTCGGTTTGGCACAGATGCTGGGTGGCTTGTCGCGCACCACGCAGGAGAGCACCGGTGCGCCGACGGTGGCCGAACTCGCCGCCCTGGACAAGCTGCGCCAGGGCGTCGAGTCGACGCTGGCGCGCTGGCAACAGTTCGAGTCCGGCGACCTGGCCAAACTCAATACGCAATTGCGCAAGGCTGGCCTGCCCGAGGTGACGACGGTACGGGCTGGCTGAAACGAGGTCAGGTTCGTTTTTCGCCGAAGGTCCCGCCATGTCTGGCGCCCTCGTCGGGCGAAAATGAAGCTGGCCCGAATGGCGCTGACTTAAGCTCGTCATCCCCGCGAAAGCAGGGATCCAGTGGCTCTGATGACTTGAAGTCACTGGATTCACGCTTTTGCGGGAATGACGAAATACGGGGTTTCGCACTTAAGTCGGTGCCATTCGAACCCGACCCACATTTCAGCCCCGCGCTACGAGGAACACGTAATGAAGAAAGCAGGCTGGAAGTGGGTATTCGCCGTTTGCCTGGTGCTGGCGTCGGGTCTGGCCCTTGCTGCCACCTCGACTGTGCCGGCGGGTGAAGGAGTCACGCGCGCGACGCTGGACAATGGCTTGCGCGTGGTCATCGTGCGCAATGCGCTGGCCCCGGTGGTCACCACCGAGATGAACTACCTGGCCGGCGGCGACGAAGTGCCTGCGGCTTTCCCGGGCACGGCGCACGCGGTGGAGCACATGATGTTCCGCGGCAGCCCGGGCCTCTCCAAGGACCAGTTGTCGGCCATTGCCGCCAGCATGGGCGGCGCGTTCAACGCCGACACCACCCAGGGCGTGACCCAGTATTACTTCGTCGCTCCGGCCCAGGACCTGGAGGTGGCGCTGCACATCCAGGCGCTGCGCATGCGTGGCGTGGACATGCGCGAGGACCAATGGCAAAAGGAGCGTGGCGCGATCGAGCAGGAAGTTTCGCGCGACCTGTCCAATCCGGCATACAAGTTCTACGAGCAGATGCAGGCCCAATTGTTTGCCGGCACGCCCTATGCGCACACGCCACTCGGTACGCGCGAGTCCTTCGACAAGACCACGGCGTCGATGCTGAAGCAGTTCCACGACACCTGGTATGCGCCAAACAACGCCATCCTGGTGATCGCCGGCGATGTCGACCCCGCTGCCGCGCTGGCCCAGGTGAAGGCGCAATTTGGCGACATCCCGCGCAAGACGATACCGGCGCGGCCCGCCTTTGCGTTCCAGTCGGTGCAGGCCAAGACCATGCAGTTGCCGACTGACAGCCCCTACGGGTCCGTCTACGTGGTGTGGCGCATGCCGGGCATGCGCGCTGCCGATTACGCCACCGCCCTGGTGCTGGGCGACGCGCTGGGTTCGCAACGCGCGGCCTTGTTCGGCATGGGAGCCGACGGCACGGCGCTGTACGGCGGCTTTGGCACGCAGTTCATGCCGCATGCGGGCTTCGGCCTGGCGGTGGGCATTTTCCCGAAGGGCGCGAATCCGCAACCCGTGCTGGCACGCATGCGCAAGATCATGGCCGACGCGGTGGTCAAGGGTATCGATCCGGCCCTGGTCGAGGCGGCCAAGCGCAAGGCGATCGCCGGGCTGGAATTCCAGAAGAATTCCGTGGCGGGCCTGGCCAATGCGTGGTCGAGCGCGCTGGCGTTCCAGGAACTCGAATCTCCTGCGGCGATGAAACAGGCCCTCGAGGCGGTGACCCCGGATGCCGTCAACGCGCTGGCCAAGGCGACCTTCGTTCCGGAGCATGCGCTCACTGCGGTGCTCACGCCGGAGAGTTCCGGCAAGCCGGTTGCCGGCAAGGGCTTCGGCGGCGCCGAGAGTTTTGCCTCCGCGCCCGACAAGCCGGTGACCCTGCCGGATTGGGCGCGCCAGGCCCTGGCCAAGCTCGAGGTGCCGCGCTCCAGCCTGGCGCCGGTGTCCACCACGCTGGCCAATGGCGTGCGCCTGGTCGTGCAGCCCGAGACGATCAGCGACACGGTCCAGGTCTATGGCAGCGTGCGCACCAACCAGGACTTGCAGGCGGCACCCGGCGAGGAAGGCGTGGCCGATGTGCTGGACGGCTTGTATCCGTTCGGCACCGCCAGCATGGACCGGTTGCAATTCCAGCAGGCGCTCGACGCGATCAGTGCACAGGAAAGCGCGGGCGCCTCGTTCTCGCTGGCCGTCCCGGCGCAGCATTTTGCCGAGGGCATGAAGCTCCTGGCGGAGAACGAACTGCATCCGGCGCTGCCGCCCCAGGCGTTTGCCATCGTGCAGAAGCAGGTGGCGGGGATCACTGCCGGCCAGCTGCAGTCACCGGATTTCCTGATGTCGCTGGGCCTGGCCAAGGCATTGCTGCCCGCAGGTGATCCGGCGCTGCGGCATGCGACGCCGCAGAGCGTGATGGGCCTCAGCCTGGCCAAGGTGCAGGCCTATAGACGCAGCGTCATGCGCCCTGACCTGGCCACCATCGTCATCGTCGGCAAGGTCGACCCGGCGCAGGC
>DATNBK010000014.1:0-3667 GCA_035571995.1 Rhodanobacter sp.
ACGCCTCGACCAGCTCGCGCAAGGTCCTGTGCCGGATGTCCGCCGCGCCTCAAGCTTCGGCGAAATCCCCGCTGCCGGTATCGGCCACCACGCGATTCCGCCCACCGCGCTTGGCGCGGTACAGCGCGGCGTCGGCCTCCCGGCACAGGCGCCGCAAATCGTAACCACACACGCCGGTGCAGGCCAGGCCCACGCTGGCGGACACCGTGATGACGGTGCCATCGCACTCCACCGTCGTCGCCTCCACGGCATGACGGATGCGGTCGGCGATGGCCATGCCCTGCTCGTGCCAGCACCCCACCAGCAGGATGCCGAACTCCTCGCCGCCCAGCCGGCCGAACAGGTCGGCCGGGCGCAGCTGCTGCTTGCCGGCCACCACCACCTGGCGCAGCACCTCGTCGCCCATGGCGTGTCCGTGGGTGTCGTTGATGCGCTTGAAGTGGTCCAGGTCGATGAAGACCAGGCAAGCCATCTCGGTGCGCTTCTCCAGCAGGCGCAGCGTGCGCTCCACCTCGCCCATGAAATGCTGGCGGTTGAACACCGTGGTCAGGCCATCGAGGTGGGACAGCTTCTTGAAGCGCAGTTGCGAGCGCTTGAGCCGGAACATCCACACCGCGGCAAAGACCAGCACCATCAGCAGCAAGGCGAGGTACAGCCGGTTCGCCTCGGCGGCCTTGGCGTCCAGTTCCTGCTGCATGCGCAGCGCCGCGTTCTGCTGGTCCAGCTTCTCCGCCTCCAGCTTCTGCACCAGCACGTGCTGCTGCACCGTCTCGTAGGCCATCGCACGCACGTTGGCATCATCGAGATGGGCCTTGTCCAGCGTGGTGTATTTCTCGTAGTAGTCGAGTGCGGTGGCGGCGTGACCCTGCTTTTTCTCGATGTGGTAAAGCACCTCGTAGGCATCTCTCGGCCAATCGCCCGTTGACTGCATGGCAACAACCGCCAAGGATGCCTTCCGGGCGGCGGCGGCGTCTCCGATAGCAGCCAGCGCCTGCGCCCGAAGCACCAAGGCCTGCAATTTGTTGGCGGTATAGCCGTCGACCTCGATTGCAGGTGCCATGCGGTCGAGCAGCGCAAGCGCCTTGCGCTGCTGCCCCGCCTGCAGGTGCAAGCGGACAACGGTGAGCTGCAAATCGGTACTGAATACCGGCAGCTTGGCCACCGCGCAGATCCGGATGGCCTGTTGCAGCTCCGGACTGTCGAGCATGAGCCGATGCCCGCTGGAAAGCGCCACGACCAAACTGGTCGCGGAATAGCATGAATCCTTGCCCGAAGGAGCCATGGCCATCGCCATTCGCGCGTACTTCACTGCCAGGTCAATCTGGCCAGCCACGGCCATCGATTGCGAGAGGTTCAACAGTACCGCGAGGCGAGCCCTGACATCCGTGGCCTGCGGCAGGCGCGCTGCAAGACGATTGGCCAGTTCGAACGCCTCCGGGTAACGTCGGGTGAGCACCAGTTGCCACAGCATCAAGGCAGAAGCGCGATCCACCCATACCGGATTGCCGGCATGCCTGATGATGTCCCGAAGCAAAGCCTCCGACTTCGGGTAATCGCTTTCGTACATGGCCTCCCACGCGTTCAGATAACGCAGATGCCATTGCTGATCCGGCGTCAGCCGGGCAGCTTCCTGGTTGAGCATGGCTAATGGTTGCAGTGATCGCGCGTGATCCGTGACCTGCAGCGCGTCGACTTGCTCAAGGGTGGCACCCAAGTCGACATTGGTCGTGGCCGCATGGCCGGTGTGCCAGCCAAGGCAACAGGCAAGGAGCGTCCAAGCAGTACGTCGTTGCAAACCGCATGACCAGCGGAACATGACTGCGCCCGTCAGCCTCGGCGCGAGCGCCCCCGCTTGGCGGGGGGAGACGAGGGGCGATTCGGTTTGGGCGGCTCCGGCGGAGGAACGTCGGTCTCTTCTTCCTCATCGTCCCCTTGCCCTGGCGCGTGCATCTGGGGCGCTTCCTCCACCCTATATATGCCCAGTTCCACCCGCAGCGGCGCACCGTCGCCCAACTCCACCGCCAGCTTGAGCTCAACACTCGCCTGCGCCTTTCCCAGCACGCACTTCAGCTCCTCGGGCGATGCATAGCGCAGCGACGCATCACTGCCGATGGTTGCCAGCAACTTGATCGTATCGCTCATGTTGTTCCCCTTGCCCCGTGTTCGGACGGCACCGGCGTGCCGCGCCCTCCTGCTTCAGGCTGCCGTGGCGGCCTGCCCCCTCGCATCCAGCGCCTGCAACCGCTCCAGCATCGCACGGTTCGGTTGCAAGGCCACGGCCGGCGGTAGCACCACGGTTTCCTCGGCGGTCACCGACGCCTCGACCAGCTCGCGCAAGGTCATGTGCCGGATGCGCGGTCGCTCGATCGGCAAGGTGGCACCGCGGTAGACGATGACCCCGTGGTCAGGTGGGTAGTCCTGCTCCAGCCGCTCCACCAGCAAGGCACGGTAGGCCGGCGCGGTATCGAAACGGCCCACGGAACGGTTGCCGACCACCCCCACCTGCCACAGCACCAGGTAGCCCGCGGCGTCGATGCGCCGCTCGCAGTACAGCAGCTGGCTGGCCTCGAAGTGCTGGCAGCCGTAGCGGCCGGGGTCGAAGCCCATGTCCGCGTAGAGGCAGTCCTCGGCCGAGATGCCCGGCTCCATGTGCGCCTCGTAGCCTTCCGCCCGCGCCTGCTCGATCACCTTGTGCGGCGACCAGGCGAAGATGCCTGGGTGGCCGTAGAACACGCCGCAGACGCGCTTGCCGGCGCGCAGTTCGGCCATCATCAGCGCCACCCATTCGCGGTAGGTCTTGATGCGCGGCTTGCCCTCGGCGTAATTGGGCTGCAGGCTGCGCACGTCCGGATGCATGCGCTTCAACCACTCCTCCGCGATGGCGTCGGAGAGGGCGGCGAACACCACGTCCGCCTGCTCGATATGGCTGCGCGCCAGCGGCGTGAGGTGGGAGCCCAGGGTCATGCCCAGGCCCACGCAGCTCAGGCTACCGCGGCGGGTGTCGTGCAGGGATGGCAAGGTGGTTGATGGCATCGCGCGATGATAGGGCAAGTCCGGGCGGCACAAGCGCCCGACGAACGAAATTCCCGCCCACACCCGCGCCCGCCGGACGTTACGTGCCGTGCCAATCCATGCCTAAAGGCACGGTTGCGCGCTGCCCCGGCTCGCTAGGCTTGGAGCTTTTCCCCCGCGAGGAATGACCCGTGCGCAAGCCGCTGCAGACGAGCTTGCTGGCAGCCCTGCTGCTGGCCGGTTTCCACCATCCGGCGCTGGCCGCCGACAACAAGCCGCCCGCCGCGGCGGAGGCGCCGGGCGCCAGTGACGGCTTCCAGCTGCCACCCTTCCCCGCCGACGCGCACGTCGCCCAGTCCACCTCGGCGGACGGCCGCACGCTGAAGTACACCGCCACGGTGGGCTCGCTGCCGGTGCGCGACGAGAAGGGCAAGGTGATCGCGCAGGTGATGTTCACGGCCTACACCATGCCCGGCAAGAACCGTCCAGTGACCTTCGCGCTGAACGGCGGCCCCGGCGCCTCGTCGGTTTACCTCAACCTCGGCGCGATCGGTCCGAAGAAGGTGAAGTTCGGCGTGGAGGGCGACAACCCCTCCGACCCGGCCGTGCTGCACGACAACCCCGGCACCTGGCTGGGCTTCACCGACCTGGTGTT
>DATNBK010000015.1:0-2289 GCA_035571995.1 Rhodanobacter sp.
AACACTGTCGGCGCATGACCCATACGGGCAGCGCGATGGTGCCAGCGTGCATTGTGCTGCCAGGCGAGGTCGCCGCCGAGCAGGGCCAGCATCAGCAGCAATGCCCACAACAGCAGGGCGTGGGCAGCGATCCATTCCACCGTGGGGTTCATCCAGGCTCCCGTTCTCGCAGCGTCGTAAAGATCAAGCATGATCGGCGCAGGCGAGCGTCGCGTCGAGCGTTCCGCACGCATGACTTCCAGCGCTGGCCTTGCAAGCCATTTGCCGCGATAGTTGCCGGATTGCCGTCAGGGGAGCTTCCGATGCATCAGCGATTCCTTTCCGTGCGCCCGCTTTCCGCGAAGCTGGCCGGCTGCTGCGCACTGCTGATGGTTGCCACCGCGACGCTGGCACAGGCACCGCGGCGCCTGCCACCGCCGGTGTCGACCGGCGACATCGTGCGGCCGCTGTTGCCGGCGCAACTGCAGGATTTCGATGCCTACATGGCCGATACCCTGAGGACGTTCAAGGTGCCCGGTATCGCCGTGGCCATCGTCAAGGACGGCAAGGTGGTGATGGAGCAGGGCTTCGGCGTGCGCGAGCTGGGCAAGCCGGACCGGGTCGACGCGCATACGCTGTTCGCGATCGCCTCCAACACCAAGGCGTTCACCGCGGCAGCGCTGCAGCAACTGGACGAGGCGGGCAAGCTGAAGATGGACGACCGGGTGATCGATCACCTGCCGTGGTTCCGCATGTCCGATCCGTACGTGACGCACGAGATGCGCATCCGCGACCTGCTGGCGCACCGCAGCGGGCTCAGCCTGGGCGCAGGCGACCTGCTGTACTGGCCACCGACCTCGTACACCACGAAGGACGTGGTCGAACGACTGGCGAAAGTGCCGCTGAAGAACGGCTTCCGCAGCCACTATGCCTATGACAACATCCTGTTCGCGGTGGCCACCCTGGTCATCGAGCAGGCGTCCGGCCAGCGCTACGCCGATTACGTGCGCGAGCACCTGTTCAAGCCGGTCGGCATGGACGAGTCGCTGATCGACATGACCTGGCTGAAGCCCGGCATGGACGTGGCCGCCGGCCATGCACCGTATGAGTTCAAGGACATCAGGCCGGTGCCGCCGATGGCCTGGCTCAACGACCCCGGCGCCGGCGGCATCTACGCCAGCGTGCACGACCTGGCGAAATGGATGAACGTGCAACTGGCCGGCGGTGCGTTGCCCACGAAAGATGCCGACGGCAAACCGCAGCGCGTGTTCTCCGAGAAGAGCCACCACGAGATGTGGTCGATGCTGACGCCGATCCCGATCAAGCCGCCATCGATTCCCGAACTGGCCGCACAGACGCCGGACTTCTACGGCTACGGCGAGGGCTGGTTCCTCAGCGACTACATGGGCCAGAAACTGGCGTGGCACACCGGCGGCTGGCCGGGCTTCGTGTCGCGGGTGACGATGGTGCCGAAGCTGCACCTGGGCGTGGTGGTGCTGACCAACCAGCAGTCGGGCGCGGCATTCAATGCCGTCACTTACCGCGTGCTGGATGCGTATCTGAACCCGTCGCACAAGACCGATTGGGTTGCGGTCTACCAGAAGGCGGTGCAACAGGCTGAAGCCAAGGCGGACGACAGCGTGGCGAAGCATGAGCAGGCGCGCGACCGGCACAGCAAGCCCTCGTTGCCGCTGGCCGATTATGCCGGCACCTATCGCGACCCGTGGTACGGCGATGTCGTGATCACCAGCGAGCACGGCAAGTTGCGCCTGCGCTTCGGCAAGACGAAGCAATTGATCGGCACGCTGACGCCGTGGCAGCACGACAGCTTCACCGTGCGCTGGGACGACCGCTCGCTGGATGCCGATGCCTTCGTCGACTTCTCGCTGGACATGGACGGCCATATCCGCGAGATGCGCATGCAGCCAATCTCGCCGCTGACCGATTTCAGTTTCGACTTCCAGGACCTGCGGCTGGTGCCGGTGTCCGCGGCTGATTCGAAGTCGGCGAAAGGGCACCTCGAATAACCCGGTTTTTTGCTCGTCATCCCAGCGAAGGCTGGGATCCAGTGACCCCAAGCCATTGAGTAGCGAAGGCACTGGATTCCAACTTTCGTTGGAATGACGGACGTTTGAGGGTTTTTCGAGGCTCCAGAAAGAATCAATCACCAAGGCGCCCCCGTCGGCGCCTCTGCAAGGGGAGAATCATGGACTATCGTCGTCATGCGGTCGCGATCTTGCTGTCCTTCGGCTTGCTGGCCGGGGTTGCCCAGGCGCGCACCGACAAGGTCGCCGCGCACGGCTTCTTCCA
>DATNBK010000016.1:0-3887 GCA_035571995.1 Rhodanobacter sp.
TTCAACCTGCTCGATGCGCGCGGCGCCATCAGCGTCACCGAGCGCCAGCGCTACATGCTGCGCGTGCGCACCTTGTCACGCGCAGTCGCCGAGGCCTATGTCGCGCAGCGCGAAAAGCTCGGTTACCCGGGGCTGGCGCGCGACCGGGAGCAGGCCCATGGCTAAGAGCAAGTCCTTGCTGGTCGAGCTCGGCACCGAGGAATTGCCGCCGCGGGCGCTCGATGCGCTCGGCGCAGCCTTCCTGCGCGACCTCAGCGGCGCCCTGGCCAAGGCCGGGGTGCATGCCGGCCTGGATGACGCCCGCGCGTATGTCACGCCGCGGCGCCTGGCCGTCTACATCCCCGACGTCGCAACGATGCAGCCGGCGCAAACCCTGGAGCGGCGCGGCCCGGCGTTGGCTGCCGGGCTGGATGCCGCTGGCCAGCCGACCCCGGCGCTCCTGGGGTTTGCGCGTTCTTGCGGCGTCGAGGTGGACGCGCTGGAACGGCTGGAGACCGACAAGGGCGCCTGGTTCGTTGCCCGCACAGTGCGCCCCGGGCAGCCGCTGGCGGCCTTGCTGCCGGGCATGGTCGACGAGGCGCTCAAGGGCCTGCCGGTCCCGCGCCCGATGCGCTGGGCCGATCACGACTACAGCTTCGTGCGCCCCGTGCACTGGCTGCTGATGCTGCACGGCGACAGCATCGTCGATGGCGAAGTCCTTGGCCTCGCCAGCGGTCGCCGCTCGTACGGCCACCGGTTCATGCACCCGCAGCCGGTGCACGTGGCCGAATCCGACAGTTGGCTGGACGCCATGCGCATGGCCAACGTACTGGCCGACCCGGCCGAACGCCGCGGGCGGATCCAGGACGAGGTGGCGCGCGCTGCCGTCGCCACCGGCGGCACGCCGCACCTGGACGAAGCCCTGCTCGACGAGCTGGCCAATCTCACCGAGTGGCCGGTGGCCATTGCCTGCACCTTCGATCCAGCCTTCCTGGACGTGCCGCCCGAAGCGCTGGTCGCCACCATGGTGGTGCACCAGAAGTTCGTGCCGGTGTTCGCTGCCGACGGTCGCCTGACCGAGCATTTCATTGGCGTGGCCAACATCGACAGCGCCGACCCCGGGGCGATCCGCCGCGGCTACGAGCGGGTGATCCGGCCGCGCTTTGCGGACGCGAAGTTCTTCTGGGACGCCGACCTGAGGACACCGTTGTCCGCGCACTGCGCCGCGCTGGCCAAGGTCACCTACCAGCAGGCGCTCGGCAGCCTGGCGGACAAGAGCAAGCGCATTGGTGCCTTGGCGCGCTCGATTGCCGCCGAAGTTGGCGCGGACGTGGAGGCGACCGCCCGTGCGGCGAGCCTGTGCAAGTGCGACCTGCTCACGCGCATGGTCGGGGAGTTTCCCGAGTTGCAGGGCGTGATGGGCCGGCACTACGCCGAGCACAGCGGCGAGGCGCCGGCCGTCGCCGCGGCCTTGGACAGCTATTACCGGCCGCGCTTTGGCGGCGATGCGATTGCGCCCGACCGCGTGGGCCAGGTGCTGTCAGTGGCCGACCGCCTGGATACGCTGGCCGGCATCTTCGCCGTCGGCCTGAAACCCAGCGGCAGCAAGGATCCGTTTGCCTTGCGCCGCGTCGCGCTGGGCCTGGCGCGTACCTTGATCGAGGGCGAGCTGGAGCTTGGCCTGCAGGCAAGCCTCGAGGCGGCCTTGCAGCAGCTGCCGGAGGCGGCACTGGCCGCCGGCATCAAGCCTGGCAAGAACGGCAAGCCGGTGCCGCTGGATGCGACGCGGCGGCGGGCCGAGCTGCGTGACGAGTTGCTGGCCTTCATCATCGAGCGGCTGCACGGCTATTACACCGCGCAGGGCTTCGACCATGGCCAATTGGAAGCAGTGCTTGCCGTCGATCCGCCCAGCCTGCTGGATTTCGACCGGCGCCTGCGCGCGGTGCTGGCATTTGGACGCCTGCCCGAGGCCATGAAGCTCGCCGCCGCCAACAAGCGCGTCGCCAACATCCTGCGCCAGCAGGCCGAGGCTGGCGGCGTGGCCGTGGCGAGCGAAGTCGATCCGGCCTGCTTCGAGCATGACAGTGAGCGCGCGCTCGCCGCCGCGCTGGTGTCGGCGCGGGAGGAGACGGCCGTGGCCCTTGAGGCGCGCGACTACGCCGCGGTGCTGACCCGGCTCGCCAGGTTGCAGGCTCCGGTCGATGCGTTCTTCGAGGGCGTCCTGGTCAATGCCGAAGATCCGCGCGTGCGCGCGAACCGGCTGGCCCTGCTGGCGCAGCTCAAGGCGCAGTTCGCCAGCGTGGCGGACATCGCGCTGCTGTAGCTGCGGACCCGCGTGCGAGCACGCGGAGCCGCGGCAACCGGGGACGAAGGTCGCCAGCACCGGGCTGGCCAGCGCAGGAGCCACGCATGAGCCAGTTCCAGCTGCTGCGCACGCGCCGCTTCGCGCCGTTCTTCTGCACCCAGGCCCTGGGCGCGTTCAACGACAACGCGTTCCGCAACGCGCTGGTGATGCTGGTGGCCTTCCACATGGGCCTGGGCGAGCGCAGCGTGGCGCTGTACACCAACCTTGCGCCGGCCTTGTTCATCCTGCCGTACTTCCTGTTTTCCGCCAGCGCCGGACAGCTTGCGGAGAAGTTCGAGAAAAGCCGCATCATCCGCTACGTCAAGCTGTTCGAGATCGCCGCCATGGCGCTCGCGTGCTGGGGCTTGTACCACCACGAGGTTGGCCTGTTGCTGGTGGTGTTGTTCCTCATGGGCGTGCACTCGACCGTGTTTGGGCCGATCAAGTACGCGATCCTGCCGCAGGCGCTGGCGCCGGCCGAGTTGATCGGCGGCAACGCGCTGGTGGAAACCGGCACCCAGCTCGCCATGCTCTCCGGCTTGATCGTGGGCAGCGCCCTGATGGAGGTCGGACCGTCCGGACCGCTGCTCGCGGGCGGGGTGCTGATTGCCGTGGCCGTGGCCGGTTGGCTGGCCAGCCGGCAGATTCCGCTTGCGCCGGCGACTGCGCCCGGGCTGCGCTTCAACTGGAATCCGGTGAGCGAAACCGCGCGGGTGGTGGCGCTGGCGCGGCGCGACCCGGTCGTGTTCAACACCGTGCTCGGCATTTCCTGGTACTGGTTCTACGCGACCGTGCTGATTGCCCAGTTACCCCTATACACGCGCGCGAATCTGGGTGGCGACGGCTCGGTGGCAATCCTGGTGTTGACCTTGTTTTCCGTCGGCACCGGCATCGGCGCGCTGCTTTGCGAACGCCTGTCCGCTGGCCGCGTCGAGATTGGCCTGGTGCCGCTGGGTGCGCTCGGCCTGGCCGTGTTCGGCATCGACCTGTACTTTGCCCGGCCCGGCGCATCGCTGGTGCAGGGCTTGGACTGGCTCGGCTTCCTGCGTGGCGCCGGAAGCGTGCACATCGCCTTCGACCTCACCATGATCGGCGCGTTTGCCGGCATCTACGTGGTGCCGCTGTTTGCCTTCATCCAGCAGCGCACGCCCGCCGAGCGCCTGTCGCGGGTGATAGGCGCCAACAACATCGTCAACGCGCTGCTGATCGTCCTGGCCGCCTGTTTTGGCCTGGGCCTGGGTGCGCTGGGCTTTGGTCCGCCGCAGATTTTCCTCGCCGCGGCGTTGCTGGGCGTCGCCTTCGTCGGCTACGTGTTCCTGCGCGTTCCCGCCTTCGTCCAGCGCTTCCTCACCTGGGCCCGCCGCACGGACGGCTAGCCGCCCAACCCGGGCTGATCCTTGCCGGCCGGACCTCGACCGTGACCGATGCCCTTGGTCAGGTTTGCGCCTTGATCTGCCGACGCCGCAGCGTAAGCAGAAAGGCAACGAATGCACCGGGCGGCCTGCAGTCGCGGGTGGCTCACGGTGGGCGTCAGGGGGAAGAGGCCTGTCCCGTGAGGGTTAGC
>DATNBK010000017.1:0-2149 GCA_035571995.1 Rhodanobacter sp.
CAGCTACATCACCGATGCAGCCACGCTGAGCATCACGGCAGGCAAGGCGCATTTCCAGGATCCGGTCGAGTACGGCAACACCAGCCCGCTGCCGTTCATTTCCCGCGGAAGCAATGCGACCCTGCCCGACGGCAGCCATCCCACCAATGCCCAGACCAATACCTCGTGGACTTCGCCTGGTGCGAAGAACTCCACCCGCGGCCTGCGCGTGGACTTCGACTACAAGCTGGGTGACCACGATCTGCTGGCCGGTATCGACAACATGTACTACCGGGCCATCGATCAGGGCCCGAACCAGCAGAACCCGTTCAATCCGGCGGTGAACTACTACTGGCGTTACCTGCCGGGTGGTGTGGTGCAGAAACGCGAGATCGGCTGGGCGACCAGCATGACCATGTCGCAGAAGGCGTACTACCTGCAGGACAACTGGCAGGTGGCCTCCAACGTCTACCTGAGCATCGGCCTGCGCAACGATCGCTTCACCAACTACAACGACCTGAGCAAGGCCTTCGTCGATGAGAAGAACCAGTGGGAGCCGCGTATCGGCGCCAGTTGGGACGTGTTCGGCGACTCCTCCTTCAAGGTCTACGGCAATGCCGGCCGCTACTACCTGGCGTTGCCCAACAATGCGGCGGAACGTGCGGCCAACCGTTCGACCTACCTCACCACGAACTATTCGTACACCAGCATCGATCCGGTCACGGGCATCCCGCAGGGCCTGACTCAGCTCTCGCCCACCCACTCGCCGGATGGCGAGACGGGCGCGCCCAAGGATCCGCTGCAGGTCGCCGCGCGCAACCTGAAGCCGGAATACCTGGACGAGTTCATCGTCGGTTTCGACAAGAAGCTGGGCGACCACTGGGTCTACG
Organism: Rhodanobacter sp.; assembly: GCA_035571995.1. Lineage (GTDB taxonomy): Bacteria > Pseudomonadota > Gammaproteobacteria > Xanthomonadales > Rhodanobacteraceae > Rhodanobacter. The sequence goes on from DATNBK010000017.1 coordinate 870, forward strand.
GCGCCAAGGCGATGTGGCGTGAGCTGAAGGCTGCGATCGATGACGAGTGCTCGCCGAGCCAGATTGCCACCAAGATGACCAGCATGGGCCTCGATCCGAGCCAGTACTCCGACTCGCTGTACGGTGCCTCGTACTGCCGCCTGTTCAACCCGGGTCGCACCAACAACATGCTGGTGGTGTCCGACGACGGCAGCAAGAGCGTCCTCGTGCCGATGACTTTGAAAGACTGGGGCTTCGACCGCGGCGCCGTTCGCAAGTACGGCTCCCTGAACCTGTACCTGGAGCATCCGTTCGACGGCAAGTGGTACGGCCGGGTCGACTACACCTTCACCCGCGGCTTCGGCAACACCGAGGGCCAGGTGCGTTCCGACTTCGGCCAGGAAGACATTTCCAAGACCGAGGATTGGGACAGCTGGCAGCTGATGGACGGGCAGTACGGCGAGTTCGCCAACGTGCGCAAGCACCAGATCCGCTTCCGGGGCGACTACCAGATCTCGCCGGAATGGCTGCTCTCGGCCACCTTGCTGGTACAGTCCGGCATGCCGAAGGAGTGCTTGGGCTACTTCGGTCCGCTCACCCAAGGCCCTGGCGGCTACCTGCCGCCTGGTACAAAGCTGCCTGACGGGACTCATGCCAGTGGCGCCAACGATCCGACCGGCTACAACAACTCGGGCACCGGCAACTACCACTGGTGCAACGGCCAGCGGGTGACGCCGGGTTCGAACGGCCATACGCCGTGGACGGAGTTGCTCAACCTCGGCGTGCACTACCGTCCGGCGTTCGCCGACCATAAGCTGAGCTTCAACCTGGATGCCTTCAACGTGCTGAACCAGCAGCGTGCGTTGCAGACCGATCCGTCGTTCCCGAACTCCTTTAACCAGACGAACAACACGATCTACGTCAACACCAACTACCAGCAGCCGCTGTTCACCACCCCGCCGCGCACCGTGCGGTTCTCGGTGACTTACGACTACTGATATAGCAGATAGTTAGCAACGTTCTGCAGCCACCGGCCGTCATGGCCGGTGGCTTTTTTGTGAGCGGTCGTGACACGGGATGTGCCGGTGCGTGTGGCCAGGTGTGTCGAAGGACGGTTGACGGACACGGGATTTGTCAAAAGGGAGCGCGCGCCGTGGGCGGCGTACGCAGGTACCGGGCGCGTTGGTCCGAAGCCCGCCCGGGTGACGGCTTCGGGACCCGGTTCAGTTCGTAGTGCGAATGCGCAGGTCGCCGCTGAAGGTCTCGACGTTGATCGAGCCGCTGCCGTTGCCGAGGCGGGC
>DATNBK010000018.1:0-10543 GCA_035571995.1 Rhodanobacter sp.
ACTCCCATTCGAGTGCCCCCTTCTTCCACACGTAGGCAAAGCCCAGGATCAGCAACACCAGGAACAAGCCCATCTCGATCATGGCAATCATGCCGATCTGCTTGAACACCACGGCCCACGGAAACAGGAACGCGACTTCCAGGTCGAAGATGATGAACAGGATCGCCAGCAGGTAGTAGCGCACGTCGAAGCGGGCGCGCGCATCCTCGAAGGGCTCGAAGCCGCATTCGTACGGGGTCAGCTTTTCCGGATCCGGGCGGGTCGGGCCGGCCAGCAAGCCAAACACCAGCAAGGCCACGCCGACGCCGGCGGCAATCACGATGAACAACAATACGGGCCAGTATTCGGCAAGCACGCTACCACTCCACCTCGCGCCCCACAGGCGCATCAATCGCCGCAAACCAAGCGCGACAGTCATCCCTCAGCGTGCGGCGAAACTCTGCCGCGCCGGCCGGCATACGGAACGTACGGCGCGACCGGTAACAACCTTGTCAATCGCCGCATTGTACCAGTGAGCACGACGCCGACGACAGGGGCGCGGGCGAGGGGAAGCTCGGCATCGCGGCGATGCGGATGACTTGCACTACGCCGCGGATCCGCCGCTACATGGTATGCGTCGGACGCTCGGAGTTCAGGCTGCCGGCAAGGATGTGCTCGATGCGGTTGCGCGCGGCCTCGGCATCGTCAGAGGCATTGAAGTGGATGCCGACGCCTGCGGCGCGATTGCCTTGCGCACCCGGTGGGCTGATCCACACCACGGTGCCGACGACCGACAGCCGTTCGGCCTCCTCGGCCAGGGTCACCAGCAGTACGACCTCATCACCCAGCGCATGGCGCTGCGCGGTGGCCGCAAACAAGCCGCCGTTCTTGAGGAACGGCATGTAGGCGCTGTACAGCGCCGCGGCATCCTTGAGCTTGAGCGAAATAATGCCTTGTCGGGCGGTGACTGGTTTCATCGCTACTCCTGTGGCAGGCACTTCATGATACGGGAGCCAGGCCCACGAGGAGCAAGCTAGCACGCGACGCCAGCGCGGTCACCGACAATATCCAGAGGCACCAGGCGACGGTACGACGTCGCGCCCTGCCGCCCGCGTCATTCGAGCTCGGCCCAACCCCAGTGATCGAAGATCCATGGCGAACGCAGCGGCAGTGAGAGCCTGGCAAAGCGCGGCGCTCCATCCGCATCGGCCAGGTCAAGGACAGGCAAGCCACGGGTCGCATCCAGGCGCAGCGGCGCGCGTGCCCAGGTCCAACGCTGCACGCCACGCAGGCCCACCAGGTCCAGGCGCAGCCAGGGCCGCAGCCACCAGGGCGGCACCCACGGCAAGCAGTTGCCGATGCCGGCCTCGGCGGCGACAGGCGCGAAGCGCTCAGGCCGCTCCGACATGTGCTGCAGGCGACCGCGGCCCAGCGCCAACTGGCTGGCGTGCGCGGCAAGCGCTGCCTGCTTGGCCGCGCGTTGTGCCGCACTGCCGTCAACCGCGAAAGACGGGCCGGGCAATTCCCGGCCGTGCACCAGGTAGGTCCACAACAGCGGCTGCATCTGCGTGGCGGCAAGCGCCAGGCGGACCAGCACGTGTGCCGTCCCGTGGTCGGGATGGCGATCTGCGAGCGCCGGCAGAACGACCAAGGTCGGCTCCAGCGCAGCGAACAACGCGGCGATTTCCGGGACCAGATCATTGCCTGGCTGCAGCAGCAGCGGTGCCAACCCCTGGTCCGGCCAACCCAACGCATGCAGGCCGTCGGCGGGCATGCCGAGCTCGCGCAGCGCGCGTGACATTTCCTGGCGCCGCCGCGCCGCCCAGCGCGCGCGGCCAGCGCGACCGATGCGCAGGCGCCGCTCCAGCAGGCGCTGCGGCCATGGATTGTTGTCGCCATCGGTCAGCAACACGATGTCGACCCGGCCGCCCGCCTCACGTACGCGCTGGATCAGGATGCCGGCGCCGAGGGTTTCATCGTCCGGATGCGGCGCGATGACCAGCAGCCGCGTCTGCGCCGAGTACGCCATCTGGCCCGGCGCCTCCTGCCCCATCACCGCCATCGCGCAAGCAGGTCGAGCAGCAGCAGGTCCGCGCGCACCGGTCCGCGCAAATCCTCGCGGGCCTGGTTGGCGGCAACATGCCAACGCCACAGATCCTCGTCCTGCAATGCACTGCCGAGCGGAGGCCGGCTGCCGACTGCGCGAGCCTGCAACTCGTCGCTCACGGCCTGGGCCGCGAACCACAGCGACGGCGCGGGCTCATGTTCCACCCAGCGCCTGGCAACGGAACCCGGATCACTGCGACCCGCTGCGAGCCCGGCCAGGTCGGCCCGCACGGCGGTGCGCTGCTCGAGCATCCCCGAGCGCAGCCAGTCGCGTGCCAGGCCGGCATTGCCTCCGGCAGCCGCCAAGGCCTGCGCGCCATCGTCACCCGCCTGTTCGCTGCGCAACCAGGCCAGCGCCTGGGCGGTCTCCGGCAAATGGAATTCGATGCGTTGGCAGCGGCTGCGTATGGTGGCCGGCAAACGCCACGGCGCGTCGGCAAGCAGGATCAACAGGGTCTGCGTCGAAGGCTCCTCCAGCGTCTTCAACAGCGCGTTGGCGGCGGCCGTGTTCATGGCGTCGGCCGGATCGATGCACGCCACCTGCCACCCTCCAAACTGGCTGCGCATGGCGAGCTTGGTGGCCAACTCGCGAATCTGGTCAATCACGATCTCGCTGCGTGCCGTGCCATCGCGGCGCACGCCACAACTCAGCATCAGCCAATCGGGATGGGTGCCCGCAGCGAGCAAAAGACAACTGCGGCAGTGCCCGCAGGCGTGCCCCTCCACCGGTTGTGTGCACAGCAAGCCGTAAGCAAAGGTCAGTGCGAATTCGCGCTTGCCCAATCCTGGGGGCCCCGCCAGGAGCAGCGCATGCGGCAATGCACCGTGATCGCGCCGGGCCTGCAGGGTCGACCACTGCGCGGTGTGCCAAGGTGCCAGGCTCATGTCGCGCACGCACCCGTCAAGGCCAGCACGGCGTTTGTCGCAGCCTCCAGGACCGCCGCGGGCGGCTGGCTGGCATCGAGCACGCAGAAGCGTTGCGGTTCCGCCGCCGCGCGTGCGCGATACGTGGCGCGCACGCGCTCGAAAAAGGCGTCCGCCTCCACCTCGATGCGATCGACACCGCCACGCGCGGCGACGCGCCCGCGTCCAACCGCCACCGGCACATCCAGCAACAGGGTCAAATCCGGTTGCAGGCCGGCGCATATCCAGCGCTCCAGGTCGGTAATGAAGGCCGCGGGCTGGCCACGGCCCCCGCCCTGGTAGGCATAGCTGGCGTCGGTAAAACGGTCACACAGCACCCAGTGTCCCGCATCGAGCGCCGGGCGGATCACCTCCCGGAGCAATTGCGCGCGCGAAGCAAACATGAGCAGCAGCTCGGCCTGCGCGTCGATGTCGTGCAGCGCCGGATCGAGCACCAGCTCGCGCAGCCGTTCGCCCAGCGCCGTGCCCCCTGGCTCACGGGCCTGCACCACAGCCACGCCATGCCGCTCGATCGCCGTACGCAGGCCGCCGAGCAAGGTGCTCTTGCCGGCGCCCTCGCCGCCTTCCACGCTGATGAACTTGCCGCGTCCAGGATTCATCGGCGACCCACCTGCGCAGTGCGATGGCGGCCCTGCACCAGCCTACCGGCACCGCTTGAGTTGATAGCACTGCACGTTTCGATTGTGTTCTTCCAGTGTGTCAGAAAATACATGGCTGCCATCCCCGCGCGCGACAAAATACAGCGCGCTGCCCGGCGCCGGATGCAAGGCGGCCTGCAGCGCCGGCTTGCCCGGCAAGGCAATTGGCGTGGGCGGCAGGCCCGGGCGCATATAGGTGTTGAAAGGCGTGTCGGTGGTGAGGTCGATCTTGCGCAGGTTACCGGCATAGCTGCTGCCCATGCCATAGATCACCGTGGGATCGGTCTGCAGCAACATGTGCTTTTCCAAACGACGCACGAATACGCCGGCAATACGCGCCCGCTCGTCGGCGCGACCGGTCTCGCGCTCGACGATGGAGGCCAGGATCAGCGCCTCGTAGGGCGTAGCCAGCGGCAGGCCGGGATCGCGCGCCGGCCACATCGCCGCCAAGGTTTTGGCCATCGCCAGATGCGCGCGCTTGAGCAGGTCCAGGTCGCTGTCGCCCTTCACGTAGGCGTAGGTTTCCGGCAGAAAGCGGCCTTCCGGCGCTTCGCCGGGCGCGCCAATACGGCGCATGATCCCGGCCGCATCGAGCCCGGCGCTGTCGTGGCGCAGCAAGGGCGCGGCCGCCAGGGCCTGGCGCAATTCATTGAAGGTCCAGCCATCGACGATGGTGAAATCGTGCTGGACCACCTTGCCCGCGGCCATGTTCGCCAGCAGCTGGCGCGGCGTGAGCCCGGGGCTGAGCGCGTACTCGCCGGCGCGAAGCTTGCCGGCGACCCGCATGCGCGCCGCCAGGGCGCGCCAGTACCAGGGGCTGGCTCGGGTCACGCCGCGCTCGCGCAATTGCCCGACGATGCTGCGCAGGCTGCTGCCGCGTGCGACATCCAGGCTGCGCTCCTGCGCACCGACCTGCAGCGGCGCGTGGCTGAATCGATTGAAGTCGTGCCACGTCCACGCCACCGCGCCGGCCAGCGCGAGGACGACGAGCAGCAACAGCAGGCGCCAGGCCACCCTGCCCCGTGCCATTCCGTGCCAGCCGGTACGCCTCATGGCCGATGCTCCGCCGGAACGCCCGCCCCCGCGCAACGCGCAAGACCAGTGGATACCGGGTGGCAGCCGGCAGTCACCTCAGGGGCGGCGAAAGGCCAGGCTGCCGTTGGTGCCGCCAAACCCGAAGGAGTTGGAGAGTACGACATCCAACTTGGCTTCGCGGGCCTTGTTGGCGACGAAATCGAGGTCGCAGCCTTCGCCCGGCACCTCCAGGTTCGTGGTCGGCGGCATCAACTGGTCGCGCAAGGCCAGGATGCTGAAGATGGCCTCGACGCCCCCGGCCGCGCCAAGCAGGTGGCCGGTGGTCGACTTGGTCGAACTCATCGCCAGCTTGTACGCATGCTCGCCGAAGACTTTTTTCACCGCCAACACTTCGCCGAGGTCGCCCAGTTGCGTGGACGTGCCGTGGGCATTCACGTACTGCACGTCGCCCGGGTTAAGCCCGGCATCGCGCAAGGTGTTGCGCATACACAGGGCGGCGCCGTCGCCACCCGTGCTGGGCGCGGTCACGTGATAGGCATCGCCGCTCATGCCAAACCCGACCAGCTCGGCATGGATATGCGCGCCACGCGCCTTGGCCATTTCGTACTCTTCAAGCACCACCACGCCTGCCCCATCGGAAAGGACGAAGCCGTCGCGATCCTGGTCCCATGGACGACTGGCGTGCGTGGGATCGTCATTGCGCGTGGACATGGCCTTGGCCGAGCAGAAGCCCGCCATGGCCGTGCCGGTGGTGGCGAATTCGGCACCGCCGGCCAGCATCACGTCGGCATCGCCATACTGGATCATGCGCATGGCCAGGCCGATGTTGTGCGTGGCCGTGGCGCAGGCCGTGACGCAGGCGATGTTCGGACCCTTCAGGCCAAACATGATCGACAGCTGGCCCGACACCATGTTGATGATCGAACTCGGCACGAAGAACGGCGAAACGCGGCGCGGCCCCTTGGTGGCAAGCTCTAGCGCCGTGGCCTCGATCGTATGCAGGCCACCAATACCAGCCCCCACCGCCACGCCGATGCGTTCGGCATTGGCCTCGGTCACGTCCAGGCCGGAATCGCGTATCGCCTGCGTACCCGCAGCGACCCCATAGTGGATGAAGGGGTCCATCTTCTTGATGTCTTTCGCCGCCATCCACTCGCCCGGGTCGAAATCCCGCACCTGGCCCGCAATCCGTGTGGCGTATGCCGAAGCATCGAAGTGGGTGACTGGCCCAATCCCGCTGACCCCCTCGAGGACATGCTTCCAGGCGGTGGCAACATCGTTGCCGACAGGCGAGATCAGGCCCATCCCGGTGACCACCACGCGTCGTTTGCTCATACTGCACATGTCCTTCTGGATGTCCGTACCGGCAACGCCAAATGCTGCGGCATCATGCTGGTGCACGGCCGACTGCGGGCTGTTCCCCTGAGCGTACCAGCCGTACGGGTACGAACTTCGTGAAATTCACAAACGAAAACTGCGCCGGGTAGGCGCAGCATTCGACAGTACCGGATGATGGCCGAAGGCTCGGCGCAGGCCGACGCCCGGCGTACGCTGCTCAGCCAAGCCTGATCAGCTCTTCGCGTGCGCCTTGATGTAGTCGACAGCCTGCTGCACGGTGGTGATCTTCTCGGCGTCCTCGTCCGGAATCTCGGTCTCGAACTCTTCCTCGAGCGCCATCACCAGCTCCACCGTATCCAGCGAATCCGCGCCCAGGTCGTCCACAAACGAAGCGTTCGCCGTGACCTCATCTTCCTTCACGCCCAATTGCTCGACGACGATTTTCTTGACCCGCTCTTCGATGGTGCTCATGTTGCCAATACCTCTCACGGAGTAGTGGTTTGCCCTGCCCGCATGTGCGAAGCAAAACGCCGGCGCATTGTAATGACTAAGCCGCAAGGCCGCCATGTCTGCCGAGGGAACCTGGACGCTGGTCGTCTTGGCCAGCACGAAGTGTCGATTATCCTGCAAAATCGCGGCGCGCGCGACTCCCCGCCGTAGCCACCCGTCAGGGCATGTACATGCCGCCGTTCACGTGCAGCGTCTCGCCAGTGATGTATGCCGCGGCAGGCGATGCGAGAAAACCCACGGCTTCGGCGACATCGGCCGGCGCACCGAGCCGGCCGAGCGCGATCTGCGCCAGCAGCGCGCGGCGCGACTCCTCGGGCAACGCCTCGGTCATCTGCGTATCGATGAAACCCGGGGCCACCACGTTCACCGTGATCCCGCGCGCGCCGATCTCGCGGGCCAGGGACTTGGAAAAAGCGATGATGCCCGCCTTGGCCGCGGCATAGTTGGCCTGGCCGGGATTGCCGATCAAGCCGACCACGGAAGCGATGGAGATGATGCGGCCCTTGCGCGCCTTCATCATGCCCCGCAGCACGGCCTTGGACAGGCGGTACACAGAGCTCAGGTTGGTATCCAGGATCAGATTCCAGTCTTCCTCGCGCATGCGCAGCAGGAGCTGGTCGCGGGTGATGCCGGCATTGTTCACCAGGATGGAGATCGGGCCGAATTCCTTGCCGACGGCCTCGACCAAGGCATCGACCCCGGCGCTGTCGGTCACGTCGAGCACACGTCCGCAACCTTCGTACGGCGACAGGCGCACGTCGACCGAGGCCGCGCCCGCTGCGCTGGTCGCGGTGCCGACGACGATCGCACCCGATGCGGCCAAGTGGTCGGCAATGGCCGCGCCAATGCCGCGGCTGGCACCGGTCACCAAGGCAACCTCTCCCTGCAGGCTCCTGCTCACGAATGTCTCCTCACTTGGCCGCACAAAGTCGGCGCGCCCGGCCATCTGCACGGGCATGCGCCATCGGATGCAAAGGATACCGCAGGGCTCACGCCCACTCGGCCAGCGCGGTGTCCATCCCAGCTGGCGCGCCAATGGCGTGGGTCACGAGGCGCCCGTCGATACGCTTGATCAGGCCGCTCAATACCTTGCCCGGACCACACTCGGCCACCTCGGTCGCACCGTCGGCAGCAAGCGCATGCACGCACTCGGTCCAGCGCACCGGCTGGTACAACTGGCGCTGCAACGCGCGGCAAATTTCATCGACGGTCGCATAGCTGCGCGCGTCGGCATTCTGGATGACCGGGATCGCCGGCACCTGCCACTGGCAAGCGGCCATGCGTTCGCCCAGGCGATCGGCTGCCCCGCGCATCAGCGCGCAATGGGACGGCACCGAAACCGGCAGCTTGATTGCCCTCTTCACGCCCAGCCCGGCCAGCGCGGCCAAGACGCGGTCGACCGCTTCGGCATGGCCGGAAATGACCAGTTGCCCGGGCGAATTGAAATTGGCCGGAGCCACGACCTGGCCTTGCGCCAGCTCCGCGCACACTGCAGCAACTTGGGCATCGTCGCCGCCGATGATTGCCGCCATGGCACCCACGCCCTCGGGCACCGCCGCCTGCATGAGGCGGCCGCGCTCGGCAACCAGGGCCGCACCATCGTGCAGCGACAGCGCACCGGCACAGACCAGGGCGCTGTATTCGCCCAGGCTGTGCCCAGAGAAGTGCGCCGGTTGCGCGCCGCCGAACTTTTGCCACACCCTCCATACCGCGACGCTGGCGGCAAGCAGGGCCGGTTGGGTATGTTCGGTGCGATTGAGCTCCTCCACCGGCCCCTGCTGGGCCAGCGCCCACAGGTCGGTAGCGGCTCCATCCGAGGCTTCGGCAAAAGCTTGCGCCACCTCGCCATGGGCGGCCGCCAGCTCGGCCAGCATGCCCAGGGACTGCGAACCCTGGCCCGGGAAAACGAACGCAAGCGTCGATCGTGTCTTGCTCATGGCATACCCATCATGGTGCGGGGACATCGCCATCACCCATGGATGCGACGCCGGCCGGCAGGTCAAACAATTCCATTGGGAGTCCTGCGGACCGGACGCGGGCATACGGCTCGCCGATCGCCCGCAAAACCCCACGATCCTGCGCCAATCAGTAGCGCAACAATGCCGAAGCCCAGGTAAACCCGCCACCAAAGGCCTCCAGCAGCAGGTTCTGGCCACGCTGCACCTTGCCCGAGCGCACGGCGTAATCCAGCGCCAGCGGCACCGAGCCTGACGAAGTGTTGGCGTGCTGGTCGACGGTCACTATCACCCTCTCCATGGGCATGTTCAGGCGCTTGGCCGTCGCTTCGATGATGCGCAGGTTGGCCTGGTGCGGGATCAGCCAATCGATCTGCGATTCCTGCATACCGGCGGCAGCCAGCGTCTCGCCAACCAGCGCATCAAGCGTCTTTACCGCGACCTTGAACACTTCCCGGCCGGACATATGGATGCGCACGCCATGGTTCGGTTCATCGTTGAAACCCACCGACACGCCCACGGGTGCGTACAGCAAATGCTTGTAACCACCATCGGCATGGAGGCACGTGGCATAGATGCCCGGATCATTCGCAGCCTCCAGCACCACCGCGCCCGCGCCGTCACCAAACAGCACGCAGGTCTCGCGCTCGGTCCAGTCGACCATCCGGGTCAGGGTCTCGGCACCGATCACGAGCACCTTCTTCGACTGCCCGCTGCGGATGAACTTGTCGGCGATGCCCAGCCCATACATGAAACCGGAACACGCGGCGTTCACGTCAAATGCCGCGCAACCGTTGGCGCCAAGGCGCTGTTGCACCAGGCACGCCGTCGACGGGAAAACGATGTCCGGGGTGGTCGTGCCCAGCACAATCAAATCGAGCTCGGAGGGTTTGACCTCGGCCGCCTCGAGCGCCCGTTGCGCCGCCAGGAAGGCGAGATCGCCCGTGGTCTGCCCATCGGCAGCAATATGCCGCTCGCGGATGCCGGTGCGTGAACGAATCCACTCGTCGCTGGTGTCCACGAGTTTTTCCAGATCGAGGTTGCTAACCACCCGATCCGGCAAGGCACTGCCGGTAGCCACGATACGAGCGTAAATCTGCGACATTCAGCTACCCATCAGTGAGGACTCGGTTATGACCCGGCGACCCGCCTTTGTACCATGCGGCTGCTGATCCACGCTCGCGCAAACACAAAGCGGCGCCTTGTCGCGCCGCTTGCCTGCTTCGTTCACCCGAAGCGCGTCAATCGTCACCAGCGGGACCGCGGCGGAAACCGCCGCGGTCCCATGGACCCGCTTAGTCGTCGACCGTGACCGCAGCCTTCGGCTGGATCATCTTCTTGCCACGATAATACCCGTCCTTGGTGACGTGGTGCCGCACGTGGACTTCGCCACTGGTCGGGTCGGTGGACAACTGCACGGGCTGCAGCACGTCGTGTGCACGGCGCATGCCGCGGGTGGATGGGGTTCGGCGGCTCTTGGCAACTGCCATGGTGGTTCTCCAGCAAAGTCGGATTGATTCTGTTTGATGGCAACCCGCCGTTCGCTGCGGGTTGTTCCTGCGTGTTTGTCTTTCGTCCTAGGGGCGGTTCGATTTCCTCAGCACGCGCAACGCCGCAAATGGGCTTTCCTGCGCGCGATCGTCGGCTGGGACATCGTCCACCACCGGCTCCAGGCTGCTGTCGGGATTGATCGGCACCAGCGGCATGGCCAGCAACAACTCGTCCTCGATGAGGTCGACTGGACTGACCAAGCCGTCAGATGGTACCAGCAGCGGCTCGTAATTCGGCGGCAGGCCCGCTTCTTCGCGTTCATGCCTCATCATGCCAAGCCGCGTATCCACCGCCAGCGGCAACGCAAACGGCTGCAGCGACCGTTGGCACGTCACCTGCAACGCCGCGTCGGCGCGCACGTCCACATAGCACACCTGCTGGTCGTCGCAACCGAAGTCCAGCTCGTAACCGACCTCGCCCGAGGTGTCTGCCAGCGTCGCGGCCAAGCGGCCGAGCTCGCGCACTGGCAGGCGTCCAGAAAACGAACGTCGGCTCGAGGCCATGCGC
>DATNBK010000019.1:0-7810 GCA_035571995.1 Rhodanobacter sp.
ATGCCCTCGAGCAGCACGCAGCCGCGCGCCACGCAGGCCTGCGCGAACGCTTGCGCCCGCGCATTGGCGCGCGCATCGAGCAGCGGGGTGGCCTCGGCAATGTCCTTTACCACCAGCAACGCGCGGTCGCGCCGCCAAGTGCCGAATATTTCCGCGGCCAGCCGCTCCGGCGCCACGCCGGCCGGCAGCGGCACGAATTCGGTGACCGTGGCGCCAATGAAGCGTGTGCGCCAACTCAGGAGTCGTCCCCACAGGCGATAACCGGGCAGGCGCAGCACGCGGCGACGCACGGCGTCATCGAGCGTGGTCAACAGGTCGTATGGCGCCACGAACGTGGGCAGGCCGCAAGCCATGCGCGCGGCCTGGAAACCAACCGGCGGATGGGCGAGAAAATGGTCCAGCAGTTGGCCAGGTTCCAGTTGTGCGATGTAGTCCATGCACGGCTTGCCCGGTCGCGGCACGTCCTGCGCCAGCTCAGCTTGGCGCGCGGATCGCCAGTACGGCATTGAGGCCGCCGAACGCGAAGGAATTGCTCAAGGCCGCCCGCACGTGCATCGGCCGCGGCGCGTTGGGGGCGTAGTCAAGGTCGCAATCGGGATCGGCCGCGACGTAGTTCATGGTGGGCGGCACCACGCCATCGCGCATTGCGCCCAGCACGGCCACGAGCTCCAGCGCACCGGAGGCGCCCAGGGCATGGCCGTGCATGGACTTGGTCGAGGACACCACAAGCTTGGCGGCATGCGGACCAAACACGCGATGGATGGCCTCGGTCTCGGCCACGTCGTTGGCTTGCGTGCCGGTGCCATGGGCGTTGATGTAATCGACGTCTTCCGTCGTCAGGCCGGCATCGACCAGCGCCTGCGCCATGGCGCGCGCGCTGCCGGCCGGATCGGGCGCGGCAATGTCGCCGGCATCGGCACTCATGCCGACACCAGCGAGTTCGCCCAGTATCGCCGCGCCGCGGGCACGCGCATGCGCCTTGGACTCCAGCACGAAGATGGCGGCACCTTCGCCGAGCACCAGGCCGCGGCGCCCCTTGCTGAAGGGGCGACAGGTGTCGTCGGCCACCACGCGCATCGCCTCCCACGCCTTGAGCGAACCGAAGCCCAGACAGGCTTCCGTGCCACCGCTCACGACCACGTCGACCAGGCCGGCGCGGATCATTGCCGCCGCCTGGGCCAGCGCGTGATTGGCCGACGCGCAGGCGCTGGCCACGGCAAACGTCGGGCCGTGCAGGCCGTGCGCAATGCTGACCTGGCTGGCCGGCGCATTCACCATCAGGCGCACGATGGTGAATGGGTGCACGCGCCCGGTGTGCTCCTCGTAGATCAGGCGGCTTTGTTCGTCATGCGTGGTCTCGCCGCCAATGCCAGTGCCGATGATGACGCCCGTGCGCAGCGCCAGGTCACCGGCGCTGAAATCGAGTCCGGACTGCGCGACCGCCTCGTTTGCCGCGGCCAGCGCAAGCTGCGAGCAGCGATCGAGCAGTGGCAGCGTGCGCTCGCTGCAGTGTTGTGCTGGATCGAAACTTTCCGGCACCTGTGCGGCAACGCGGATGCGCATCTTGTCGGCGCGTGCATGGCGCAGCGGCCGGATGCCGGACTGGCCTTCGCGCAAGCCCTGCCACAAGCGTTCGGCACCTTCGCCGAAGGCGCTGACCGCGCCCATGCCGGTGATCGCGACACCCGAATCAAGCGGCTGGGTCACGCGGCAGCGTCCGGGCCGGCGACTTTTGCCGCCAGCGCCTTGTTCACGGCATCGACCAGGCTCTGCACCGTATCTGTGTCGAAGTTCGCGCCCTGGTCCGGGATGGTGATGTCGAAGTGCGCCTCGATGTCGAAGATCATCTCGATGGCGTCCAGCGAGGCAATCCCGAAATCCTTCAAGGTGGACTCGGGCTTGATTGCCGCCACGTCGACCTTGGCCTGCTTGGCGACGATGGCGATCACCTGGCTGGCAACTTCGTCCGGGGAAAGGTTTTCGGTCATGGGTATCTCCGCTTTGCGCGATGCGCGGACGCGCGGCAGCTCAAAGGCTCCGCTTCGCCTTGGTGATGAGCTGGTCCAGCAGCATGATAGCCAGGTCGATTTCCTCGTCGCTGATTTCCAGCGAGGGCGCCAGCGTGATGACGTTCTTGTACCAGCCACCCACGTCCAGCACGAGGCCGATCTTCTTGCCCTGGTGCGTGAGGTCGCCGGCCAGGCCAATGTCGACCATGCGGTCGAGCAGCGCCTTGTTCGGCGTGTAGCCGTCCTCGGTGCAGATCTCGGCGCGCAGGGCGAGGCCGAGGCCGTCCACGTCGCCGATTTCCTTGTGGCGCTTCTGCAGGTCGCGCAGACCTTCGAGGAAGTGCGCGCCCTTGCGCGGCACGCTGGTCTCGTAATCCATCTCCTTGCCCATGCGCAGCACTTCCAGGCCAAGCGCGGTACCCAGCGGGTTGGAGTTGAACGTGGAGTGCGTCGAGCCCGGCGGAAACACGGTGGGGTTGATCAGCTCCTCGCGCGCCCACAGCCCCGACAACGGGTTGAGGCCGTTGGTCAGCGCCTTGCCGAACACCAGCACGTCGGGCTTGACGCCGAAATTCTCGATCGACCACAGCTTTCCGGTGCGCCAGAAACCCATCTGGATTTCGTCGACCACGAGCAGGATGCCGTACTGGTCCAACACCTTCTTCAGGTCCCTGAAGAAATTCCTTGGCGGCACCACGTAGCCACCGGTGCCCTGGATCGGCTCGACGTAGAACGCCGCGTACTCGCACTGGTTGGTCTTGGGATCCCACACGCCGTTGTATTCGGTCTCGAACAGGCGGGCGAACTGGCGCACGCAACTGTCCGAGTACTCCTCGGCGCTCATGCCCTTGGGGCGCCGGAATGGATAGGGGAACGGCAGGAACATCGCGCGCTCGCCAAAGTGGCCGAAGCGGCGGCGGTAGCGGTAACTGGAGGTGATCGACGAGGCGCCCAGCGTGCGGCCGTGGTAGCCGCCCTCGAACGCGAACATCAGGCTCTTGCCGTGCGTGTAGTTGCGCACCAGCTTCAGCGAATCCTCGATGGCCTGCGCGCCGCCCACGTTGAAGTGCACGCGGCCGTCCAGGCCGAACTTTGCCTTAGCGTCCAGCGCCACGGCCTTGGCCAGCTCGATGCGGGTCTGGTGCAGGTACTGGCTGGCCACCTGCGGCAGCAGGTCGATCTGCGCCTTGAGCGCATCATTGAGGCGCTTGTTGGCGTAGCCGAAATTGACCGCCGAGTACCACATCTGCAGGTCCAGGAACGGCACGCCGGCGGTGTCGAACATGTAGCTGCCATGGCAACTGCGGAAGATCTTGGGCGGGTCGACGTAGTGCACGGTATCGCCGAAGGAACTGTACTTCGCCTCGTCGGCGAGCAGCTCGGCGTCATCGATCACCAGGCTGGCGTGCTTGTCAAAAACGTTCATGCGGGTCTCGGGCTGGGTTCAAACGGCAAGCGCCGCCGCAAACGCCGGGGCCGTCTCGGCGTCCAGACGGCCTTCGAGCAGCGAAGGCAGGAATTCAAGTGCATCCTCGAAACCGGTGATCGGCACATACGGGATGCCGGCGGCGCGGCAGTGCTCGATCAGGCGATGTTTGGCGAAGACGAAATCGACCTGGTTCGCGGCGCAGAAATCCGACGCGCCGTCGCCAATCAGCAAGGTACGCGCACCGCCGCTGCGCGCCTGCGCCACGCACGCGCACTTGCAGGTGCCGCTGGCGCAGCCCGCGTCCTGGTACGGTGAAGTCAATTGCCAGCGCTGCGGCGGCGTCGCCGGCTGCAGGTGATTGGCCGCGACCGGCAGGTCATCCAGGCCATAACGGCCGAGGATCTGCTGTATGGCGTAATCGAGCCCGTCGCTGACCACGCGGATCGGCACGCCGAGCGAGCGCGCCTTGGCCACGAAAGCGGGGAAGGCGTGGTCGATCCACAGGCCGGACAGGTGCGCGTCCAATTCCTCGCGGCTCATGTCCAGCAAGGCCACCTGGGCGCCCATGCATGCACGCGAACCGATGCGGCCTGCGCGCCAGTCGCGCTCCAGTTTTTCCCAGCCGGGCCGACCGTAGCGGTCGAGCAGCGAGTCGATGACATCTTCCACGGCAATCGTGCCGTCGAAATCGCACAGGATGGTCCAGGAGGACATGGGGCTAGCCGCATCGATATAGGGATCGAGCGCACCCTAGTGCACGCTCTCTTTCCGCCGCCTTTCCACCGCGCTGCGTCAACCGCCGGCGGTCGCCGTGACGCCCTAATGGGCCGTAAGGATCCGCTCGCGAACAATGCCCGCAGGCTGCACGACCAGTGGGAGCCGCCGCTCAGGCCGGGTCGACCAAGTCCATGCCCCAGGCAGAAAGATCCAGGCGCAGGCCGTGCACCTCGCCGAGGCCGGTGGCTATGGCGTGCTTGCGGGCGGTGACGTCTTCGCGCCACCTGGCCTTGGCGCTGGCGCCTACCAGGCCCGCCAGCAGCACGCGCCGGGCTGCCGGGCTGCGGTCGCCGGCGCGGGCCATGCGCGCGGCAAAGGTCTTGCGGTCGGCGGCCTTGACCCCTCCATTCTGCACGTGGATGTCGAAGGCCAGCGCCGCGCCGAGGTCACCGCCCAGCCCGAGCGCCTGCGCAGTGGCCTGGGACGGCTCGAAGTACTCCCGGCGCGCGTGTTCCCGCTGCAGCTGCTTCATCAGCGGCGTGGCCCCCAGGCGACGGAAGCCGTCGCGCCAGGGCTGGGCCACGCCAGCCAGGTTGGCACCGAGACTGATGCTGGCGGCCCAGCCCTTGAGCGTGCTCCAGTCGTCATCCGCCATGCGCTCAAGCAGTTCGTTGGTCCCCGCGCCAAACGACCCGCGCACGAGGTCCGGATCGCGCAGCATGGCCTCGCGCACCAGCGCCTGGATTCCGCCGTGCTGCAGGGTGAAGCCGATGATGCCCCAGGTCAGGCCGGCGCCATCGAAGTTGCCCGCGACCGTCTGGTAGCCGTGCCCCTCCAGGCGCGCCGTCACCTGCAGGCAGCGCTCGAAGAGCGACGGCCAAGGCAAGCCGGTGGTGCCCTGCCAAGTTGCCGGGTCGGCCCGACCGGTCTGCTGCCCGCCCGCCGATGCCTGGAACGCCTGCACTGCACGCTCCGTGCCGCCGCCAAAATCGCCGTCGACGGCGCCGGTGTAGAACCCCTGTTGCTGCAGTGCCACCTGCAATACGTTGACGAGGTCGCCGAAGCAACCACGGCCCATGCCCTTCGCACTCATATCCCACCTCCCCACGCGCGCCGGCGCTTGCGGACCAAGCTGGCACGAGGCTAGCACAGTGGCCCCGGGAAACAGACGTCCAGATGGCAGCGCTCGCCGCTACCTGGCGCACGTCATCCGAGGTCCCCGGCGCGGCTGGCCGGCACCACGGCTCAACCGGCGGAGGCGTTGCGGTTGGCCACTCCGGCGAGATGGGCCATACGCTGCGCATCGGCGAGGATGCCGTGCAGGATGCGCAGCTCGCGCTCATCCATCTGTGCACGCTGGAACAGCTTGTGCAGGCGCAACATCACGGTGGTCGGGGTGCGACCCTTGTGGAAATCGATATCGTCGAGCGCCTGCTCGAGATGGGTGAAGAACTGCTCCATCTGCACTGCGTCCGCGGGCAGGTGGGCGACCGCGGCGGACGGCGATCGCGGCGCCTCGGCCAACATGGCCAGGCGCATCTCATAGGCCATCACCTGCACCGCCTGGGCCAGGTTGAGCGAACTGAAATCGTCCACGCTGGGAATGCGCACCATGCCATGGCAATGCGCCAGCTCGGAATTTTCCAGGCCGGTGCGCTCGTTGCCGAATACCAGTGCCACCTGCTCGCCGCGCGCGGCGGCGGCCAGCGCCTGTTGCGCGCCCTCACGCGGCGACCACTCCGGCAAGGCCACACCGCGCCGCCGCGCCGACAGGCCAATGGCCATGCTGCACCCAGCCAGGCCGGCGATCATGTCCGCATGTACGCCCGCCGAGTGCAGCACCGCGTCGGCGCCGGCGGCCATCGCGATTGCTTGCGGATCCGGGAAATGGGTTGGCGCGACCAGTTCCATGCGCGTGAAACCCATGGTGCGGATGGCTCGCGCGGCGCTGCCGATATTGCCCGGATGTGCCGTGCGCACGAGCACGAAGCGGAACGGAACCGTAGCGTCGGCAAGCATCGGCATGTGCAGCAACAAACGGCGGAAAGACGTCAAGAATAGTGCATTGGCCGCGCGCATTGGCCGCGCGAGCCGGGGCGCGGGCATGCCTCTGCTAGAATCCTCCGTCCAGCCGCCACTTTCCCGCCGACTCCATGCCCCGTCCTGCCGTCACGATCGCGGCGCGCGCCGCGCGCGCCGCAGGCAACATCATCCTGCGCTACATGAACCGCATCGATGCGCTGCATGTGGTCGAAAAGCACCAGCTCGATTTCGTCTCCGAGGTGGACAAGCTGGCGGAGAAGGAAATCATCCGCGAGCTGCGGCGCGCCTATCCCGAGCACGCGATCCTCGCCGAGGAAAGCGGCGCCACCGGCAAGAACCCGCTGACCTGGGTCATCGATCCGCTCGATGGCACGCACAACTACCTGCGCGGCATCCCGCATTTCTGCGTTTCCATCGCGCTGCTGGAAAAGGGCGTGCCGGTGCACGGCGTGGTGTTCGACCCGCTGCGTGACGAGCTCTATACCGCGAGCAGGGGCGACGGGGCGGTGCTCAATGACCGGCGCCTGCGCGTTTCCCGCCGCGAAAGCCTGGACGGCGCGCTGATCGCCACCGGTTTCCCGTACCGCCAGCGCGAGCACCTCGACGCGCAGCTGGCCATGACCCGCGCCCTGCTTGAGCGGGCCGAGGACATCCGCCGCACAGGCTCGGCCGCGCTCGACCTGGCGTATTGCGCGGCGGCGCGTTTCGACGGCTATTTCGAAACCGGCCTGAAGCCCTGGGACCTGGCCGCCGGCGTGCTGCTGGTGCAGGAGGCCGGGGGCCAATACGGAGACTTTTCCGGTCGCGAAGGCATTCCCGCCAGCGGCAACCTGATCGCGGGGAACCACCACCTCGTGCAGGGCATGACCGAGGTGATCCGCGCCCACGCCACCCCGGCCCTGCTCAAGGAGCCTGGGCAGTAGGACCCCGTATCCAGGCCCGGGCCGGTGCGCATTGCCGCATGCCGCGAACTCCACTGGACCTTGTCGCCGGCCACACACTACAGTAACGCCGTGATGCGACTTCGCCACCCAACCCGACGGACACGCCTGCGGCTCGTGCTGCTGGCGGTGCTGTCGCTGCTGCTCCAGCAGGTCGCCCTGGCCGCGTACGCGTGTTCGAGCGCGGATGTGCCGGCCGCCAACGCGGCCATGGCGGCGCATTGTGACGACATGCCGGTGTCACCTGGCCAAGTGGCACCAACGCTGTGTCCGGCGCACTGCGCGCAGACGACCCTGGCCACGCCGGATGCACACGCCCCCACGGTGCCACCATTGCTGCTGCCGGCACTGGTTCCGACACCGATCGTGCTGGCACCCTTGCCGACCGTCCACGCGGCCTATACGCAGGCCGCAACCTGGCGACGATCCGGCACACCGCCAACGCTGCGCTTCCGCGTCCTGCTGATCTAGACCTCCCCACGCTCATTCCCGCGCGGCCATGCCCAGGGCCGCGCTTGACCGTGCGTTGGAGGCTCCTATGCGTTCCCCATTGCTTTGGCGACACGTGCACGTGTCGCATTTCCTCGTCATGCTCTGCTGTGCGTTGCTCACCTCGTCGCCACTGCATGCGGCAGGCAGCGACGGCGTACTCGACCTGACCCAGGCCACGG
>DATNBK010000020.1:0-2946 GCA_035571995.1 Rhodanobacter sp.
GCCCTGGTGACGCTGGCCTCGGGCGGCTCGGCGGGCAAGGAAGGTCCTTGCTCGCATCTGGGCGCGAGTATCGCCGCCGGCGTCGGGGAGGCCCTGCAGCTCAATGCGGAACTGCGACGCCGCCTGGTGGCCTGCGGGGTCAGCGCCGGTTTCGCCAGCGTATTCGGCACGCCGATTGCCGGCGCGATCTACGGCGTGGAAGTGCTCGCCATCGGGCGCATCCGCTACAACTTCCTGTTCCCGGCCATCGTCGCCGGGGTCACGGCCTACGAAGTCAGCCGCTACATGGGCGTGCCCTATCCGCAATACCACATTGCCTTCGACAGCGACTTCACCGAGCTGCTGTTCCTGAAAACCGTGGTGATCGGCATCGTCTGCGGCATCGTGGCCTTGATCTTCGTCGAGCTGCTGGGCCTGATGACGCGGCTGTTCGCGCGCCTGCGCGAACGCCTGGACATCTGGCCACCCATGGTCCCGGCCATTGGCGGCTGCGTGCTGGCCTTGCTGCTCGTGTTCATCCCCACCGACTACCTCGGACTCAGCCTGCCACTGCTCGATCGCGCGCTGCACGGCGAGGCCATGCCCGCTCTGGGCTTCCTGTGGAAGGCGTTGCTGGTGGCCATCACCCTGGGTTCGGGGTTCTATGGCGGCCTGGTCACCGAGCAATTCGTGATGGGTGCCGTTGCCGGCGGCGCCTTTGCCCACCTGCTTGGCATGCAGGCGGCGCTTGGCGCAGCCGTCGGCCTGACCGCCGTGGTGGCTGCGGCCTCGAACACGCCGATCGCCGCGATCCTCATGGGCATCGAGCTGTTCGGCAGCGACAGTACTTTGTACGTGGCCGGGGCAGCGATCGCCGCCTACCTCATGGTCGGCCACCGCAGCGTCTACCCGGAGCAACAGACCGCGTTCGCCAAGTCCTCGTGGATGACGGTGGTGCCGGACGTCCCGGTCGGCGCGCAGAAGGCGCGACTCGCGCGTGGCCTGCTGCGGTGGTGGAGCGACCGCAGCCACCCTGCCCCGCGGCCTGCGCGCAAACCACCGGAAGACAAGCTGTAAGCACACCGGACGCATCGGGGTTTGCGGTCATCTGGACGACCGGGTGACGAAGACCAGAGCCGTTGCGCGCCTGGTCCTCGGCGCGCCACGCCGAGGCATGGCGCAGGCTATTTCCTCGCGGTGGCAATTTCGCCAATGTAATCCGGCGTGCCCTCGACCCGCAGCAGGTGCGGATAGCGCAGGCCGCCGTGGTAGTCGACCCGCAACGTGCTGACGGTATCGATATAGCTGACGGTGAGCCCAATGGGAATGGTACCGCCCTTGGCACGGCTGACCGCCTGCGTGAGCGCCTCGGCGGAGAAGGCGCTGCCATCCACGGCAATGACCTTCATTCCCGGCACCAGGCCCGCCGCATAGGCCGGGCCATCCCATTGCACGTCACGCACCTTGCCGTCGCTGGTGAAGGTGGCGCCAAGCGAATACGCCAGGTCGATGCTGTGGTGCGCGTGGGCCACGGCCCGCGTGTAGTCGGAAGGCTGCGCGGTGTACGCCAGCTTCCAGCCGCCGCGCTCCACGCCGTGTTCCGGGAGTGTGTCGCCGGTGTAGTCCAGCCGGCTGCGCAGGAAGCTTGCCCAGTCGTATGCCTGCACTTTGTTGAGGGCGCCGACCAGCTCGTCGAAGGTATAGGTGCGGGTGACATGGCTGCCGTCGTCCATGTCATAGAACGCCTTGGCGAAATCATCCAGCGAGTGCCGGTCGTGGCTGAGTTCGCGGATCCTGGTGTCGACATCCAGCCACAGGAGCTCGCCTTCCGGATAGAAGTCCGTGACCCGGCGGTAGTTGGTCCACTGGTTGCCGTTGAAATACAGCAGTTGCGCGCTGTCAGCCGTGTCCTGCAGCGAGCGCCAGCGCCGCCCGGTGCGATGGGCCATGGCGGCCGTCGTCGCCGCCAACGCCTCGCGGTACTGCGCTGCGCTCAGCAGGCCGGAGCGCACCGCCAGCACGCCCGACCAGTACTCGGTCAAGCCTTCGTAGGCCCACACCATGTCGGCGGGTTGGACCTCGTTGAAGGTTGGCGTCCACATGTCCGCGGGGCGCCGGAACTTGCCGTTCCACGAGTGGGTGAATTCGTGCGGCAGCAGCGTGGCGTCGGCCACGAACGCATCGGCGTCGGTGAGGAAGTCCGCGGACGTCATGTCGAGGCTGGACTGGTGGTGCTCGAGCCCGGTGCCGTCGACGTGGTCGGACACGGTCAGTAGCAAGTCGTAGTGGTCGTAGTGGTGCGACTTGAACAAGGCGTGCAACTGGGTCACCAGGTTGCGGAACCTGGCCACCTGGTCGTCGCTGATCGCCACGCTGGCCGCGCTGTCGCCGACGATATCCAGGTGCACTGGAACCTGCGCGCCGGGCGCGAGGTCGACGCGCTTGAAGTATTCCCCGGCAATCAAGGGCGAATCGATGAAATTGTTGAAGCTCAGCGGCTTGAAATGCACCACATTGCCGGACTGGCCCGCCGGTTCCAGCGCGGTGGCGTACTGCCAGCCACTCGGTAGGGTAAAGCTGGGCTCGATCTGGATGCGCCGGGTGAAATAGCCGGCCGGATAGAACGCCACCTGGGTCGGATCCAGGTCGACCAGGTGGGGCGTGGACCAGACCTCGTAGCCGTACCAGACGCCGTCGCCGGGCGACAGGTATTGGAACGCAAGCTCGATGTGATCGACACCCGCCGGCACCTCCAGGTGCAACGTGAACATGTCGTCCACGTCGCGCCGCCAAGGCAACTGGCGCCCGCTGGCCGTGATGACCAGACCGGCAATGTTGGCAATCGCGCCATCCGGCGCATGGTCCGGCAAGGGCCACTTCGGGTAATACAGGGTCAACGGGCCGGGCTGGACCGGGATGGTCTCGTGCATGCGGTAGATGCGCCGCGGTGCGTCGCGCAGGTCGACG
>DATNBK010000021.1:0-2377 GCA_035571995.1 Rhodanobacter sp.
GATGCCGCCGCCCAGGATCAGCATGCGTTTGGGTACTTCCTTGAGGTTCAACGCGCCCGTTGAATCGACCACGCGCGGGTCTTGCGGCATGAATGGCAGATGCACCGCCTGCGAGCCGGCCGCGATGATGCAGTTCTTGAACGCGATGGTCTGTGTCTTGCCGGTTTTTTCATGGCTGCCACCCGCGGTCTCTTCGACCTGCACGTGGGTGGCGCCCACAAAGGAGCCGTAGCCACGCACCGTGGTCACCTTGCGCATCTTGGCCATGGCCGCGAGCCCGCCGGTCAGCTTGCCGACGACCTTGTCCTTGTGGGCGCGCAGCTTCTCCAAGTTCACCACCGGCTTGCCGAAGCTCACGCCCAGCGCCTCGAAGTGGCTGACTTCGTCCATCACGGAGGCCACGTGCAGCAGCGCCTTGGACGGGATGCAGCCCACGTTGAGGCAGACGCCGCCGAGCGTGGCGTAGCGCTCCACCAGCACGACCTTGAGGCCGAGATCGGCGGCACGGAACGCAGCCGAGTAGCCGCCGGGGCCGGCGCCGAGCACCAGCACGTCACAGTCCAGATCGGCGGTGCCGACGAAACTGGTGGCGGCAGGCGCCGGTGATACTCCGTTTTGTGTAGCAGCAGGTGAAGTAGCAAACTTGGCTACAGCCTGTTTTGATGCAGAAACCGGGGCGATTGCACCTGCCGCTTCGACTTCAAGCAGCAACACCACCGATCCTTCTTTCACCTTGTCGCCCAGCTTGACCTTGAGCTCCTTCACCACGCCGCCATGCGACGCGGGAATCTCCATGGAGGCTTTGTCGCTCTCCACCGTGATCAGGCTCTGCTCCGGCCTGATGGTGTCGCCGGGCTTGACCAGCAGCTCGATCACCGCGACGTCCGCGAAATCGCCAATATCGGGAACCTTGATTTCCAGCAGTGCCATGGTTGCCTCTCCTGTCTTATTGCTTCGATTTGATTCTGAAACCTTCCGGCGCGCCGGCCGTCGCCGCCCGCCCCGCGTTTTTTGCCACCACCACGGTGGTCACAGAAGGATCCGGCGGAAATCGGCCAGCACCTGGCCGAGGTAGGCATTGAAGCGCGAGGCCGCGGCGCCGTCGATCACGCGGTGGTCGTACGACAGCGACAGCGGCAGCACCAGGCGCGGCACGAACTGCTTGCCGTCCCACACCGGCTTCATCTGGCTCTTGGACAACCCCAGGATGGCCACCTCGGGCGCGTTGATGATCGGCGTGAAATGCGTGCCGCCAATCCCGCCCAGCGACGAGATCGAGATACACCCGCCCTGCATGTCGGCCGAGCCCAGCTTGCCCTCGCGCGCCTTCTTGGCGAGTTCGCCCATCTCAGCGCTAATCTGCAGGATGCCCTTCTTGTCGGCATCCTTGAGCACCGGCACCACAAGTCCGTTCGGCGTGTCGGCCGCGAAACCGATGTTGAAGTACTGTTTGTAGACCAGCGCGTCACCATCCAGGCTCGCGTTGAAATCGGGGAACTTCTTCAGCGCAGCCACCACGGCCTTGATCACGAAGGCCAGCATCGTGACCTTCACGCCCGACTTCTCGTTCTCCTTGTTGGTGGCGACGCGGAACGCCTCGAGCTCGGTGATGTCGGCCTCGTCGTTGTTCGTGACGTGCGGAATCATCACCCAGTTGCGGTGCAGGTTGGCACCACTGAGCTTCTTGATGCGCGAGAGTTCCTTGCGCTCTACCGCGCCGAACTTGGTGAAGTCCACCTTGGGCCATGGAATCAGCCCCAGCGCGGCGCCATCGCTGCCGGCCGGCGCGCGGACCGCCTGCGCCTGCGCCGCACCGGCCATCACGGAGCGGGTGAAGCTTTGCACGTCATCCTGCGTGATTCGGCCCTTCGGGCCGCTGCCCTTGATCTCGGCCAGCGGCACACCCAGCTCGCGCGCGAACTTGCGCACCGAGGGCGAGGCATGCGGCAGATGGCCCTGCGGTGCCGTTGGATCGTGGGCCGGTACGGCGGCGGGAACGGACGCTGCGACGACGGGTGCAGCAGGTGTGGCACTCGCAACAGTGACGGCCGGTGCCGGTGCTAAAGCCGCAGGCGCCGGCGCGAGCGCCACCACAGCCTGCCCCTCGACGATCGCCAGCAAGTCGCCGACATTCACCTTGTCGCCGAGCTTGACCTTGAGTTCCCGGATGACACCGGCGGCCGAGGACGGGATCTCCATCGAGGCCTTGTCGGACTCGACCGTGATTAGCGACTGCTCCATCTTGACGGTGTCGCCGGCCTTGACCATGACTTCGATCACGGCAACGTCTTTGAAGTCGCCGATGTCCGGCACCCGCACCTCGATCGCCCCAGTGCGTGCAGTCGCGGCGGGCGCTATCGTATTGATATCATTCTTC
>DATNBK010000022.1:0-3539 GCA_035571995.1 Rhodanobacter sp.
AGATCGAGCCGGTCAGCCGGCGCGCGCTGATGCGCTTCCTGTTCGACTGGCAACACGTCTCGGCGGCGGCGCAACTCAGCGGGCCGGATGCGCTGGTCACCACGCTGGCGCAATTGGAAGGCTACGAGGCGGCAGCCGGCGCCTGGGAAAGCGAGCTCCTGCCGGCGCGCATCCATGACTACGCGATCCATTGGCTGGACGAACTCTGCCGCGCCGGGCGCGTCGGCTGGAGCCGCTTGCGCGCCGGCAATGGCGGTGGTGGCGGACCGGTCCGCAGTACGCCCATCGTTCTGTTGCCACGGCGCGAGATGGGCGTCTGGACGTCCGTGGCCGCCGGCGATCCGCAGGACAGCCAACTGTCCTCGCGCGCCCAGGCCGTGGCCGATGCCTTGCGCGGGCAGGGCGCGTTGTTCTTCGACGAGTTGATGTCCGCTGCCCATCTGCTGCATACCGAACTGGAAGATGCCCTGGGCGAGCTGGTTGCCGCCGGCCGCATAAGCGCGGACAGCTTTGCCGGCCTGCGCGCCCTGCTCTTGCCTGCGGCGAAGCGCGACAGTGGCCGGCACCGGCGCATGCGTCGCCACCAGTTCAACGGCATCGAGGACGCGGGACGCTGGGCCTTGGTGCGCGGCATCGCGGCGACCGATGGCAAGCCCGGCCCCGAGGCGATCGAACACATCGCCCGCACCCTGCTGCGCCGCTACGGCGTGGTGTTCTGGAAATTGCTGGAGCGCGAGGCGTCGTGGCTGCCGCCGTGGCGCGACCTGTTGCGCGTCTACCACCGGTTGGAGGCGCGTGGCGAGATTCGCGGCGGCCGTTTCGTCGAGGGCCTGGTCGGCGAGCAATTTGCCCTGCCGGAAGCCATCGCGCCGCTGCGCGCCGCGCGCTCACGCGCGGACGACGGCGAGATGATCTGCATCAGCGGCAGCGATCCACTGAACCTGGTCGGCACCGTGCTGGCCGGCGACAAGGTGCCGGCACTGGCCGGCTCGCGTGTGCTCTATCGCGACGGCGTGGCGATTGCCGCCTTGGTCGGCGGCAAGCCCACGCCGCTGGTCGACCTGCCGTCGCGCGAATGGCAGCAGGCAAGGCAGGCCTTGCTGCGCCATGGTCCGGTATCCAGTGCGCCGAATGCGCTACCCGCCATCCCCGCCGGGATGGGCGACTGAACGGCAGCGGTTGTGGGCGAGGGCGGCGTCGTGGATGATGACCTGCCAGGTACCGCAGCCGCAGATGACCATGGGTATGCAGCATGGCGGCCGCCATCCCAGACCAAGCAGCAGGGGAGAACCATGACGATCTTGTTTCGCGCACTTCTTCTGCCCGCGCTCTTGGGGCTTGCGCTCGTGGCCACGGGCACACCGGCCGTGGCTGCGCCGGCTGCGACGGCCTCGGACGAACAGGGACAACTGGCCCAGTTGTATGCGGATTATTGGCGGGATTGGTCTGCCCTCAAGGCGCGGACTGGCGACGTCCTGGAGGACTCCTGGGAGCGTGATGCCACCGCGATGCTGCAGCGCTACCAGTCCGCGCTGCTGAAATTCGATCCGACCCCGCTGCCCGAACAGGAGCGCATCAGCTACGAGATGCTGCGCTACGAGCTGGTTCAAAAACTTTCCTATTACGGCACCGGTGTCTACGCGACCGCCCGCATGCTGCCGATCAACCAGTTCACCGGTCGGCACATGAGTTTCGCGCTCGACCAGTCGGGGTCGGGTACCTACAACTTCAAGACGGTGGCGGATTACGACCGCGCGCTGCAGCTCGCGGACGACTACGCGCGCTGGACGGACGACGCCATCAAGCGCATGCAGGAAGGCGTGGCCAAGGGCGTGGTGCTGCCGCGCATCGTGGTTGAACGCGTCCTGCCCCAGCTCCAGCAGTACTTCGGACTGCCGCCGGAGAAGGCCGTGTTCTGGCAACCCATCGCCAAATTTCCGGCCGCCATCCCGGCTGCGGATCGGCAACGCCTGGGCAAGGCCTATGCGGCAAAAATCGCCGACGTGATCGAACCTGCCTACCGCAAGCTCTATACGTACATGCATGACGACTACCTGCCGCACGCCAGCGCGAAGCCGGGCCTGGGCGTGCTGCCGGGCGGCGCCGCGCTGTATGCATACGACATCCGTGCCCACACCACGACGGAAATGACGCCCGCCCAAATCCATGCGCTGGGCCTGGAGGAAGTCCGCAAGATCACGGACGAGATGGAGGGCGTCCTCGAAACCGTGGGGTTCCACGGCACGCTGGCGCAGTTCCTGGCGCACGTCCGCACGGACAAGGCGCTGCATTTCCAGGACCCCAAGGACGTGGTGCCGGCTTACCAGGCGGCCTTGGCGCGCATCCTGCCGACCCTGCCGCGGCTCTTCAACGCGATGCCGAAGGCGAAGCTGGAAATCCGGCCGATACCGGAAGCCTCCGCCAAGACCTATCGCGGCAATGGCGAATACCAGGCGCCGGCTGCGGACGGCTCGCGGCCCGGCATCCTGTGGATCAACCCGTACGCCCCCGGCATCACCGACAAGTTCATCGTCATGCCGACGACATTGCACGAGACTTACCCAGGCCACCATTTGCAGACATCGCTGGCCCAGGAAATCCCCGGCCTGCCGGCATTCCGGCGCCTGGGCTTCTTCAACGCGTATGGCGAGGGCTGGGCGCTGTATTGCGAAACGCTGGGCAAGGAGCTCGGCGTGTATGACGACCCCTGGCAATACTATGGCTACCTCACGGACATGATCCTGCGCGCCAACCGCCTGGTGATCGACACCGGCATCCACGCCATGGGCTGGACGACCGAGCAGGGCATCGAGTGGATGATGGCGCACTCGTCGATGACCCATGAGCAGGCCGCGGTCGAGGTCGAGCGCTACGTGGCCTATCCGGGGCAGGCCCTGTCCTACAAGGTCGGCCAGCTCGACATCGAGGCCTTGCGGGCCAAGGCATCGAAGGCGCTCGGGCCGCGCTTCGACATACGCGCGTTCCACGACCAGGTGCTTCTGGGCGGCAGCATGCCGCTGGCCATCCTCGACCAGAAGGTGAACCGCTGGATCGAGCGCAGCGCCGCCGCGACCGGGAATGGAACGGGCAAATGACATCCGGTCGACAGCGCGCCGGCGCATGACTCAGCGCGGCGCGAGGAACGTCTGGGCGGGATCGATCGCATGGCGCCCACCGGCAAGGGACGCGGCATGCCGTGGCAGCCCGACATTCCACCTTGCGCACTGCGCGGACGCCGCTCGCCGCTAGCGCAGCGGTTGGGCAGCGATACTTCCGGTGCAGGCAATCGGCCGTCCGTCCTTGCCCAGCGCCTGCGTGTAGCTCGAGGCGCGGTGGTTGATGACGATGTGGCCCGCACAGGTCTGGTCGGGCCCCAGCCGGTAGCTCGCCTTGACCCGCAAAGCCTGCTGGCGCCGCGCCTCCTCGCGCCTGGCAAGCTCGGCCTGGTATTGAATCCCCCGTTCGTTCACCTTGCGGTGGGCGTCCGCGGTCTCCTCGCGTTGCCGGCGCAGCGCCGCCGCCAGCTCGGCGCTGCGCTG
>DATNBK010000023.1:0-3775 GCA_035571995.1 Rhodanobacter sp.
CAGCTCTGCCCGCTGGACTGCTCGATCACATCCAGCGTGGTGCCCAGATCCAGCCCCATGCGAGCGGCCAGCGCCAGCGCCTCGGCCGCGCCGACCAGGTTGATGCCGGCCAGCAGGTTGTTGACCAGCTTGGTGCGCGCGCCATCGCCCGGGCGCTGGCTGATGCGAAACAGCTTGGCGGACAGCGCCTGCAACAAGGCGCGGTGCTGTTCGAACACCGCGTCGGCGCACGCGACCATCAGGCTCATGGAGCCGTCGCACGCGCGCACCGGGCCGCCCGACATGGGGGCATCGATGGCGTGGATGTTGCGCGCCGCCAGTTCGCCGGCAAATTCCTCCACATCCTGCGGCGCGATCGTCGGGCACAGCAGCACCGCGTGTCCCGGGCGCATCGCGGGCGCGGCGCCCTGGTGCCCAAACAGCACCTCGCGGGTCTGCGCGGCATCCACCACGCAGACGATGGTGACTACGCAATGCATAGCAAGCTGTTCAGGACTGGCATGGGCTACGGCCCCCATTTTCCAGAGATCCTGCTCCTTGCGCGAATCCAGATCACGCACCTGAACCGGCCAGCCCTGCGCCAGCAGATTGGCCGCCATGCCGCCCCCCATGTTGCCGACGCCAATGATGCCGACCGGCGTCCTGTGGTCGGATTCGCTCATGACTGCACCAGCCGTTTCGATTTGGCGATGGACATGAGGATGCCGATGCCCAGGCCCAGCGTCACCATCGCGGTGCCGCCATAACTGATGAACGGCAGCGGTACCCCTACCACCGGCAAGATGCCGCTGACCATGCCCATGTTGACGAACGCATAGGTGAAAAAGATGAAGGTCACGCTGCCCGCCAGCAGGCGCGAGAACAGCGTGGGCGCCGCCAGCGCGATCATCAGCCCGCGCAGCACCAGGAAGATGAAGCCCGCGATCAGCAGCAGGTTGCCCACCAGCCCGAATTCCTCGGAATAGGCCGCAAAAATGAAATCGGTGGTGGCCTCGGGCACGAAGTCCAGGTGCGCCTGGGTGCCCTGCATGAAGCCCTTGCCCCAGACGCCGCCCGAGCCGATCGCGATCATGCCCTGCAGGATGTGAAACCCCTTGCCCAGCGGATCGCGGCTGGGGTCGAGCAGCGTGCAAATGCGCTGCTGCTGGTAGTCGTGCAGCACCGGCCAGCGCACACCGTCCGCGCACAGCCGCGACTGGAACGCCAGCACCAGCGTGATCGCGGCCAGGCCGAGCAGCACCGGCGGCAGAATCAGTTTCCAGCTCAGCCCGGCGAAGAAGATCACCGCGAGACCCGCCGTCACCACCAGCAGCGCCGTGCCCAGATCGGGCTGGCGCACGATCAGCGCGGCGGGCGTTCCCAGCAGGATCGCCGCCACCAGAAAGTCCAGCGGGCGCAGCTGCCCCTCGCGTTTCTGGAACCACCAGGCCAACATCAGCGGCATGGCGATCTTGAGGATTTCGCTGGGCTGGATCGTGATACCCACGTTCAGCCAGCGCCGCGCGCCCTTCTTGGTGACGCCGAACACGGCCACAGCGATCAGCAGTGCGACGCCGAGCGTGTACAGCGGCACCGCCCACGTCGCGAGCCGCTGCGGCGGAATCTGCGCGACCACGAACATGATGACGCCGGCGATCAGCATGTTGCGGCACTGGTCGTAAAAGCGCGCGCCGTCGTCATAGCCCGACGAATACATGGTGACCAGGCCGGCGCAGGCGAGCAGGAACACGGCGAACGCGAGCGGCCCGTCGAACCCCTCGAACATCGGGCGGGCGCGTTGCCACAGGGAAGGTTTCTCAAATACCACGGCCATGGCGTGATTATCCCGTGCCCGGCGAATCCGCTTCAGGCCAGCCGGATTTCCACCACCGTGTGCCCGGGTCTGCTCTCCAGTGCCAAGGTCGCGCCAATCGCAGCGGCGCGCTCGTGCATCGACAGCAGGCCCTTGCGCAGCGGCGCCGCCGCGTCAAAGCCCGCGCCGTTGTCGATGATGCGCAGCTGCACGCCGCCGTCCAGCTGGCGCGCGTCGATGCGCAGCCGGCTCGCGTGCGCGTGCTGCAACACATTGGACAGCGCCTCGAACACCATGAACTGCAGCTGGCGCATGGCGCCGGCGTCCAGCCTCGCCACGGGTTCGAGCAGCTCCACATCCCATTGCAGCTCGATGTCCGAGGCCGCAAAGCGCGGCTCGAGCCGGTAGCGCAAATTCGCCAGCAGGGCCGTGACGTCGCCGGGCGGCAGGTTCATCGCGTCGATGGACAGCTTGAGCTGATCCAGCGAGTCGCGCAGCGTCAGCAGCACCTCGTCGTGGCTGGCCTTGCCCGATTGCAGCTGGCGGATCGCGGCACTGATGTGCGAGCCCACACCGTCGTGCATGTCGCGCAGGATGCGCGTGCGCTCGGTGGTGCGCTCCTGCTGGCGCGCCAGCTGCTCGACCTGCGCGTAGCTCTGCGCCAGTTCCAGCTCTTTTTGCGACACCCTGCTCGCCAGATTGGCCAGCAGGTCGCGCGCCTGCACGCTGACATCGCGAAAGCGCGTCAGCACGATGTAGCCCAGCGTCAGGCCGAACACCACCGAGGAGTAGCGCGTCAGCGTGTTGCTGCCAAATGAGTCGGTAAAGCGGAACACCACCCAGTCGCGCAGCCCGATCGCGATGTTCAGTACCAGCGCGAGCGCCACGGGCACGCGCATGGCAGTGGGATGCCGCACGGTGGCCGAGCAAAACAAAATGCCAAACGGCACCGTGATGGCCACCAGCAGTCCGTACCACACCGTCAGCAGCCACGGCAGATGCCAGGCGTACGTGGCAAACGCCGCCACGCCGCCAGCCGCCAGCACCGCCCAAAGCGAGCGCAGGAACAGGGGCGCGCGGCGATGCCGCGCCCAGCCCGCCGCGATGCAGCAAAAAGCCATCATGAAGCAGACCCACCCGCCCAGGGCCACGGCACTGAGCGGCCCCCACAGGGTCCACGGCAGCGGCGGCTGCTCGATCAGGACCATGGCCACGCGCAAGGCCCAGCAGAGTTCGGCCAGGCCCGCAAACAGATACAGGGGATCGCGCCGCAGGTGCCCCGACTCGGTCGGATCGGTTTGGGTAAACCACAACGCCAGCGCCATGCTGCCCACCAGCAGGCTCAGGATCACCACGACCTCGGAGCCGGTCACGCGCCAGCGGTACTCGGCGTTGTACAGCGCATCCACCTCGTAGTCGGGTCCCACCACCACGGCGGGGATGCCGCCACGGCGTCCGGTGTCGGCCCGGATGCGAATGTGCAGCAGGTTGTCTTTTTGCAGCAGTTGCGGCGGCAGCGCCATAGTGCGCGGCACCTGGCTGTAGTCATCGCTGTTGAAGGCCTGCAGGTCGCCGTTGCGCTCGAGCATGGTCCCGTTCAGCGACACCTCGTAGGCGTTGCCGAGCCGCACAAAATAAACCTCATAGGGATCGGCCGGCTGCTCTGCCAGCGAAAAGGCGATATCGAACGTGGCGCTGCCGGGCTGGCCGCGATGCATGCGGTCCCAGTTGTAGGGCAGTGCCACATTCGCTTGCGTGGTCACCCCGTTCACGGTGATGCTGGCATTGGCCTCGCGCAACGCCAGCGTCGCGGCGCCCGCGCCCCAAGCCAGTCCCAGCCACAGCAGCACCAGCCCCGCAATAACACGAACACGGCGAATCGTCATGCGCGCATGGTAGTGGCTGGCGCGCCGCGTCCCCGCTCAGCCGTGCGTGCGCAACAAGCCGAGCTTGGTGGCCTCGAAAACGGCTTCGCTTTTGGAG
>DATNBK010000024.1:0-3054 GCA_035571995.1 Rhodanobacter sp.
AAGCTCAAGGTCGAGGCGCAGATCAACGGCGACAAGCTGCGCGTCACCGGCAAGAAGCGCGACGACCTGCAGGAGGCGATGGCCGTGCTGCGCAAGTCCGACGTCGAGCTGCCGCTGCAGTTCGACAATTTCCGCGACTGAACGCCCGCGCTGTTCTGCAGGGTGGGCACTGTCCGCCGCTCTGCGTGGGGCAAAGCAGAAGCCGGCGGACATTGCCCGCCCTGCAGCTGCCGCGCGATGTTGTCTCGGTTTCCCCGCGGCTCGTCACTGCGTCACATTGGTGTTGTACCGCTTCGCCAACGCCTGGAAGCGCGGATCGCCGCGCAGCGACAAGTACGTCGGGTTGGTAGCGAAGTCGGCGCAGCTTTGCGGCGAGGGGTCGCATGATTTTTCGAGCAGATCCAGCGCCACGTCCTTGTCGTCCAGCACCAGATAAACCTGCATCAGGTCGTACAGGGAAAGCGGGTCGAGGTTGGCCTGCTGGTGCAGCTCATCCGCCGCCGCCCGTGCCCGCGCGCGCAGTTTCGGTTCCAGCAAGGACTGGTAGGCGAGCTTGCCGGCCGCGGCCAGTTGCTGATCCAGTAGCGTGGCCGGCTGGATCAGCTCGAAGGCATGCACCGCGTCTTGATCGCGATGCAACAACGCGTAGTTCATGGCGAGGTTGAACGCGGTATCGGCGCTGTGGGGCGCCAGCCGCAGTGCGGCCTGCGAAGCCGGCAATGCCTGCGGGTACTCGCCAAGATTCAGATACTGGTTGGCCAGATTGTTTTGCGCAGTGGCGTTTTGCGGATCCAGTTGCACCGCTTTCAGATTCTCCGCCAAGGCCTGCTTGAGCGGCAGCATGACCGCGTAATCCAGGTGAGCGGTCGCATTGCTGGGGTCGATCCGGAGCGCGCGTTCGTAACCGGCTATGGCCTTGACCTTGTGTCCTTCGGACGAGTCGGCGTTGGCCAGCGCAATGATCGCATCGACGTTGTCCGGATCCAGTGCCAGCGCCTTGCCGGCTTCCGCGCGTACTCTGGGCAGGACTTCCTGCAAGGTCAGGGTGGAATACTGGGTCAGGTCGTATAACGCCCGCGCCAGTCCGGCATGCGCCGCAGCGTAGCTCGGGTCCAGCGCGATGGCCTGTTCGAAATCCTTGCGCGCAGCCTCGAAGTCGGCGGCCGCGCGACTATTCATGGACGCCAGCCCTTTCAGCACCAGATCGTGCGCCTGTGGATCGACGGCCTGCGTGGCATGTGTGGCGGCGAGCTTGACCTTCAGCGCCGCAGCGATGGCCTGCGAGATGTGATCCTGCACGGCGAAGATGTTCTTGAACGTGTCGTCGTAATGCTGCGACCACACCTGATAACCGGTGGTGGTATCGACCAGTTCGGCGGTCACACGCACCTGGTCGCCTTCGCGGCGGATGCTGCCGTGCAGCAGGTTGGCGACATTCAACGCCTGGCCGACGAGAGTCGCCGATTGTGTGCTGTCGCGGAATTTCGAAGCGGTGTCCCAGGCGATCACCCGCAGCGCGCTGTTCTGGCCCAGCACGTTGGTCAGTTCCTCGGTGATGCCGTCGCTGAAGTAATTTTGCGCGGCGTCGCCACCAAGGTTGGCGAACGGCAGTACCACCAGCGTGTCAGCCGGCGGAGCGAATCTAGCTGTGGTGGCGGCCGCAGGAACATCCGCGGAGGATTTCGTGGCGGCGATTGCCAGCGTGTCCGCCGACGCTGTGGATGCCACAGGCGCCGGTCGGTACACGAATTGCCGCCACGCCAGCACCACCACCGCCAGCCCAAGCGCGGCGATGATGAGAGCGTTGAGCTTGCGGCCGATCTGGTGCGTCGCCACTTCCGATCGCGCCTCCATGGAACCCGCCGGTTCGGTGCGGCGGATGCCTTCGGGCGTCATCTCGAACACCCAGGCCAGGATCACCGCAATCGGAAAACCGATCACCACCAGCAGCACGATCAGGCGCACCGACCAATCGGGAATATGGAAGAACGGGAAAACCTGGGTGGCGACCTGCACCAGCAACCAGCCGGCAATCGCATAGGCGATCGCCACACGATAGACGTGACGGCGCTTCAGCTCCTCGAAGAAATCGGGCTTTGCCATGCCTCCGCAGACCCCAGGCGTTCCCGGCCGTCGAGCCGGAGCAGACCCGCAAGATAGCATCCACCGCAGCGCAGCGCAGCCGCACGCAGGAACCAGGAGCTTGGTTCGGCCTGCAAATGGCTGGCATCGCCGAGTTCCCGCCTTCGCAGGAATGATGGAAAACAGCGCCTGCGCTTGAGTCATGTGCCGCTCGCACCTGACCCCCGAAAAAGCATCGCTCGCCAGCGAGCTTCCGCAACGACATGAACCTATGTTTTCGACAGCAAGCGACCACCCATCGCGGCATTGACCCCGACCACCACTGCCACGGCCAGCGCATGGGTCAGCAGGTCGGTGGCCGCCGAATCGTAGGCGTGGCAGATTTCCAGCAGGCTCGCCGAAGCCGCCGCGCTGGCCAGGCCGATCATCACGGCCGTCAGCACCGGGCGCAGCGGGCAGGCGCGGCGCAGCATCAGGATCAGCAGCAGCGACAGCGGCACCGAGAAGCTGATGATGAAGACCAGGCAATCCGCGGATTGATGCAGGGTGGCGATGCTGGTGTTCGGTGCCAGCCAGGTGCGCAGGCAACCCAGTCCACTGGCGCCGATCCACAGCAGGGCTCCGGGCAGCGGCACCCAGGCCCAGCTCGCGCGCCAGCCCGGCACACCCAGCGAAAACGCCACCCAGGCCGCGCTGATCGCGGTGATCACAGCCCCGAGCGCCGCCCACGCCAGATCCGGCGCACCACCCAGACGCCTCAGCATGCCGGCGTCGCCGTAGTGCATCAGTAGCGCGACCGCGATCGCCATCACCAGCAGCAGCCAGCCGACGGTGCGCAGCCACGGCGGCAACAACCGACGCACCGGCACCAACCCGGTGCCGAGACGGCCGATCAATGCCTCATGCGATGGCAACTCGGACATGAGCTCAGGGTTCTCCATGGAAGCGCTCGCGCAGTGCCTTCAGCGCGCG
>DATNBK010000025.1:0-2419 GCA_035571995.1 Rhodanobacter sp.
GCGCAGATTCGGGACCAGTTTGGGCAGCGTGGCGACCAGGAACTTCTGAAAGCCGCTGAGCCCGACGTCCAGCGCGGGTGACGACAGCACCAGCGCGTCCACCGGCCGCTGCTGGAGCGAGACGAAGCGCGCGGCCACCAGGCCGCCCAGACTGTGGCCCAGCAGGATCAGCCGCGTTGCCGACATCTTGCGCCGGCTCAGGCGCGCCCGGGTGTCGTCCACGAGATCGCCCAGATCGTCCATCAGGCGCGTGGCGGAGCTCAGGCCGCCGCGCGGCCCCCCCGATTCACCGTGGCCATATTGGTCATAACCGCGCACCTCGAAGCCCCAGCTGCCCAGGCGCCGCGCCAGGTTCTCGTAGCGGCCCATGTGCTCGCCCAGGCCATGCACCAGCAACACCACGCCGCGCGGATGCGGGCCGGCATGCGGCGGCCAGTCATACAGGGCCAGGTTTTCGCCGTCGCCCGCAGTGAAGGTCGACAGCGTGGCACTGGTCGCGCAGTGCGCAGCGTCTGCTACAGGCGCGCTCACGGCAGGCTCGCCACGACCTGCGCGACCGCGGCCGTCAGCTTCTTGGCATAGGGCACGTGCAGGAATTCATTCGGACCGTGCGCGTTGCTCGCGGGGCCAAGCACGCCACAGACCATCATCTGCGCCTTCGGGAAGCCTTTGGACAGCATGCCCATCAGCGGAATCGTGCCGCCCTGGCCAATGTAGCCGCAGGGCGCGCCGAAATGCGCCTGCGAGGCCTCGTTCAGCGCGCGCTCGAACCACGGTGCCGTGGCCGGCGCGTTCCAGCCGGTGGCGCTGCCGCCGGGCTCGAAGGTCACCCTGGCCTGGTACGGCGCGTTGTCTTCCAGCAAGGTCTTGAGCCGCTGCACCGCGCGCGCCGCATCCACCAGCGGCGGCAGACGCAGCGAGAGTTTGAACGCGGTGTAGGGCCGCAGCACGTTGCCCGCGTCCTGCAGCGCGGGCAGGCCCTCGGCACCGGTCACGCTGAGCGTGGGCGACCAGGTCCGGTTCAAGAGCGCCTGCACTGGCTCGGTGGTGGTAGGCAGCGCGAACGAGGTGGCGCCGGCGCAATCGTAATGAGCCCACGGAAAGCGCCGGTAGACCTCGTCGCCCAGGATCGCCGCCGTGGCGCGCGCCTGCGCCTGCCGGTCCGCGGGCACTTCGCAGTGAAAACTCGCGGGCAACAGGCGGCCGGTAGCACTGTCTTCCAGCCGATCCAGCACCTGGCGCATGATGCGAAAGCTCGATGGCACCAGGCCAGAAGCGTCGCCCGAGTGCACGCCCTCGGTGAGGATTTCCACCTTCAAAGTGCCGCTGGCCAGGCCGCGCAGGCTGGTGGTGAGCCAGAGCTGGTCGTAGTTGCCGGCGCCGGAATCCAGGCAGATCACCAGATCGATGGTACCGATGCGCGGGCGCAGCGCATCGACGTAGGGCAGCAGATCGTACGAGCCCGACTCCTCGCAGGTCTCGATCAGCCCGACGATGCGCGGGTGCGGCACGTTCTGCGCTTTCAGCGCCTGCACCGCGGCGATGCTGGCGTACACCGCGTAGCCGTCGTCGGCGCCGCCGCGTCCGAACAGCTTGCCATCTTCGTACCGGGGCGTCCAGGGGCCGAGATCGCCGCGCCAGCCGGTGAATTCGGGCTGTTTGTCCAGGTGGCCATACATCAGTACGGTTTGCGGCGATGCGGGCCGGGTCGCGGCAATTTCGAAGAACAGCACCGGGGTGCGCCCGGGCAGCCGCACGACTTCGAGCGTCAGGCCCGCGACCCGTTGCGCCTGCACCCAGGTGGCGGCATTGCGCATCACGGTCTCGAGGTACTCGTGCCGGGCCCAGTCGGGGTCGAAGCTGGGCGATTTGGCCGGGATCTGGATGTAGTCGGTGAGCTGCCCCACCAGATCGTTGTCCCATTGGGCGCTGACCTGCGCCAGCACATCGGCGGGGTTCAAAGTAGATGGCGGGATTCGGGCATTCATGGCGCGGCTCCTGGGTTGCTATATCCGGATTATTGGACGGAATCCACGGGCTTGGGATCGAGCGTCACCTGCAAGCCTCCGGGCACGACCTTGAAGCCGCCGAGCCCGTAACCCAGGCCGTTGGCCCGGGCCATGTCGGCGGCGCTGATGCGGTGCAGCGGGAAACCATCGAACAATTGCTCGGCCAAGCGCGGCGCGTAGCGCTGGACCACGTCCTGATAAGCCGGCGGCACGCCGTCCAGGTTCAGGCGGGTGACCTGCACGTCGGTCATGCGAATGGTGTTGTCACCCGGCTCGAAGCGCAGGCTGTAATCCATCGCGATGGTGCCGGAATAGACATCGCTCAGGAGCTGCCCCGACAGCGTCAGATCCAGCGCCGTCGCGATGCGGTTGCGCTCGGGCAGCAGCGACAGGCGTGGCGTCTGCAACTG
>DATNBK010000026.1:0-26586 GCA_035571995.1 Rhodanobacter sp.
GCCTCGCTCGATGCCAACCTGGCCAAATACCGCACCATCGGCTATGCCGACAACCACTTCACCGTGCGCGGCATCGGCGAGGTGACCTCGGACGGCGCGTTGGGCACGCGCAGCGCATGGTTCACCAAACCCTACAGCGACGCGCCGGAAATCACCGGCAAGAGCGTCGTGCCCATGACTGACATTGCGCAGATGGCAAGGATCGCGGCGCGCGACGGCTTCCAGGTGTCAGTGCACGCGATTGGCGATCGCGCCAACCACGAAACCCTGGACCTCTTCCAGAAGATCTTCGATGAGGACCCTGCGGCGCCCGCCCTGCGCTGGCGCATCGAGCACGCCCAGCACCTGTTGCCCGAGGACCTGCCCCGGCTCGCCCAGCTTGGCGTGATTGCTTCCATGCAATCGATCCACGCCTGCTCCGACGCGCCGATGGTGGTTCCGCGCCTGGGCGAAGAACGGGCGCGTACCGGGGCCTACATGTGGCACGCGCTGATCGAGAGCGGCGCCATGATCCTCGACGGTACCGACACCCCGGTCGAGGACACCAACCCCATCCCCAGCTTCTACTGTGGCGTGACCCGCGCGTACGGTCAGGGCAAGACATTCTTCCCGGCCCAGGTCAAGACGCGCGAGCAGGAGTTGCGCTCCTATACCTGGAACAACGCCTACGCGATCTACGAGGACCATCAGTTGGGCTCGCTGACCCCGGGCAAGCTCGCCGA
This sequence comes from Rhodanobacter sp., assembly GCA_035571995.1. Lineage (GTDB taxonomy): Bacteria > Pseudomonadota > Gammaproteobacteria > Xanthomonadales > Rhodanobacteraceae > Rhodanobacter. Next base: position 723 of record DATNBK010000026.1, read on the forward strand.
TATCACCGTGTTTTCCGGCAACCTGCTGACCATGCCGGCCGACCATATCCTGCGCACCCGAGTCCTGTACACGATCGTCGGCGGCAAGGTCGAATACACCCACCCGCAGGCGGCTACTTGGCGTAGCGGGCAATTGTTCGAGGCCATGCCCGAATTCAACCACGTCAACTGAGCTGGCCACCCGTCCTGCAGCGCGGGACGCCAGGTGAAAAAAAGCCCCGCAAGGCGGGGCTTTTTTTATTCGACGGTCCCGAAGCTCACTCCGAGTCCGGCTTGGCAGCAGGCTTCTTTGCCGTGCTGCGTGGGGTCGCCGGTTTCGCGGCCGTGCTCTTTGGCTTGGCGGTTCTGGCCGCAGCCGCCTTTGGGGCGACGCTCTTGGCTGCGGCGGCCGGCGCGGCTGCCTTGGCTGTCGACTTGGGCGCTGCACTCTTGCGTACTGCCGGCCTGACCACCGTGCCTCCCCCACCCGCCGTCGCCGGCGCGGCGGCATGGGGCCGCGTCTTGCCATAACTGCCGCGATAGGTCTTGCCGCGGAAGGTCTTGCGATCGCCCTTGCCCATGGAGACTCCCTGAGGTGTTGAGATGACAGTTCCAGATCATAACAGCGGCCACCGAAAGCGCCATGCCCGCTCCGTTGCCCAGCTAGGGAACCTCACCCCCGCCACAGGCATGGTCCTCATCTGGACAGCCTTGGGCATCGATCTGCACCGTCACATGCCCAATGTCGAAACGTTGTTGCAGGGTTTCCCTAACGGACAACATGGCCCGTTCCGGCTCGGCCGCAGGGTCCAATTGCAGGTGCAGCGTCGCCATGCGCGAACCGGACGCGAGTTGCCACACGTGCAGGTGATGGACGCCGCAAATGGAGCCATCCGCCTCGCGCAGGGCACGCTCCACCTCGGCACTGTCCATGCCGTCAGGCACACCTTCCAGCAGGATATGCGCGGAGCGGCGCAACAGGCGCCAGGCACTGTTGGCGATCAGCAAGGCCACGAGGATGGAAAGCGCCGGGTCCGCCCACAACCAGCCGAACAGCGCAATCGCCAACGCGGCGAGCACGGCCGCCAGGGAGCCCAGCAAGTCGCCCACCACGTGCAACACGGCACCCGCCATGTTGACGTCGTCCTCGGCATGTCCATGCAGCATCCACAACACGAACACGTTCACCAGCAAACCGATCGCGGCCACCACCAGCATGACGCCGGGCAGGATGGCATGCGGGTGCCGCAGGCGCGTCACCGCCTCATAGATGATCCAGGCGACCAGCGCCAGTTGGATCAGCGCATTGACGAACCCGGCCAGCACCTCCATGCGCCCATAGCCGTAGCTGCGCCGCGTGTCGGCCGGGCGCAGGGCAACCCAGGCACCGACAAAGGCCAGCAGCAACGCCATGGCATCGACCAGCATGTGGCCGGCATCGGCCAGCAAGGCCAGTGAACCGGACCAGACGCCACCGACCACTTCCACCACCAGCATCACGCTGGTCAGGACAAACGCCCAGGCCAATCGGCGGCTACGCGCGTGCCCTCCATGCGCAGCATGATCGTGCATGTGCATGTGGCCGGTTGGCGCCAGCGAGGTGGTGTTCATGGCTCAATGCTAGGGACGCGGGCCGGGGTTACACAATCACCACGAGCGTGGCGGCATCAGTGCGCACATCGCGCATCCGGGAGGCCCGGCTCCGCCAACCTCCGGCAGCTACGCGAATTGCAGAAATGCGCAGTTGCCAACGACAGTCCGCCAACCGTCACCAATCCACTGTGCACAAGCAGCGAATGGCTGACCACGTCGCTGACCCCGAGCACCAGCAAGGCAATGCCGAGCGCGGCCAGCATCAACGGCAGGGGCTCCTGGTGACGTCGAAAGCCCCGGGTGAGCACGACCATGGCCAGCACCGAGGCCAGCACGACGAAACCGATTTCGAAACGGTCATTGGCGAGAAAGCCCAGACCGATGACCGGCAGCATCACCAGCACGAAGGGCAGCGCCGCGCAATGGATGGCGCACAGCAACGACGCGCCGGTACCCACGCGGTCCGCGAGCCGCCACGCATGGGAGTGGCGGTTTTTCCCTGAATCCACATAGCAAGCCTGTGCCATCACGCGTCGTTCCGAACCGTGCTTGCGTTACATTATAACAGAGAACCATCCCCATACGGCAGGAGTTGGAAGCTCGTGGAAACCACTGGCAAGCGGTTCAGGAAGCCCTTAGGCAGCGTTTGCACACGCCGTGCACTTCCAGGGTCTGCACCTGCGGGCGGAAGCCGAGCGCCATGGCCTGGGCTTCGATCAGTTCGGCGACGCGATCATCGCAGACCTCCTGCGCGCTGGAGCAGGTGTCGCAGATCAGGAACGGTACCTGGTGTGCCTCTGCCGGATGGTGGCAGGACACGAAAGCGTTGATCGACTCGAGCTTGTGGATGAAATGGTTCTCGAGCAGGAAATCCAGGGCCCGGTAAACCGTGGGCGGCGCCGCATTGCCGTGTTTCTCACGCAACAGGTCGAGCAGGTCATAGGCCTTGACCGGCTTGTCGGCCTCGGCCACCAGCTTGAGCACCTCAGTACGCAGCGGCGTCAGGCGCAGGCCGCGTTCCTTGCTGACCCGCTTGACGGTGCGGACGAAGCCTTGCGCATCACGTGCGTGCGGTCGATGCGCGGGGGGAATGGGAAAGATATCGTGGCTCACGGCATGCACCTCGGCGCAACTATACACCGGGCCGCCCCCGCCTCCCCGGGCCCGAGCGCGGCAACGGCGGCGGCAGGCGATGCGCCGCCGCCGGCCTGAAAACCGTCACCAGCCAGCCGATTGGTCCGAGCACGAGTCCCCAGGCCAAGCCGCGGCGCCAGCTCCCGCGCCAGTAGCCCAGCAGCGCGCCGACCAGGGCAAAGGCGAGGTTCCACCACCACAGCACCTCCCATGGCACCAAGGCCAGCAAGTGTGCATATATCTGCCAGAACGCGCCGGGAGAAGACGGGTCCACCCCGGCCATGGCACGTGCCAGCAGCTCATGCATGGAAAGCGTCACCAAAGGGCCGGCAGCCGCCCATCAGCAGTTGGTCACGCGCCCGTTGTCAACGCCATGGCGTCGTCGATCCGCTGCAAGGCCCGGGCTTGCCCGGCCAGATAGACGGTATCCTCGATCGAGGGCGACACCTGGGTGCCCGTCATGGCCACGCGCAAGGGCTGCGCCACCTTGCCCATGCCCAGGCCGAGCTGGGTGGCCACCTCCGCCACCACGTCGTGGATTGCCGCCGGCGACCACGTGGCCAGCACAGCCAGCTGGGTTTTCAGCTCCCGCAGGATCGGCGCCGCATTTACATTGCGCAGATGCTTGGCCACGGCCTTGTCGTCCCATTGTGCGATGGGCGCGTACCAGATTCGGGCGCGCTCGACCATCTCCACGAACGTATGTACGCGCTCGCGCAAGGCGACGAGCACGTCCACTGGTGCCGGGCCGCCGGCGGTATCAACGCCTGCCCGCCGCAGGTGCCACTCGAATTCGGGGACCAGGGCCTGAGGATCATCGGACTTCAGGTAGTGCTGGTTGATCCACGCCAGCTTCTCCATGTCGAAACGCGAGGCGGTCTTGTTGACGTCGCCAATGTCAAACAGCGCCACCATCTCCTGCAAAGAGAAAATCTCCTGGTCGCCATGCGACCAGCCGAGGCGCACCAGGTAATTCAACAACGCGTGCGGCAGGAAGCCCTGCTCCCGATACTCCATCACCCCCACGGCACTGGTCCGCTTGGAGAGCTTCTTGCCGTCCTTGTCGAGGATCATCGGCAAGTGCGCAAATTCGGGGATCCCCGCGCCGAGCGCTTCGTAGATATTGATCTGCCGCGGCGTATTGTTCACATGGTCATCGCCACGGATCACCTCCGTGATACCCATGTCGCTGTCGTCGACGACTACGGCGAAGTTGTAGGTAGGCCAGCCATCCGAGCGGAAGATCACCAGGTCGTCCAGCTCGGCATTGGCCCACTCGACCCGTCCCTTGATGCGGTCGTCGAAGACCACCGAGCCTTCGTGCGGTGTCTTGAAGCGGATGACCCGGTTGGGGTCATCGCGCCAGGGTTCGTCTCGGTCGCGGTAATAGCCGTTGTAGCGCGGCTTCTCGCCGGCAGCCATGGCCGCCTCGCGCATGGCCTCGATCTCCCCGCGGCTTTCATAGGCGTAATACGCCTTGCCGGCAGCCACCAGTTCGTTCGCCACCTGCTGGTAACGGGCCAGGCGCTGGGTCTGGTAGATCGGCGCCTTGTCCGCCGTCAGCCCCAGCCACTGCATGGCGTCGAGGATCGCCTGCACCGCGGCATCGGTTGAACGCTCGCGGTCGGTATCCTCGATGCGCAGCAGGAATTCGCCGCCGCGACGGCGGGCCTCCAGCCAGCAATACAGCGCCGTGCGCGCGCCACCAATGTGCAGGAATCCGGTTGGACTGGGGGCAAAGCGGGTGCGTACGGTCATCGGTTCTTCAACTGCATTGGCATTGCGCTAATTTTAGCCGATCCCTGCCATCGCCCGGACCAAGCTCATGACCATCGAATTCCATGATCTGCATGACGCGGCCAGGGAGCTGGCCGCCCGCGAACCCATTTTCCATCGTGCTGAATTCGGCACCCGGCGCGAAGACTTCGAACGCATGGTCGCCGCGGACTATTGGGAAACCGGGGCATCGGGCGCGGTCTACAGCCGCGACTTCGTGCTCGACACGCTGGAACAGCGTCACCGCGAAACGATCATCGAACGGCTGGTGGTGACCGATTTTCGCTGCCAGCGCCTGGCCGACAACCTTTATCTGGTCACCTACCTGCTGGACCAGGCTGGCAGGCGCAGCCGGCGCGCAACAATCTGGCGCCGGGTTGAAGGGAGTTGGCAAGCCGTCTATCACCAGGGCACCTTGGTGACGGCCTGACGTGGCAACTGCGCACCGCAATCGACCGACCCGTGACAAGCGCCGTCGGCGACCGTGCAATCCAATCAGGCTGCGCGGGGCTCGCGCATGAGGATGCCGAGCAGCTCGGCAAGCTTGTCGCGCATTTCACGGCGGTCGACGATGAGGTCGAGGGCACCGTGCTCGAGCAGGAACTCGGAGCGCTGGAAGCCTTCGGGCAAGGTCTCGCGCACGGTTTGCTCGATGACGCGCGGCCCGGCAAAGCCGATCAGCGCCCGCGGTTCACCGATATTGATATCGCCCAGCATGGCCAGGCTGGCCGAGACGCCGCCCGTGGTCGGGTTGGTCAGGACGCTGATGTAGGGCACGCCGGCATCGCGCAGCTTGGCCAATGCGGCCGAAGTCTTGGCCATCTGCATCAGCGAAAACAGCGCTTCCTGCATGCGGGCGCCGCCGGTGGCGGAGAAACACACCAGCGCGCTGTGCGTGGCAAGCGCCCGTTCCGCGGCGCGCGTGAATTTCTCGCCCACCACCGACCCCATGGAGCCGCCCATATAGCCAAACTCGAAAGCTGCGGCAACCAGCGGACGCCCTTTCAGCTCGCCGGCCATCACCATCAGCGCATCCTTGGTGCCGGTCTTCTTCTGCGCCGCCACGATGCGGTCGCGGTACTTCTTGCTGTCGCGGAATTTGAGCGGGTCGACGGGCTCCATGCCGGCCCACAGCTCCTCGCCCGTGCCTTCGTCCAGTAGCGCGCCCAGGCGGGCCCGGGCCGCCAGCGCATGGTGGTGGCCGCATTTCGGGCAGACCATGAGGTTGCGCTCGAGCTCGGGCCGGTAAAGCATGGCGGCGCAGCCATCGCACTTACCCCACACGCCCTCCGGCACCGAACCCTTGCTCACGTGCGACTGCGGAACGCGTCCCGCCGGATTCATGATCTTCTGCAACCAGTTCACATCGCGCTCCACTTCAGTTGCACAGTTGTCGGACCGGCCTGCGACCAGCGAACCCGGGCCTGCGCCGGGACGCGGCGTCTGCCATGGAAGCATGTCGCAATGCCCGCTTCATGGCGTATCGAGCGCCGTCCGTATCGGCGCCAGGAACTCCCGGGCGCGCGAGGCAATGACGTCGGCCGCCGTGGCGCCAGCCAGGGTATCCACCAGCGCGCTGCCTATCACCACGGCATCGGCAAAGCGGGCAACCGCCTTGGCCCCGGCGGCATCCCTGATACCAAACCCGACGGCCAAAGGCTTGTCGGTGTATTGCCGCAGTTGCGCGACATGGACGGCGACGTCATCCGCACTCATATGCCGGTTGCCGGTCGTACCCGCGACGGAAACATAATACAGGAAGCCCTCGACCGCCTTGCCCAGCGGACCCATGCGCGCCGCGGCCGTGGTCGGTGCAGCCAAGAGGATCTGCTGCAGGCCGGCAGCACGCAATGGCTGCAACACTGCCGCTTCCTCCAGCGGGCAATCGACCACCAGGACCCCATCCACCCCTGCGGTCACCGCCTCCTGCGCAAACCGCGCGTAGCCATGTATCTCCAGCGGGTTCAAATAGCCCATCAGCACGATGGGGGTGGCGGCATCGCGACGCCGGAACTCCCCGACCCAGCCCAGTACCTCGCCCAAGCCCACGCCCTTGGCAATGGCACGCTCGCTGGCGTGCTGGATGATGGCGCCGTCCGCCATCGGATCGGAGAACGGCACGCCCAGCTCGATCAGGTCGGCACCGGCGTCGACCAGCGCATGCATGAGCGCCACCATGTGCTCCGGCGCCGGATCCCCCGCGGTGATGAACGGGATCAAGCCGGTGCGCGATGCGGCGGCCAACGTGGCAAAGCGCTCGTCGATGCGACTCATATGGCAACCTGCTCACGGGCCGCGATGGTGTGCACGTCCTTGTCCCCGCGTCCTGACAGGTTGCACAGGATCAGCGCATCTTGTGGGTACTCCCGCGCCAGCTTGATGGCCTGGGCCACCGCATGGCTGGATTCCAGTGCCGCCAGGATGCCCTCCTGCCGACACAGCAGATGGAATGCCGCCAAGGCTTCCTCGTCCGTCACCCCGACGTACTCGGCGCGGCCGACGTCCTTCAGGAACGCGTGCTCCGGGCCCACGCCCGGATAATCCAGGCCGGCGGAAACCGAGTGGGTCTCGGTGATCTGGCCATTGTCGTCGCACAGCACATAGGTACGGTTGCCGTGCAGGATGCCGGGGCGCCCGGCAGCCAGAGATGCGGCGTGGTGCCCCGTGGCCAGCCCCTCGCCGGCCGCTTCGGCGCCAACCATACGCACCGCAGCATCGTTGAGGAACGCATGGAACAGGCCAATGGCATTCGACCCGCCGCCGACGCAGGCGGTCAGGACGTCCGGGAGGCGCCCGAACTCCTCCAGCATCTGCCCCCGCGCCTCGCGCCCGACCACGGCATTGAAATCGCGCACCATGAGCGGATACGGATGCGGACCGGCCACCGTGCCGATCATGTAAAAGGTGTCGGCGACGTTAGTAACCCAATCCCGCAAGGCCTCGTTGAGCGCATCCTTCAAGGTCCGCGAGCCCGAGCGCACCGGGATCACCTCCGCGCCCAGCAGCTTCATCCGGTACACGTTCATCTTCTGCCGCTCGATGTCCACCTCGCCCATGTACACGGCGCACTGCAAACCCAGGCGGGCAGCCACCGTGGCGCTGGCCACACCGTGCTGGCCGGCGCCGGTCTCGGCAATGATGCGTGGTTTGCCCATGCGCCTCGCCACCAGCGCCTGGCCGACGGTGTTGTTGATCTTGTGCGCGCCCGTGTGGTTCAAGTCCTCCCGCTTGAACAGGATCTGCGCACCGCCCACGTGCCGCGATAAGCGCTCGGCGTGATAGATCGGGCTGGGCCGGCCGACGTAATGCTTCAGGTCGCGATCCAGTTCGGCGATGAAGGCCGGATCCCGGCGGCAGCGTAGATACGCTTCGGTCAGCTCGGCCAGGGGCGCCATGAGCGTCTCGGCGACGTAGCTGCCGCCGTAGGCGCCAAAGCGGCCATGCGAATCCGGATACGCGTTGAAATCCACTATCTCACTCATGTCGTCGGGTCGACCAAGGCCAGCTTGCGGTTAGTTGCGGGACGCCGAGGCCATTCCCGGCCGCAAGCACCCTCATCGCGCACGACGCGCGTGACCCACCATGTTAGCGGCATAGGCAATCGCCGGCACGCATACCGCATCGCACCCGGCCTCCCGGCCCAGGCCGGTCAGCCACGACCGCACCGCCCATGCCGCGCCCGTGCTCAGGCCTGGTCGGCAGCCCGCACGGCCCGGATGAAGGCCGCCAGTTTGTCCGCATCCTTGATACCCGGCGCCTGTTCGACCGCGCTCGACACGTCGACCGCCCAGGGGTGCAGCGCGTGGATTCCGGCAGCGACGTTGGCCGCATTCAGGCCGCCGGCAAGGATGAGCGGCTGCGCCATGCCCCGCGGCACCAGCGACCAATCGAAGCGTCGCCCCGTGCCGCCTGGCTCGTTGCGGCCATGTCCGTCCAGCAGGAGGGCGGCGGCGTGCGGATACGCCTCCAGCCGTGCCAGCGCCGCGACACCTTCGCCCATGGCCACGGCCTTCACGAATGGATGGCCAAACTGCGCGCACCAGGCATCGTTTTCCTGGCCATGGAACTGCAACAGCGAAGGCCACACGGTGTCCATTACGTCCCGCACCAGCGATTCCTCGTCGTCCATGAACAAGGCGACGCTGACCACGAACGGCGGCAACGACCGGACGATTTCCCGCGCACGGGCCACGCTGACGCGACGCGGGCTGCGCGCGGCAAATACCATCCCGACCGCGTCGGCACCGAGGTTCGCGGCCAGCACGGCATCCTCGCTGCGGGTCACCCCGCAACACTTGATGCGGGTCACATCGTCACCTCGGCGGGCAGTCCCCAGCGCTGCTCGTAGCGCGGGCCGATGAAGGTCAGTCCAGTGGAAGGCGCGGTCGGCCCCGCCACCTGTCGGTTGCGGCCGGCCAGCAATTCGCCCAGCCAGGGTATCGCCTGCTCGCCACGACCAACCAGGAGCAGCGATCCGACGATGTTGCGCACCATGTGGTGCAGGAAGCCGTTGGCCTCGATGTCCACCAGCACCTGCTCGCCTTCGCGGCGCACGCTGGCCGCAAGCACGTTGCGCAGAGGGTGCTTGGCCTGGCACGACAGCGCACGGAACGCGGTGAAATCATGCGCGCCCAACAGCGCCTGCAGCGCCGCGTGCATCGCCGACGCATCCAGCGGCAGGCGCTCCCAGGTCACCCAGCGCGCATCCAGCGCCGCGCGCACGGGCCGGTTGAGGATGCGGTAGCGGTAGCGGCGGCTGCGGGCGGCAAAGCGTGCATGGAAATCCGGCGCCACCGGCTGCGCCCACAACACGGCAACGCTGGTCGGCAGGTTGGAACACGCGCCCAGCACCCAGCCGTACATGTCGCGCTGCGCCTCGGTATCGAAATGCACGACCTGGCACTGGGCATGTACGCCGGTGTCGGTGCGACCTGCACAACGCACGGCCACGGGATGCGCGGCGACCCGGGACAGGGCCCGCTCGACCACCGCCTGTACGCTGGCTCCCTCGACCAGGCGCTGCCAGCCGAGGTAATCGGTGCCGTCGTACTCAATACCCAAGGCGATACGCATGAAAAGTTGCTGCGGGGAAAAGCGGCAACTTTAGCAGCGCCACCCTCCCACTGCGCACCGGATACGCTTGCCGCTCAGGCCCGCAGGTCGCCCAGCAAGCCGGTGGCGACATCCTTCTGCATTTGGCTGCCTTCCTTCAGGACCTCATCCAACATGGCCCGCGCGCCCTCTTCGTCGCCCATGTCGAGATAGGCGCGGGCCAGGTCGAGCTTGGTATCTATCGGGTCATCGTTGAACTCGCCCAACTGGTCGTCCACGCCATCGATTTCCGGCGCGGACGCGGTCTCCACGGTATCCAGAGGGATGTCTGTGTCGGCTGTCGCCGCTGTCCCGACGACCGGTCCGTCCGGGCTGACGTCGAGCCGGTCCGAAACGGCGTGCAAGCCGGTCGGCGCATCCGTGTCACCAAATTCCAGCGGCACATCGGCAGCCGGGTAACCGGTCGGGGCCTCGTCAAATTCCGGCGCCCCCATGGCGGGAGCCACCACGGTCGGGTCGGCGTCGGCTTGGGCATCGGCGTAGTCGTCGATGTTGAAATCCCCCAGCGCCGCATGTGCCGGCATGCTCGGCGGCTGCACCTGATGCGAGAACAACGGGTGTTCGGGTACGAGGTCTTCCCCCATGTGGACCACGTCCTGCCATTCGTCCTGCTGCGGATCGGTGATGTGGGCATACATCGCCTCTGCCGCCGCCTCGAAGTGCTCGACATCGCGGCGCGAGTAGTACAGCGTCACCAATTGCAGGTGCAGCCCAAGGTCATCCGGATGCTCGGCGAGCTGGTCCAGCAGTTCGCCATGGTCGACATCGTCGGCCAACGGTTCGCCTGCCGCGTCGGCGCCAAAACTGTCGGCAAGCGAGGGTGCGGTCTTCGCGGCGGGTGACACCGGACGCTTGCCCTGGCGACCGAGCAGACCTCCCAGGATGAGCAGCACGACGACGCCGATACCGGCAATCCAGGCCCAGGTTTGCATGTACCAGGGCTGCTCCGGTGCGGCTGGTTTCGCTGCAGCAGGAGCCGGGATGGGCTTGGCCCCGGAGACTGGTGCAGGCGAAGCGTTGGCGCCTGTGGCGACACTCGATGCCGAGGCGGCCACGCCGGCGCTGCCCGCGGCGGCCAGCGCGGCAGCGGGGCTCGAAGCCGCGGCAACCGGAGCCTCCGCAGGCAGGGCGCGTGCCGCCGATTGCGCCGTGGCCAAGGCGGCCGCCGCAGTCGACGCCGCCGTGTTGGTGGATGCCGGGGCCGACGACGCAAAGCCCGCCTTGCGCGCCGCCTCCAGCTTTGCCTGCAATTCGGCAATCTCGTTGTCCTTCAGCGATAGCAGGCGCTCACTCTTGCGATTGACGTCGTCGAGTTGCTTCACATGGGCCTGCAGGTCGGCGACTTGCTGCCGTTCACTGGCCAGGCTTTCTTGCGCCTGCAGCAGGTTCCTGCGAACCTCGGCTGCGGACTCGCCGGCGGCATTGCCGCCGGCACTGGACTTGCCCGTATCCTTCGCCGCCAGCAAGGCCAGCCGGTCACCGCTGTTGGCGGCACTGGCCGCGGTCGTGCCCGAGGAGGACGAGCGGGTTGCCGCGTTGGCCACCGCTGCCGGCGCGCCGACGTCGCCCGAACTCCATTCACCATTCTGGCGGCGGACTTCGGCAATCGCCGCAACCACGGTCATGGCCTCGGCATCGGCGGCGCTGGGCACGCGCAGCACGGCGCCAGCCTTCAAGGTATTGATGTTGTCGCGATAGAACGCATCCGGGTTGGCCTGCTTGAGTGCCAACAGCATCTGGTTGATGTCCACTCCGGCCGGCAGGGTCTGCTGGGCGATCCCAGACAAGGTCTGGCCACGCTCGACCGGCCCATACATGCCCTTGACCACGGCTCCTGAGGCCTTGCTTGCAGGCGCTGGAGCGGCCGCCGTCGTGGTCGCGGCTGGCTGCGCGGCTGGCGCAGCCCGGGGTGTAGCGGGGGCGGCAGCAGCGGTAGGTGCGGGTGCAGGCTCTTGCGCGCGGGCAATCGGGGCCGCGTTGGCGCTGGGCGGGTCGAGCAGTATGGCAAATTCGTGCAGGCTCTTGCCGGCGGCCGTGTTCACGTCCACCAGTAGGTCGAGATAGGGGTCGTCCACCGGCACGCTGCTGGAGATGCGGATGACATGCCCGCCCCCGTGGCCGGCAACGACACTGAAGCTCAAGGGCACCGACGTGCGGCCGCCAACGATGCCGGCACGCTCGTATTCGCCGGGCGAGGCCAGGCTGGCCGTCAAGTTCTCCAATTCAGCCGGACTCGCGCCACGCAAGGGGATTTCCGCGAGGAGTGGCTGGCCAAGATTGGACAGGACCCGAACTTGGCCAAAATCCACGGCCAGCAGTTGTGTGCTGCACAGCGTCAAGGCGATCAGCAGCGGCAACTTGAACAAACGATTCATCGTGTATCCCCCGGACGCCGTCATGGCGCCATTCGTGGGGTTGCCGCAATGCGGCAACCATCCCAATCGAGTGGTCACTTTAATTAGAAGTGCCCCAATCAACAATACCTGCAGCCAATAGGTGAAGTGCGTTATGAGGTCTTGCGTCCAAGTTCAATGCAACCGTGTGGATTCGGGATTACCGGTGCCCTGCAGCTGGCGGCGCAAGGCCTGGATCTCGCGGTCCTGCTCGCTCAGACGGCGCTGGATTTCCTGGCGCCTGGCTTCAGCGGCCGAAACCGCCTGCTGCAGTCGCCCAATCGAAGGTTGCGGCACATGGCCGCCGCGCGCGGCGGCTGGTGCCTTGGCAGCCTTGGCAGCCGTCGTGGCGGCCCCGGCCCCGGCGTGGCCTGGTGCCTGAGCTGCGGCACCTGCCGTGACCGTGGCCAGGAACAGGCCAGCCAGGAGCGGTGCCAGGCGTCCGTGCATCACAGGTAGTCCTCGATCAGCAATTCGGCAATCTGCACGGCATTGAGCGCGGCGCCCTTGCGGATGTTGTCCGCCACCACCCAGAGATCCAGGCCGCGATCGTGCGAAATGTCCGCACGCAAGCGGCCCACGAACACCGCGTCATGCCCGGCCGCCTCGCCGACAGGAGTCGGATAGCCACCCGGCTTGCGCTCGTCCATCAACACCACGCCTGGTGCCTGGCGCAGCAGCTCGCGCGCGGCCTCCACGCTGATGGGGTCCCGGGTCTCGATGTGCACGGCTTCGGCGTGGCCGTAGAACACCGGCACGCGCACCGCCGTCGGGTTTACCCGGATGGACTCGTCCTCGAGGATCTTGCGCGTCTCCCACACCAGCTTCATTTCTTCTCGCGTGTAACCATTTGCTTCAAAATCATCGATTTGTGGAATGACATTAAAGGCGATTTGCGCCGGGAATTTCGTGCGCGGCTGCGCACCCTGGAAATTCAGCAGCGACGCAGTCTGCTTGCCCAGTTCCTCCATACCGGAGCGCCCCGCCCCGGACACGGATTGATAGGTCGCCACATTGATGCGCTCGATGCCGACCGCGCGATGGATCGGCGCCAGCGCCACCAGCATCTGCATGGTGGAGCAATTCGGGTTGGCGACGATGCCGCGCCCGGCATAATCGGCCAGCGCGTGGGGGTTCACCTCGCTCACCACCAGCGGGACATCATCCTGGTAGCGGAACTCCGAGGTATTGTCGATCACCACGGCGCCCGCCGCGATCGCCCGCGGCGCATGTTCGCGACTGACCGCGCCGCCGGCGGAAAAAAACGCGATGTCCACGCCGGCAAACTCGTAGGTCGCGAGGTCGCGAACGGTCACCCCACGCCGTCCGAAGTGCACCGTGTCACCGGCCGAACGCTCACTGGCCAAGGCCACGAGTTCGCTTACGGGGAAGCTGCGCTCGGCCAGGATGGCAAGCAAGGTCTCGCCGACCGCCCCGGTCGCGCCAACCATGGCCACCTTGTAGGTACTCTTTTTGCTCATGGACCGGCCAGGTGTTTCAAGGGTGGGTGGAGACCAATGTATCGGCCGACAGCACGGCCGGATTGAGGATGTTCGGCGGCTTGCCGGCATGCGGCCCATGCCCGAAGCAGGCCATCACGTTGTCGACCGCCAACGCCGTCATGGCTCGCCGCGCGTCATGGCTGGCACTGGCGATATGCGGGCTGAGCAGCGCATTCTCGCACGCCAGCAGGCCCGGATTGATTGCGGGCTCCCCCTCGAAAACATCCAGCGCCGCGGCCGCGAGTCGCCCGCTGGCCAGCGCCCGGGCCAAGGCGGCATCGTCCACCACGCCCCCGCGCGCCACGTTCACCAGCACCGCGCCTGGTTTCATCTGCGCCAGCTCGGCAGCTCCGATCGCGTGCCGGCTGGCCGCGGTCAAGGGCACCAGCAGCACCAGGAAATCCGACTGGCGCAGCAACCCGGGCTTGTCCACGTAACGCGCGTTGCAGGCCTGTTCCACGGCTGGCGGCAGCTGCGAACGGTTGTGGTAGAGCACCGGCATGTCGAATCCGGCCGCGCGTCGCGCCACCGCCCGGCCGATGCGTCCCATGCCGAGTATCCCGAGCGTGCGGCCGTGCACATCGGCGCCCAGCCAGGCCTTGAATTTCGTTTCCTTCCACGCGCCCGCCCGCACCCAGCGCTCGGCCGCGCCGACGCGGCGGGCAGCGCCGAGCAACAGCGCCCAGGTATAGTCGGCAACACTGTCATCGAGCGCGCCGGCCGTGTTGCTGGCGACGATATGCGCCGCGGTCAACGCCTCGAGGTCGAGGTTGTCGTAGCCGACGCTGAGGTTCGCCAACATGCGCAGGCGCGGCGCGCGGGCGATTTCGGCCGCCCCCACATGCTCCTTCATGCCGATGATCGCGGCATCCACCGGCGCCAGCTTCGCCGCCAGTTGGGCCTGGGAGAACACCATCTCCTCGGGTTCGGCCTCCACCTCGAACCAGTCGTACAGGGGCGCCACCACATCCGCATAGGTGGGGCGTGAAATCCACAACCGGGGCCGGTCCATGGGCGATCCTGGCATGGGATCAGGCCACCGGTCTGGAGGGAATGCGCGGACTCACCACGCCAACGTCGCCGCACTGCGCGCGATGGCGCAGGGCCTGGTCGATCAAAACCAGGGCCACCATGGCTTCGGCGATCGGCGTGGCGCGGATGCCCACGCAGGGGTCGTGCCGCCCCTTGGTGACGACCTCGGTCGGCTCGCCGGCCAGGTCCACGCTGTGGCCCGGGACGAGGATGCTCGAGGTCGGCTTCAGCGCCATCGAGACACGCAAGTCCTGACCGCTGCTGATGCCACCGAGGATCCCCCCGGCATGGTTGGAGGCAAAGCCGTCCACGAGCATCTCGTCGCGATGCTCGCTGCCGTGCTGGGCCACGGCCGCAAAACCGTCACCGATCTCCACGCCCTTCACGGCGTTGATCGACATCAGCGCCGCCGCCAATTCACCGTCCAGCTTGCCGTATACGGGCTCGCCCCAGCCTGGTGGGATGCCGTCCGCAACTACGTTGACCCGCGCGCCCACCGAATCGCCCGCCTTGCGCAACTGGTTGATGCGCTCTTCCAGCGCGGGCACCTGTGCCGCATGCGGCCAGAAAAAAGGATTGGCCTCCACTGCATCCCAGTCGAAACCCTCCGGAATAATGTCGCCCAGCTGAGCCAAGTAGCCGCGCACACGCACGCCATGGCGCTCGGCCAGCCACTTCTTGGCGATGACCCCGGCCGCGACGCGCATCGTGGTCTCGCGCGCCGAGGCCCGGCCGCCGCCCCGGGGGTCGCGGATGCCGTATTTCTGCCAATAGGTGTAGTCGGCGTGCCCCGGCCGGAATGTCTGCGCGATGCGCTCGTAGTCGCGGCTGCGCTGGTTGGTGTTGCGGATCAGCAGGGCGATCGGCGTACCGGTGGTCCGGCCTTCGTAGACACCGGAAAGGATCTCAACCTCGTCCGCCTCATGGCGCTGCGAGGTATAGCGGCTGCGTCCGGTGGAACGGCGGACCAGGTCGGGCTTGAATTCTTCCGGAGCCAGGGCCAGGCCGGGCGGGCAGCCATCGACCACACAACCGATGGCCGGGCCGTGGCTCTCGCCAAAGGTGGTGACCGTAAACAGCTTGCCGAAGGAGTTGCTGGACACGAATGCGATCGCCCGGGATGACTGGCACAGCTTAACGAGAACCCGTTGCAGGCAACAACCTCGTCACCGGTTTGGACGTCCGGCCGCCGCGGCATGGATGGCCGCGGCGTGCTCCAGCAGATCGGCCCGCTCCACGGCAAACACACCCATGGCGCCGACCTTGAATTCAAGCCACACCAGCGGCAACTCGGGCAGCAGGTCGCCAAGTGCCCGCTCGCTCTCGCCCACCTCGACGATCAGCAGGCCATGTCCGGTGAGATGATCGGCGGCGTCATCCAGGATGCGCAGGCAGAGATCGAGGCCGTCCTCGCCGGCCACCAGGCCACGCTTTGGTTCGTGCGCGTACTCGGCCGGCAGCGCCGCGTACTCGGCGCCGGTGACGTACGGCGGGTTGCTGACGATCAGGTTGTAGCGGCGCCCGTGCAGGCTGGCAAACAGGTCCGAACGGATGGTCTCGACGCGGTCGCCAAGCTGGTGCCGCTCGATGTTCTCGCCCGCCAGCGCGAGCGCATCGGCGTCGATGTCGGCCAGCTCCACCCGCCAGTTGGGGTTGTACGCCGCCATGGCGATGCCAATGCATCCCGAGCCCGTGCACAAGTCCAGCGCAGTCTCCACCGGGCGATCGTCCAGCCATGGCGTGAAGCCTGATTCAATCAACTCGGCGATTGGCGAGCGTGGGACCAGTGCCCGGCGGTCGCTCTTGAACTTGAGCCCGGCAAACCAGGTTTCGCCGACCAGGTAGGCCACCGGCACGCGTTCAGCGACGCGCCGCTCGATCAGTTCAAGGATCCTGGTGCGCTCGGCCTGGACCAGCTTGCCCGCGGCGTACGCAGGCGGCAGGTCGGGCGGCAGATGCAGACTGCCCAGGACCAAGTGCGCCGCTTCGTCGATCGGATTGTCGTGGCTGTGCCCGAAGGTAAGGCCGGCAGCGGCAAAGCGGCTCGCCGCATAGCGGATGAAATCGATGATGGAGGCGAGTTCTGCGGTCACGGTCGCTCCGATGGCGGGCAGGCGGTCGCCGAGTATACGACCGGCGCCGGCCGGGCCCGGCCGTTCCGTATACTCCGCCGATGAGCATCCGCCTGCCGTTGCAATACATCCTGCCCCATCGCGCGCTGTCCCGGCTGGTCTATCACGCCACGCGCTGGACCTTCGCGCCGTGGAAGAACTGGCTGATCGGCACGGTGGTGCGCCGCTACCAGGTCGACATGAGCGAGGCGCTGCAGCCCGACGCGCTGGCATACCAGCACTTCAATGCCTTCTTTACCCGCAGGTTGCGGCGGGAGGCGCGCCGGGCCGATCCCGATGCGCAGTCGCTGCTGTCCCCGGCGGACGGCCGCATCAGCCAGGCCGGGGCGATCGTCGAGGGCCGCGTGTTCCAGGCCAAGGGCCAGGACTACAGCGTCGTCGAGCTGCTCGGCGGCGACCAGGCGGCAGCCGAACCCTATCGGGCCGGCACCTTCGTCACCATCTACCTGTCCCCGCGCGACTACCACCGCGTGCACATGCCACTGGACGGCACGCTGCGCGAAACCGTGCACGTGCCGGGGCGGATTTTCAGCGTGGCACCATTTGCGGTGGAGGGGATCCCTCGCCTGTTTGCCCGCAACGAGCGCCTGGTGTGCCACTTCGAGGGAGCACAAGGCCCGTTTGCCGTGGTGATGGTCGGGGCCATGCTGGTGTCCTCGGTCGCCACTGTATGGGACGGGCTGGTGATCCCACCGTATGCACACGCGATACGGCGCAAATCGTTCGGCAGCGGCGAGGTCGTGCTTGAGCGCTTCGCCGAGATGGCGCGTTTCAACATGGGTTCCACGGTCATCGTGCTGCTGCCGGGCGACGCCGCCGTGCTCGATGCGTTGCAGCCGGATCAAGCCGTGCGCGTCGGCGAACGCCTGGGCCGCTGCGTGGCCGCATCGGCGACGGGTTGAACCAGGCGCTGCCGGCCGGCAGCGCGGCACGTTCCGCTCAGAACTTGCCGAGGAAGTCGCGCTTGCCAATCGCGACCCCGGCATGGCGCAGCAGCGCATAGGCCGTGGTCAAGTGGAAGAAGAACTGCGGCATGGCGTAGTGCAGGAGGTATTTTTCGCCGCTGAAGTGGCCCTCGTACGGCGTGCCGGGATGGACGGTCACCTCGCGCTTCTCGCTGCCCTCGAACTGCGCAGGCGTCAGCGGGGCAAGCGCGTGCAAGGCCTCGGCGACGAGCGCACGCAGGTCAGCGAAGGTATCTCCCAGATGCTTGGCTTGCGGCACGCCCGCGCCGGCCAGTTCGATCGCCACGCTGCGCGCGTAGTGGCAGGCAATGACCACCTGGCGGGAAAGGGTGAACATGTCCGGAAACAGCCGCGACTGGATCAGCGCCGCCGGCTCGATGTGCTTCTCCGCCGCGTGCTGCTCCGCCTTTTCCAGGATAGCGTCGAGGCTGCCCAGCATTTGCTGCAATACCGGGACCGACGCGTCGTACATGCATGTGCTCATGATGAATTCCTTTCACGGATAAAAAACCTGCGCGAGTATAGGCCCGCCGAGGTTGGTGCACCGATCGATCCCGCAGGCATCACCCGCCTATGGCGGGTCCTGTTGTCACAAGCGGACTCGCGGGGGTGTTCCCGGCCGGTTCAGCCTGGAGCGGGCAACTCGTGCCTGAAGTCGCCGCGCAGGCGCTGCCATTCCAACTGCAGCCATGGCGTGAACCGCTCGGGAGTGGCGGTCATCTCGGCGTCCAGCACCTCGGGCATGACGAAACGCCAGTCGGCGACTTCGGTGCGGTTCGCCTGCACCGCTGCCGCGCTGGTACCGACGAAGACCGAACACAGCTCGTGCTCCGCCCCCCGCTCGCCGTAGCGCGCCTGGTACTGGAACTTGTAGACGTAGCGAAGCTCGCAGCGCATGCCCATTTCCTGCTCCAGGCGGCGTTGCGCGGCTTCGTCCAGGTTCTCGCCGCGGCGCGGATGGCTGCAGCAGGTATTGGCCCAGTAGCCGGGCCACAGCCGCTTGCCGGCGCTGCGCTGCTGCAGCAGCAAGGCACCGTCAGGATTGAACACGAACAGGGAAAACGCGCGGTGCAGGACGCCTTCGCCATCGTGGCACGCGGCCTTGCTGGCGTGGCCCAGGACGTGGTCCAGCGCATCGACCAGGATCAATTCCTCGGCCTCCGAGGAAACGGTGACACCGGAGGCTGCTTGCCTATCCAAACGCCACCTCCATCGCCTGGTAGCCGGCGTTCTGCATGGCCTGCACGACCTTTTGCGCACCTTCCGGGCACAACGCGATCACCGAACCACCACCGCCACCGCCGGTGAGCTTGGCGCCGACCGCGCCGTTGTCGCGGGCCAGTTGCACAAGCTGCTCGATCTGCGAGCAGGACACCTGCAGCGCGTTCAACTGGCCTTGGCAGATGTTCATCAACTCGCCCAGTTGGGCAACGTCACCGGCCTCGAGGGCCTCGAGCGCGTGCAGGGTCAAGGTGTCGATTTCATCGAAGATGCGCTCGTACAAGGCGCGGTTGCGCTCCCAGGCCCCGTGCACCCGCGCCACCATGCGCGCCGTCAGGCTCTCCGTGCCGCTCATGCCGATCACCAGTGGCAAGGGCTGGCGCAACGCCAGGGTCTGTACCGTCGGCGGGTCTCCACGCTGGTACAGCAACGGCCGTCCAAATGTGGCCACCGTATTGTCAATGCCGGAGGGCGTGCCATGCGCGATGCGCTCGCATTGGAAGGCCAGCGCGCAAATCCGCTCGTCGCTCAGGTTGAGCCGGCAGTAGCTGTCCAGCGCGCGGATCACCGCCACCGCCAACGCCGCCGAGCCACCCAGGCCCATCGCGCGCGGCACGCAGGGATAGGCCTCGATCTGCAGGGCGCGGTCGGCGATACCCAGCGTCTCCAGGATCATCAGCAGCGAGCGCTGGAACGAATCGGGACTGGCCACGCCCTTTTGCAACCGCTGCTCGATGCCCCAACGCGGGATCACCAGGTGGATGCCCTGCTCCGCCGCCTGCACGCGCGCGCGGATCGCCAGCGGCACGGGCCCGGCAATGGCGTGGCGGCCGTAGACCACGGCGTGCTCGCCAAGCAGGATGACCTTGCCATGCCCGGCCGAGAACTCCTCCGCGGCAGCTCGTTGCGCACGGCGCGTCGGCTTGGGCGTACTGTTCTGGCGCAGTTCGGCCACGATCTGCTGTGCCCGCCAGATCTTGATCTCGCCTTCGGCCTGCAGGCGCCTGACCACGGCGTCGAAGATCTCCGCCGTGGCGCCGGCGGCGATCGCCACGCTGCGTGCGTGCAGGTGCATGTGTCCGTGCTGGATGCCGTCGGTGACCAAGGCGCGGAGTGCAGAAAAGTTCTGTGCCAGGCCCACCGCGCCCATCACCTCGGCCAGTTCGCGGGCGCTCTTCACCCCGAGGAGGTGGTGGTTGAGCGCCACGGTGGGATTGGATTGCAACGGGCCACCGACGATGCCGACCTTCATCGGCATCTCGATGCTGCCGACCAGATTGCCATCCGCATCCTTGGACCAACTGGTCAAGGCGGTGTACGCCGTACCCCGGGCAGCATAGGCATGGGCGGCAGCCTCCAGCGCGCGCCAGTCGTTGCCGGTCGCCAGGGCCACGGCATCCACGCCGTTCATCACGCCCTTGTTGTGCGTGGCCGCGCGATACGGGTCGACGATGGCCAGGTCGTTGGCGCGGATGATGCCGTCGCGCACTTCCGCCCCGTCATGGTCCTTGGCCCCGAGCAGGCTGGTGGGGATGACGCACTTGGCCCACACCATGGCCCGGTCGCTCAGGTTGGAGAGGATGCGCAGGAAAACCTTGCCGCCAGTGATTGATTCAACCAGCGGCGCCACGCCCTCGCACATGGAATTGACGAGGTTGGCGCCCATCGCGTCGCAGGTGTCCACCAGCAGGTGCAGCACCACCATGTCGCCGGCGCCATCCGGCGCCGCGTGGATCACCACCTCGACGTCCCTGGCCCCGCCACCGCGTGCCACCATCTTCGGGTGCAGGCTGTTGGCCAGGTTGAGGATCTCGTCCTTGCGCTGCAGGAGGGCAATGCGTGCCTGGCTCGAATGCGCGACGTCGACCACCTGCACCTGGCCGATCAATATGGGTTCGGTGCTGCGCGTGGCGAAACCACCGGCGCCGCGCACCAGCTTCGCCGCCGCGCTCAGCGCCGCCACGATGGACGGCTCCTCCACCACCAGCGGGATGACGTAGTCCTTGCCGTTGATCAGGAAATTGAGCCCGAGGCCCACCGGCAGGCCCATGACCCCGACCACGTTTTCGATCATCTTGTCGGCAAGGGCCACGTCCAGGGTGTGGTCGCCGCTCAGCCAGGCGCGATAGTCCTGTGGCGACAACAGGCCGCGCTCGTGTACCAGTTGCACGCGCTCGCTGACTGAGAGCTTGTAGAACCCGGGCATGCGCGCCCGATTGGATTTGCGCGCCGGGTCCGGGGTTGTTGACTGTTGCAGGTCGACCATGCCTTTCCTCTGTCGTGTCGTTTTATTCCTATCAATGCATCCGCAAGCCCTGCAGCGCAGGCTGCAGGTCCAGGATTTGCAGGCCGGCGCGCTGCACGCCACGCCGGAACGCGGCCATGCGCGCGCCATCCGCGCCCACCGCCACGCCGACATCGCCACCGCCCGCGCCGCAAGGCTTGTACGCGACGCCGCAGTCCGCTGCGACGGCCCGCAGCACGCGGTGCTCTGCACTCATAATGTCCAGCCTGCTTGCCGTGCCCAATCGGTCCAGGCCGGCGGCATAGGCATCAATGGCCTCGATCAGCGCGTCCGTCCGCTGTTCCAGCAGGGCGCCCACCGCAACGCGCGCGCAGCTTGCCAAATCAACCATGAGCGCCGCATGACGCGCCGGCGCGCGCGCGCGCCAGTCCGCAAGTCCGCGCAAGAATACTCCGGTGGATGCCGATCGCCCTGACCAGGCACAGCAAAACTCGAGTCCGGCCGGCCAATTGGCAGGCGTCACCTGCGGCTGGCCGTCGTGCCAGGCATAGCTGATCAGGCCGCCGGCGAGACTGGCGGCAATGTCCAGGCCGCTGCCGAAACCACCTTGGGCACGCCGATGGGCTGCGATGAGACTACCGGCCGATGGTGGCTCGAGCCCGGCCAGTGCATGCAGCGCCCCGCCGAGGGCGACGCCCACCGCGGCGCTCGAGCCCAAGCCCAGCTTGCGTTGCGGCGCCTCGGGTGAAAAGAAGTTGCGCGTATCCAGCCAGGCGTGAAAGCCGGGCAACGGGCCGCGCGCGGCGACGGATTCGACGACGCTGGCGAACAGCGCAAGCCGTCCGCCCGCGGCAAGCCCGTCATCATCCAGCACGAAGTGCCCGCCGGCATCCAGGCGCGCGGTGGCGCCAACGACGCCCAGGTCCGGTGCATCGATGACCATGGCCGCGTCCGCGCGCGCTTCCAAGCGCACGTGGGCGCGGCGGTCCACGGCCAAGACCAGGGCCGGTGCGCCTTCAAGCACCGCGTATTCGCCGGTCAAAACCAGCTTGCCGGGGGCGCTGGCGCTGATCTTCAAGCCGTTGGCTCCGTGCCAGCCAGCAGGCGGGCACCGGCGCCCAAACCGCTGACCAGCACCTCCTGCACGCCCGCCACGCCGCCGAGCACAGCCGCCACCCGGCTTACCGCCGCTGGCGTGCAAACGGCCTTGACCTGGGGGCCGGCGTCGACGGTGAAGAACGCCTCGACGCCCTCACGCTCACGAAGTTCACGGATGGCGTGGATGCATTCCAGCGTGGCGCCGTTCCAGTAGATCAGGGCCGGACGGCTGGCCAGCATGTCTGCATGCATCGCCAGGCAACTGCGTTCGCTCACCGCGGCCAGCGCGCCAAAGTCACGCCGCTCGATGGCCGTGCGCGCCGCTGCCAGGTCTTCCTCGACCGTGGCCAGCCACGCGGCATGGTAGGGGGACGTGCGCCGGCTGAGCTCCATGCCCGGCCCCGAGTGCACGGCCTTGGGCTGGCTGGAAGTCACCGCCACGACCACGCGCAACGGCCAATCCGCGCCGCCCGGCAGCGGAATGGCGCAGGCATCGCTGCCGTCGGCACGTTCCCCGGCCTGCATCTGGACGAAGCCGCCGTAGATCGAACGCGCCGCCGAGCCCGAGGCGCGCCGCGCCAGTATCGACAGCTCGCGAGCATCGAGGTGCAAGCCCAACGCCGCACTGCCGGCCACCACCAGCGCGGCAAACCCGGAAGCGGAGGATGCCAGGCCGGCTGCGGTCGGAAAGTTGTTGTGCGTCTCCACCCGGGCAGGCAAACGGCTGCCGGCCAGGCGGCGCAGCAGGTCCAGGCAGGCGCTGGTGCGCGCCAGCCCCTCGGGCCAATCGCGCCCATCGAGCAGCACGCGATCGACGCCCAGGCCGGCATCGAAGCTGACCTGCGTCCGCGTCCACAGGGCATCGAGCGTGATCGACAGCGAACCTCGCTCCGGCAAGTTCAAGGCGGGATCGCGCTTGCCCCAATACTTCACCAGCGCGATGTTTGGCTGCGCCAACGCCCGCGCCGTCAACACCCGCGCGCACCCGCCGGCGCGCCGGCCAGGTCAGGAGGAGCGTGCATGTCCATGTTCCAGCCCTCGATGCGAAACGCTGCCTACGCGCGAGCTGTATCGCGCCGCCGGCAAGGGAGCCGTGCCATTGTAGCTGCTGTACGCTGGTGGTCCTGTTCGTATCGCCACCGCTTGGCTCCTGCAGGGCCGCGGGATGGCGGGGCTACCGCACGACGTGGCGCGACGCCGGGTACTTGACGCCGTGCTGGCCCCCACCTAGCCTCATCTTTTCATCGCGATGACTGGATGACATGGATCTGGCGACTGCTTCAGCCAACCTGCGCTTGCTCGCCGATCCGACCCGGGTGCGCCTGCTCGCCCTGCTCGACGAGGAGGAGCTCACGGTAGCCGAACTCGCGGCGATCCTGCACTTGGCGCAACCGCGGGTATCGACCCACCTGGCCAAGCTCAAGGAAGCCGGCATGGTGCGCGACCGCCGCGCCGGCGTATCGGCCTATTACCGGGCCAACAGCGAGGGCGACGCCGCGCAGCGCGCCCTGCTCGCCTCCTTGCGCGAAAGCATCGACGACACTTTGCTGCAGGAAGATGCCGCCCGCGTCCCGCACGTCATGGCGCGGCGTGCGCTGGGCGAAGGTTGGGCGGATACCGTGGCCGGCGACATGGAACGCCACTATTCCCCGGGCCGCACCTGGGAAACCCTCGCCCGGGCGCTGCTGCAGTTGCTGGAAACCGGCGACGTGCTGGACATCGCCTCGGGCGACGGCGTCACCGCCGAGCTGCTCGCGCCGCATGCGCATTCCGTGGTCTGCGTCGATTCCAGCGAACGCGTCGTTGCGGCTGCCAGCAAGCGCCTGCGCCGCTACCCCAACGTGCAGGTGCGGCAGGGCGACATGCACGAGCTGGACCTGGGCAAGCAACGCTTCGACCTGGTGTTGATGCTGCACGCGCTGACGTATGCCGCCGACCCGCCCAAGGCCGTGGCCGAGGCGGCCCGGGTGCTGCGACCGGGCGGTCGCCTGTTGGCGGTGACCCTGGCACGGCACAACCATCGTGCCGTGGTGGAGCCGTTCGACCACCGCAACCTGGGATTCCGCAACGAGCAGTTGACCAGTTTCGCCAAGGCCGCCGGCCTGAAGGTGGTGAGCTGCTCGCAGCTCAGCCGCGAACGCAAGGTGCCGCACTTCGAAGTGGTCAGCCTGCTGGCGCGCAAGCCCTGAGGGCGACTTAGACCTCCGCAAGCGTCGAACCCGGGCGCGCACGCCACACCGTGCCCGGTTGCGGGCGCCACGATCGCGGATCAGCGCAACTGGCTGTCCTTGCTGCCGCGGCGGTTGTACAGCGCCGCCGCGCCCTCCGCGGCATCAGCCTCTTCCTGACATCGCACGCACAGCCGCACGCCCGGCACGGCCTTGCGCCGCGCCAACGGGATCGGCGCATCGCACTCTTCGCAACGCTCTAGCCCGGGGCCTTCGCGCAACTGGCGTCGCGCGCGCTTCACCGCGTCGTCGACGGTGGCATCGATTTGATCCTGGACGGCGCCGTCGCCGGCCCAACCTGTAGCCATGGCAACCTCCAAAACATCCACGGTTGCATCAAGGATAACCGGGCGTGGCCGAACCCCAGGCAACCACGCGGCACGCGGACTGGAACCCGGGGCCGCCGCCATGGTCACGGCCCGGCGGGGCACCCCCCGTTCCGCGCCGGCGCCCCGATAGGTCAGGCCTTGCCGGTGGCCTGTCGCCGCAGGAAGTAGCCGATGCCCAGGAGCACGAACCACACCGGGCTGGCCATCAGCGCTGCGCGGGTATCGGCCTGCAGGGTCAGCAGCACGAGCACGAAAACGAAGAAGGCGAGGCATACGTAGCACATCCACACGCCGCCAGGCATCTTGTAGCGGGATGCCTGGTGCTGGGCCGGGCGCTGCCGCCGATAGACGATGTAGGCGGCCAGGATCAGCGACCACACGAACATGAACAAGACGGCCGCCAGCGTGGTCACCAGGGTGAACGCCGTGATCACGTTCGGCGACAGGTAGTCCAGCATGGCGCCCAGCAGCAGGCAGATGCAGGAAAACAGCAGGCCGCGCGATGGTACCGCGGCCCTGGACAGGCGGCCGAACGCTCGCGGCGCATGCTGCTCCTGGGCCAGGCCGTACAACATGCGGCTGGTGGAGAAGATGCCGCTGTTGGCCGAGGACATGGCCGAGGTCAGGACCACGAAGTTGATCAGGCTGGCGGCGGCCGGGATGCCAGCCAGCACGAACAGCTCCACGAAGGGACTGCGGTCGGCAGCGACCAGCCGCCAGGGTGTCACGGCCATGATGGCCATCAACGCCAGCACGTAGAACACGATGATGCGGATCGGGATCGAGTTGATCGCCCGCGGCAGGTTGCGCTCCGGGTCAGCGGTCTCCGCGGCCGTGGTGCCGACCAGCTCGATGCCGACGAAGGCGAACACGGCAATCTGGAATCCGGCGAAAAAGCCGCCCCAGCCAGTGGGGAACACACCACCGTCGTTCCACCAGTTGGCAATTGTCGCCTCGTGCCCGCTCGGCGAACGGAAGCCCCACGCCACCAGGCCGAAGCCGGCCACGATCAAGGCGCTGATGGCGATGATCTTGATCAGCGCAAACCAGAACTCCAGCTCGCCAAACAGCTTCACCGTCACCAGGTTCAGGCCAAGCAGGATCAACACGCAGGCAATCGCCGGG
>DATNBK010000027.1:0-11147 GCA_035571995.1 Rhodanobacter sp.
AACGCATGTGCGCCAGTTGCGGCAAGCGGCGGTGAATCAGGCCTACCAGGCGGCGCTGTTTGGCAACGATGCTGCCGGCCGTATTGCGGTCGGCGACGACTACGCCTTCCGATTCAACCCGCAAGGCTACGCACCCAGCCGTGACTACGATGGCCGCTTCGGTGCATTCGACTTCCGGAAGCACTACTACGGGCGCATCGGCGACTTTGACAGCAAGGCAGAGTTCGAGTGCGCCTGCAAGCTGGATCAGTGGGCTCAGCAGGGACGCATGCAGTTCTGGGTACGCAATCTGGTGCGCAAGGAAGGGTGCTCGTTCTTTCTGCAAAAGGCGGATGGACGGTTCTTCCCGGATTTCCTGTGCAAACTCGGCGATGGCAGCACCTTGGCGGTCGAGTACAAAGGCGGCGACCGGTGGAACGACGCCCAGGACGATCGCGACATCGGCAGTTTGTGGGCCGCTATCAGCGGGGGGCGCTGCAAATTCGTGATGGTGCGAGACCGGCAGTGGGGACCTGTCGAAGCATTGCTGTGAGGCTGCGGAGCCAGACGTGGTGGGACAGGTATCCACCAAGCCGGGTCGGGTTTCATTGCGCGACTTTGCAAATGGGCGGGACGATGGACCACGACAAGAAGCTGATACGCAATAGCACCGCCGAGTTCCTGATCTTCACCGCCCAGGCTGGCGAGAAGAGCATCGAGGCGCGCTACGAAGACGATACCGTCTGGTTGTCGCAGAAGCTGATGGCCGAGCTTTTTGCCGTCGACGTGCGCACGGTGAGCGAGCACCTGAAGAACGTTTATGACTCGGCGGAGCTGCTGCGCGAGGCAACTATCCGGAAATTCCGGACAGTTCAGAGCGAGGGCGAGCGTCAGGTGGCGCGGAACGTCGATTTCTACAACCTCGACGCGATCATTTCCGTCGGCTACCGGGTCAATTCGGTGCGCGCCACCCAGTTTCGCCAGTGGGCGACCGGCGTGCTGCGTGAGTTCGCCCTCAAGGGCTATGTGCTGGACCGAAAGCGCATGGAAAACGGCGCGTTCCTGGGCAAGGACTATTTCGAGCGGTTGCTGGCCGAGGTTCGCGAGATCCGGCTCAGCGAACGCCGGTTCTACCAGAAAATCACCGACATCTACGCGACTGCGGTCGACTACAACAAGGACGCGCCGACCACCAAGGCCTTTTTCGCCAAGGTGCAGAACAAATTGCATTTCGCCATTCACGGCCAGACGGCTGCCGAACTGATCCAGCAGCGCGCAGACAGCGGCAAACCGCACATGGGGCTGACGACCTGGGAAGGCGCTCCTGCCGGCAAGATCGTCAGAACCGACGTGGCCGTGGCCAAGAACTACCTGACTGTCGATGAACTCGAAGCCCCGGGGGCACATCGTCAACGCCTACCTAGACCTGGCCGAGGATCGCGCCCGCCGCCACATTCCGATGACGATGGAAGACTGGGCCACGCGGCTCGATGCGTTCCTCGCATTCACTGAACGCGACATCCTGCAGGATGCCGGCAAGATTTCCGTCGAGACCGCCAGGCTGCATGCGCAAAGCGAGTTCGAGAAATACCGGATCGTGCAGGATCGTCTGTTCGAAAGCGACTTTGATCGCGTGATGCAGCAGTTGGCCAACAAGCAGGAACCCGGCGAGCACTGAATCCGGGTAGGCGGCGGAGTCAGCGAGCTGCGGATCGACTACGGACCCGGTTACCGGGTGTACTTCATGCAACGCGGCGCGGTGCTCGTTGTGGTGCTGGCTGGTGGCGACAAGCGCAGCCAGCGTACCGACATCATCACAGCCCGACGCGTTGCAGCCGAATGGGAGCGTGGATCATGAAAGGCGTGCGAGAGACCTTTTCCCGTTACGACAGTGCCGACTATCTCAAGACCGAGGCGGACATCGCCGCTTATCTCGAAGCTTGCGCGGAGGAAGCACCCAACGATCCCGTGTTCATGCTGAAGGCCCTTGGTACCGTGGCGCGCGCCCGCAACATGAGCCAGCTGGCCGAGGCTGCAGGCATGACGCGTGCCGGTCTGTACAAGGCACTTTCCGGTGAAGGCAACCCCAGTCTCGCCAACACCATGAAGGTGGCGAAGGCGCTCGGCTATCGACTGGCATTGGTGCCTGATCGGGAGTGACGTTGCGTGGTACGCAGAGCGATGGCAGGTTCACTTGGACGTGGCGCGGGAGTGAACCCGACCCGGGTTCCTGCAGTCGTCACCGGCCAGCTGGACCCGCAGGCGTCGGGCCGAACGGAGAAAGGAATCGCGGCAGTTCCTGCCCCGCCGATCACTCTTCCCTGATCGCGCGCGCATGCCGCCATACATACGATCCGGCGGCAATCAGCAATATCGCCAGGATCACTGCATCGAAGCGGTGGAACCAGGCTCCCAGGATGTCCCAATGCTGGCCCAGCTTCATGCCGATCCATGCCAGCAACCAGCACCAGATGAGCGAGCCGAGGAAGGTGTAGAGGCAGAACCGCCATATCGGCATGCGCGCCACGCCAGCGGGGAATGCGATGAAGGTGCGCACGACGGGCAGCAGTCGTCCGACGAAAACGATGATGCCCCCGTGCTCGCGAAACCAGCGATCGGCCAGGTCCAGGTCCTTGCGTGAAACCAGCAGGTATTTCCCGTAGCGCTCCACCAATCTTCGGCCGCCCCATGCGCCCACCGCGTAAGCCAGGAGCGAGCCGAGCACACAGCCCACGGCGCCAGCCACCGCCACCAGCCACAGCACCAGGGTGCCTTTGAAGACCAGGTAGCCCGAGAACGGCATGATTACTTCCGATGGCAGCGGGATGCAGGCGCTCTCGACAGCCATCAGCAGTGCGATGCCGAGATAGCCGCTGCGCGTGATCAGCCCGATGATGGCCGCGGCGAGCAGGCTGAAAAGTTTGGCGACCATGAGTTCCCATGCGTCTGGCGAAGGCCGATGGTAGCGTGCGCGGGGGCCGTGGCCGATAACTGCGCAAGAACGGAACGCTCGGCTTCGGCGTGCCTCTACTTCCTTGACCGCCATGGGCGGGGCTGGGGAATCGGCGATCTGCAGGCAGGCCCGTGCGTGCCGTGGCGGGCGGCCGACAGCTGTCCATTCGATGACAAAGGTCGGTATGCTCGAACCACCACGCATGCCCGCTGCGGAGATCCCCATGTCCAAGCAACCTCGTGCCAAGGCCAGCGACTTCGACCCGGAAGTGCTGCAGCTGTTCGACAAATACGTGCATGGCGTGATCGACCGCCGTGCGTTCCTGATTGGTGCGGCACGCTTCGCGGTGGGGGCGGTGACCGCGACCAGCCTGCTGGCCGCGCTCAGCCCGCGCTTTGCCGAGGCGCAGCAGGTGAAGCCCGACGATAAGCGACTGGCGACGCAGCGTATCGGCTTCGCCTCGCCGCAGGGCTACGGCACCGGTAGTGGCTACCTGGCCAAGCCGGCCAAGCCGGCCGGCCCGCTGCCGCTGGTGCTGGTGGCGCACGAGAACCGCGGCTTGAATCCGCACATCGAGGACATTGCGCGACGCCTGGCGCTGGAGGGCTTCATGGCCTTCGCCCCGGATGCCTTGTTCCCGCTTGGCGGCTACCCGGGCGACGAGGACGCGGCGCGCGCACTGTTCGCCAAGCTCGACCAGGACAAGACGCACCAGGACTTCCTTGCCGCGGCCGATACGCTGGGCAAGATGGAAGGCGGCAACGGCCGCATGGGCGCGGTCGGTTTCTGCTATGGCGGCGGCATCACCAACTTCCTTGCCACGCACCGGCCGACCCTGGCCGCCGCCGCGCCGTTCTACGGCACCGCGCCGCCGCTGGCGGAGGTGCCGGCAATCAAGGCGGAACTGCTGGTGGTGCTGGCTGCGAACGACGAGCGCGTCAACGCCACCTGGCCGCCCTACGAGGCCGCGCTCAAGCAGGCCGGCGTGCGCTACACCTTGTTCCAGCCTCCAGGCACCATGCACGGCTTCAACAACGACACCACGCCGCGCTACGACGAGGCCGCCGCCAACGAGGCCTGGCGCCGCACGATCGCCTTGTTTGACCGGACGCTGCGCAGCGGTACGCCCAAGCAGGTCGGCTAGGGTTCGATGCCACCGGCGGCGGCTGGAATCCCTGGCCACCCGACGGAGAAGCATCATCTGCTCGCGGGCGATGCTTCTCCGTCATGGCCAGTGCCAATTACGGTTTGACGAAGCGCAGTGTCATGCGGTCGGATTCGCCGACGGCCTTCAGCTTGGCGTGCTCGCTGTCGGGACCGGCGAGATTCGGCGGCAGGCGATGCACGTTGATGTCCTCGGGATCCTTGGGATTGGCGTTGATCTCGGACACACCGGCCAGTTGGAAACCGCTCTTCAGGCCAAGTTCGATCAGGTAGTCCTCCGGTACGCGGTGCAGTTGCCTGGCGCTCTCGACGGCGTCGGCAAACGGCTTGGCGCGATGTTCGACCACGCCAAACGTGCCGCCGTGCTTCAGCACCGAAAACGCGGCGTTGAATACACCGGCCAGGGTCTCCTGGCTGTGGTTTAGCCAGTCGTGCGTATTGCGGAACGTGAGCACCATGTCCGCCGAACCCGGCGCCCCCAGCTTGGTCTGCAACGGCGGGGCAAACGGCACCACGCTGATCTTGCCGAAGACCTCGGGATTGGTCGTCTTCTTGTTGGCGAAGGCGGGTGAGCCGGCCTCGACCAGATGGCCGTGCGCGGCGAGGAACGGTGCGAGGATTTCGCTGTACCAGCCGCCTGCGGGGTCAAGTTCGACCACGGTCATGTCGGGCTTGAGCCCGAAAAATTCGAGCGTCTGCAACGGATGGCGATAGGGGTCGCGGGCCGTATTGGCCGCCGAGCGCCACGACCCGTCGACCGCCTGTTGCAGCGTGGCCGGATTGTGCATGGTGGCGGCAACAGCGATGGCGGGCAGCAACATGGCGGACAACAGCAGCAACAGTTTGCGGGTTGGATTCGGCATCACGTCTGCTCCTTGCGGAATAGGTATGCCGAGACTACTCCGCGCGCCGGATCAGGGTTGCACTGACGGCAGGTAGTCCAGGGTCAGGCCAAACAGCCACAGCAGGGCGAGCACCAGGGGCAGGTGCACCAGGAACTGCACGAAGGTATAGCCGACCACGTCGCGCGCCCGCAGCCCCAGCACGCCAAGCAGGGGCAGCATCCAGAACGGGTTGATCAGGTTCGGGATGGCCTCGGCCGCGTTGTATACCTGCACGGCCCAGCCCAGGTGCACGTGCAGGTCGTTCGCGGCCTGCATCACGTAGGGTGCCTCGACCAGCCATTTGCCGCCGCCCGAGGGTACGAAGAAGCCGAGCACGGCCGAGTAGGCGCCCATGACCACCGGAAAGCTGTCGGTGTTGGCGACGTGCACGAACACGCTGGACAGATGGTGGGCCAGGGTCTGGCCATCGCGCCCCGGGGTCTGGGTGAGCAGGGCGGCAATGCTGCCGTAGAGCGGGAATTGGATCAGCACGCCGGTGGTGCTGGGCACTGTGCGCGACACCGCATCGAGGAAGCTGCGCGGCCGCCAGTGCAGCAGGATACCGAGGGTCAGGAACAGGAAGTTGTAGGTGTTGAGGTTGGCGATGGCGACGACCGCGGGCTTGCTGGCGAATTCATGGCCCAGCCAGCCCAGGCCGAGCATGCCGATGGCCATGGACAGCAGCGGCGAGTACTCCAGCCATTCGCCGGGCCGCGTACGCGGCGGTAGGCTGGGTGCCGGCACCTCGCCAATGTCGAACTCCGCGGCCGTGCGCGCGTTGGCCTTTGATGGCGCCGTCGCCCAGCATATCAGCAGCGACACCGCGATCAGGATGCCGGTCAGCGCGATCGACTGCCACAGGAAGATGGTCTGGCTGAAGGGCAACACGCCGGTGATGGCGAGCAGGCCCGGCGGCATGCTGGCCGGGTTTGCCTGCAATTGCGCCGCCGAGGAGGACAGGCCCATGGCCCAGATGGCGCCGAGGCCCAGATAGGCCGCGGCGCCTGCGGCCCGGTAATCCATGGCGAGTTCGCGGCGTCTGGCCAGCGCGCGCACCAGCAGGCCGCCGAAGACCAGGGAAAAGCCCCAGCTCAGCAGCGAGGCCAGCATGCTGACCAGGGCGATGTACACCACCGCGCCGCGGCCGCTGCGCGGCGCCCGCGCCAGCACGTCGATGAACCGGGCCACCACCGGCGCGGTCGCCAGCACATAGCCCCCGATCACCACGAAGGCCATTTGCATGGTGAACGGGATCAGGCTCCAGAAGCCGTCGCCGAAGGCATCCACCGTGGCCGCAGGCGTGGCGCCAAACGCCAGGTCCGCCACGACCACGACCAGCACGCCGAGCGCGGCAAACACCCAGGCTTCCGGGAACCAGCGCTCCGACCAGGCGGCGCAGCGCAAGGCGAAGCGCGCCAGCCAACGCTCGTGCGGTTCGCTCATGCCTGCCTCATGCCCCATGACGCCATGGTCGTCGGCGGCGACGGCCGGCGCAAGCTCCTTAGGTCAGTGCGCACGCCGGCGCTTGCCCAGGGTGATCACGGCCACTCCGGACACGATCACCGCCATGCCGGCCAGGTCCAGGGGGCCGACCTGCTCGCCGGCCACGAGCACGCCGAGCAGCACGGCCACCAGGGGATTGACGTAGGCGTAACTGGTGGCCAGCGCCGGACGCGCGCGACCGAGGACGTACAGGTAGGCACTGAACGCCACGATCGAGCCGAAGACGGCGAGGTAGGCAATGGCCAGCGTGGCCCGCAGCGTGGGATGCGCAGGCAAGTGTTCGCCGTGCAGCAGCCCAAACAGCAGCAGGACGATGCCGCCGCAGAGCATTTGCGCGGCGGTGTTCATCGGCCCGGCCGGCATGTCGCGACGCCGGCTCCAGGCCGAGCCGAACGCCCACGCTGCCGCCGCCGTGAGCAGGGCCAGGGCGCCGAGGCGCGAGCCGGACAGGCTGCTGCCCAGGTTCAGCACGATGACCCCGGCAAAGCCGGTCACCAGGCCCAGCGTCTCGCGCCGGTTAGGCCATGCTCCGTACATGCCTTCGAACAAGGCCGCAAACAGCGGCATGCTGGCCACGGTCACCGCGGACACGCCCGACCCCACGTGCTGTTCGGCCAGGCAGATCAGGCCATTGCCCAAGCCAAGCAGCAGCACGCTGGTGAACGCGGCATTGCGCCACTGGAGGGCCGTCGGCACGGGGAAGCCGCGTAGCCGCAGGAAGCCATACAGCGCGATGCCGGCCGCCAGGAAGCGCAACCCGGCCAGGGTGAACGGCGGATAGCTTTCCAGCGCGTAGCGGATGGCGAGGTAGGTCGAGCCCCAGATCACGTACAGCGCCGCCAGCGACAGCGGAACCAGGGTGCCGGGATCGAGCAGGCGGCGCGGTGCCACGGCAGCGACCGGCGCGGACGGAACGGACATGGGGAGGCATCGCGGGGGGACTGCGCATTATCGCCGCAGACCTGCGTCTGCGCGAGAGCAGTGCGTCATCCCCGAGGCAAACCTGGGGGAGGCTTCAGTGCGTGCTGCGTCGCTCGCTGGACAGCACGACGAATTCGCCTTCCAGCACCGGCGGCCTGGCTGTTGTCGTCCCACCCTTCCCGGGCGGGTTGCGCAGCTTTTTCCACTGGCGCCATGCCAGCAGGACGCCGCCGCCCACAAGCAGGATGCCGGCGGCCACCAGGCCAAAGAACAACAGCAGGCCCAGCAAGGCCAAGCCGAGCAGCAGCGACACTACGCGCAGCAGCGGGTGCATGGATTTATTGGAAGGGGATGCCAACAACATAGGGCAAGGACCCGCATGATAAAATTGAAGGGCTTACGGACATGACCATGGGGTCATATGGCGGACGAGGCAAGGGCTGATGGATACCTTGGTGCGGGTTAAACCGCTGTGTCATTTGAGTGATATACCCGAAAGCGGCGCCACAGCGGTCGATGCGGTGCTGCATGACGGCGCCGACAGCGTCATCGTGCTGCGTCGCGACGGCCAAGTCCATGCCTACCTGAACGTATGTCCGCATGCCGGGCGCCGGCTCGACTATGCGCCGGGCAAATTCCTGCTGCGCAATGACACCCTGACCTGCGCCGTGCATGGCGCCACCTTCCAGCAGTCCAGCGGCCTGTGCGTAGGCGGCCCCTGTTGCGGTGACAGCCTGCGCGAAATCCCCTTGCGCATTGAAGGCGACGAGGTCTACCTGGGCGAGGGCGCCTGACCCGCCTAGCCCGACACGGCGCCGCGCGCTGCCGCCGCCTCAGTGGAACATCAGGTTGATGCTGATCATCGTGACCACCAGGATCACGCCGGTCAGCGGCAGGCCGACGCGCAGGAAGTCGCGGCTTTTGTAGCCGCCCGGGCCGGCCACCATCATCAGTGCCGGGTGGCCCGCACTAAGCAGGAAGCCGTTGGACGAGGACACCGCCACCAGCAGGGCATAGCCGGCCGGATTGCCGCCCGTGGCCACGGCGATGCTGATGGCGATCGGCACCATCATCACCGTGGCGCCGACGTTGGACATGATCTGCGAGGAGACCAGGGTCAGTACCGCGATCGCGAGCTGCAGCGACCATTGCGGCGCACCGTGGGAAAACACCAGCATTTCCTGCGCCAGCCAACTGGCCGTACCGGTGGAATCCATCGACCAGCCCAGCGGCAGCAGGCAGGCGGTGACGAAGATGGTCATCCAGTTGATGCCCTTGTAGGCCTCGTCCATGTTCAGCACGCCGGAGAGCAGCATGCCGATGGCGCCGGTCATCATCGCCACCGACAGGTCGAGTTCGGTGAACAGGGCCAGCGCCATGGCGCCGAGGAAGAATCCCAACGCCAGCCAGAGCTTGCCAGGGCGTTGTTCCTCCTTGGGGATGTCGGTGACCACGATCAGGTCCTTGTCCTCCTGGACCAGGGTGAGGTCGCGCCAACTGCTGTGCAGCACCAGGGTGTCGCCGGCGCGCAGGGTGATGCTGCGCAAGTCCTCGCGGAAAACCTGGTCGCCGCGGTTCACCGCCAGCACCGAGATGCCGAAGCGCTTGCGCAGGTGCAGATCCCCCAGCACCTGCTTGACGAAGCGTGAGCTGGGCGGCAGCACGGCCTCGGAAATCCCGGCGCGCGTCGGGTTGAACAGTTCGCCAAGCTGGCGCATGCGGGTCGACAGCCGGCACAACTGGTTGTTGGCGAAGCGGTTGAGTTGCTCGCGCGGGCCAAGTACCCCGAGCACGGAGCCTACCCAGATCACGTGGTCGGTCGGCGGCGCCATGCGCGCATCGTTGCCGCTCTTGATCGCCAGGATCAGCGGCGCCTCGTAGAGCTGCTCGACCTCGGATACGCTCATGCCGACCAGCGGGCTTTCCGCCGTCACCGTCAGCTCCGCCATGTTGCCGACGATGCCGTAGGTCTCGGCGAAATAGCTCTCAGTGCGGCGGGGCGTGACGGCGTGGCGCTCGTCTTCGCGCGGCAGCAGCAATTTGCGTGAGAAGAAATAAAAGAACGCGATGCCGGTCAGCGCCCAGGCCACGCCAATCGGGGTCACGCTGAACATGCTGAATTTCTGGATCGTGTGCGCGCCCGGCGGCAGGTTGCGGTTGGCGCTGGCGACCAGGTCGTTGAGCAGGATCAGCGGGGAATTGGCGATCAGCGTGGTGTTGGTGCCGGTCAGGATGCAGTAGGCCATGGGCAGCAGCAGCCGCGACAGCGGCACGCCGGTGCGCGCCGACAAGCGGCTGGTAACCGGGATCATCAGCGCGGCCAGGGCCTGGCTGGGAATGACCGCGCTGAATGTCGAGGCCAGCGAGTTGACTACCAGGCCCAGGCGGGTTTCCACGCCGCCGGCCAGTCGCATGACGAAGCTGGTCGCGCTGTTCAAGACGCCGGCGCGGTCCAGGCCGGTGCCCATGATCATCACCGCGATGATGGTGATCACCGCGTTGCCGGCGAATCCCTGGAAGATTTGCTCCGGCGGCAGGAGTCCGGTCAAGCCGATGGTGACCACCACCAGCAACGCCACCATGTCCGCGCGTATCCACTCCAGGACTAGCATCAGCATGGTGAAGACCAGCAGGCCCAGCACCAGTGTCATGTCGGGAGTGAGCGTCAATCCCACTGGGACGCTCCTGGGCGCGAGTGACGACGATGGATGCAAGATGGCAGTGGGTGCTGCACGCCGTGTCGATCCAGACCGGTGGGAACGGTTCCAGTATAGGCGGCTGGCGCGCCGCGCGGCGAGCTGGGTAAACGCTTGGCGGTTGCCCGTGGCGCGTCGGACGGGCATTGGTGGGCGTCCATTGAATTTAAGCTATCGCTCCATCGCGACATAGAGATACACTTGCCGACGCAACACCAGGAAGCTACCGATGCCGACCATCAGCTTTGAATTCTTCCCGCCCAAGACCGACCAGCAGCGCGCCCAGCTTGACCGCGCCGCGCAGGCCTTGAAGGCGCATTTGCCCGAGTACGCCTCCGTCACCTTTGGCGCCGGCGGCTCGACCCTGAGCTATACGCGCGACACGGCCGAGCGCCTGCGCTGCGAGCACGGCCTGGCCGTGGCGCCGCACGTGTCGTGCACCGGGGGCACCCGCGCCGAACTGGCCGCGTTGCTGGACAGCTACCAGGCCGCCGGCTATCGCCGCCTGGTGGCGCTGCGCGGCGACTTGCCGTCCGGCATGGCGTCTCCCGGCGACTTTCGCCACGCGGCGGAACTGGTCGAGTTCATCCGCAAGCGCAGCGGCGACCATTTCGACATCGAGGTGGCGGCGTATCCGGAGATCCATCCGCAGGCGGAAAACGCCCGGCTCGACCTGGAGCACTTCAAGGCCAAGATCGACGCCGGCGCCGATGGCGCCATCACCCAGTATTTCTTCAATCCGGATGCCTATTTCCGCTTCGTCGACGACGTCGCGAAGCTTGGCGTGCACGTGCCCATCGTGCCAGGCATCATGCCGATTTCCAGTTACAGCGAACTGCAGCGCTTTTCCGACCTGTGCGGGGCGGAGATTCCGCGCTGGATCGCCAAGCGCATGCAGGCGCTTGGCGACGACGCCAAGGCGGTGC
The DNA here is from genome assembly GCA_035571995.1 of Rhodanobacter sp. Classification (GTDB taxonomy): domain Bacteria; phylum Pseudomonadota; class Gammaproteobacteria; order Xanthomonadales; family Rhodanobacteraceae; genus Rhodanobacter. The sequence goes on from DATNBK010000027.1 coordinate 11,027, forward strand.
GTGCGCTGGGGGCCGACGTAGTGGCGCAACTCTGCCGGCGCCTGTTGGACGGTGGCGCCCCGGGGCTGCACATCTACACCCTGAATCGCGCCTTCGCACCCCGCGCGGTGCTGCGGCGCCT
>DATNBK010000028.1:0-7541 GCA_035571995.1 Rhodanobacter sp.
AAGACGCCATCCGCGATCTGCGCGAAATAGTGCTGCCAATGGTTGCCGACATCGGCGCGCAGCAACCACACCCCGCCAATCAGCAACGACAGCGCCAAGGGCACATGCGGGAACCAGTAGCGCAGCAACAGGCGACGCTGCACCAGGTGCCACGCCGTCCGCATGCGCTCGACGTTGAGTCCTGGCCCGCTGCGATTCACTGGCATGGGCGCAAGCCTAACAAGACGGTGACGAAAATTCCGCCAGCGACCCAGGCTGCGACCGGCTTCGCCGGCCAGGAGCCTGGGCGTTACTGACGCCGGTCCTGGATGTCGCCAACGCGGCCACCGATGATCGTGATCGTGGTGACGTGGTCACCACGCCGATACTGCCAACGTTCGGCGCCGTCATCGGCAAGGATGACCCGAACCCCGCCGCGGCCACGCGACGAGGAGCCTGCCCGGCGCGGCCGGAATTTCCGCGACGGCGTGCCGAGCAATTCGACGACCCTCGTGGCGCTGTCCCCCGTGGTGAGCACCTGGCTGCCGACGCGCAAGGTACCCGATGCCCACGCCATGCCCGCGTGGCCAAGTGCCAGCAGCAACAACCACACCCAGCCTCGCCTGTGCATGATCCCGCTCCCGCCAGCCGACCGTCGCAAATCGAGCGATGAGCTTGGCCAGGTCGGGCAAGTCGGCCAAGGCCGGACCGGCCATGCGCCCGCAGGCGCGCTCCCGTTCGGCTGTCAGCGGATACCGCCGGGGCGCCGGAGTCGTGACGCCGTACTCAGGGATCGCGCTCAAGAAGTTGCAGCGGCCTGCCCTGCCCGTCCTGCCAGCCCTGCTGCAGTTCCAGCAGGCGCTGCACCGAGGGACACAAGGCAGTGACTGCCGGACGCAAAGCCTGCAGTTGCTCGCGCATGCGCGCCTGCAGGCCGGTAGCCAGGCCGACGGCCTTGTCACGCAGCGCCAGCGCGCCCTGGGCATCGCCGCCAGCCATGGCCTGAAGGGCCTGCTGGCCAAGATCGGCGCCAATCGTGGGCAGCAGGTCGGCGCTGAGATCGGTCGCATATTGCTCGAACGCCGAGCCATGCCAATCCTTGGTGCTCTGGCTGGTCGCAATGCGCTGCTTCACGCTGCTGGCATGCGCCGCCAGGCGGCTGTCCAACTCGTCGCGACTGGCGCCGTCCAGGCCAAGGCCAGCGACTTCATCGCGCACCGACTGGGTCGCCAGGTCCACGCCGCGCGTGGCCACGGCGCGCACCTGCGGCACCAGGGCACGCACCTCGCTCTCGAACGCCCGTACCCGGGCCGGCTGCTCGCCAGCGCCATGGACCAGCACGCCATCCACGCGCAGCGTCCCGGCGTCGATCACCACGCGGGTCGGCCCGGGCGTCGCGCGCTCGAACACGAGCTGCCCTGGTTGCACGGTCAAGTCGTAGCTGCTGCTGGCGTGGCAGGTCGCCGCCAAGTCTTGTGCCTGTAGCGGCACGCCCCAGCCCAGGGACAGCAGGCCCAGCAACAGGGAGGAATAAAACAGCCGTGTACGCATCGCTTGCGCTCCGCAGGAAGCCCACCTCGGACCATAGCTGCCTTGCCGGAAACTGCGCTGAACGCGGTCGCAAATGGTCAGCCGCGCACGCGGAATTGCGCCCGCACCCCTGGCGCACCCAAGCGCCAGCCCAGCCACAACAGCAAAGGAACCGCCACGAGCTTGAACGCCAGCGCCAGTCGGTAGGTGCGCCGCGCATGCTGGATCGCCTGCTGCAACACCGGGTCGGCGCGCAACTGCACCAGGGCCTCGGTGCTGGCACGGTCGAATTGCCACCACTGCAGCAACAATGTCACGCCGGTGACGGCCACCCAGACGGCAAGGAGGCCGGACGCCACGCGCAAGGGCAGGCGCGCCCAGCCCTGGCGCAGGATGCAGGCGGCGCACAGCACGATGAACACCAGCGCCGCAAGCAGGTAAACCACATCCCACGCCAGCATGCGTTGCAGCATCGAGGCCGCCTCGCCGCTGCCGGGCGCCAACTGCCGCAACTGCGCCCACACCAGGCTGGCGTGGCGCAGATACTGCGCGCAGCCGAATGCCGCCAGCAGCAGAAGCAGCCAGACCACCACGCGCCACGCCGCGAAGGCCGGGGTCTTTGTAGCCGGGATTGCCGGCGGCATCAGGCGGCTTTCCCGTGCGGGCGGCGCCTGCCCATCGTCATGCGCAGCGCGTGCCGGCACGCCATGTCCATCTCCATGTGCATCCTGCAAGTGTAGCGGGCCCAGGCTCCAGGCTCCCGCGACCCCGTACGCACGCGCGTGCCCCCTCGCGCGGCCCGGCGGCTCAACGCCGGGAGATGGTGAACTTGCCGACCGATACGCCCAGGTTCACGCCCTGGCCTGTACCGGCCAGCGCCAGCGAGGTCGTGCCCTTGGTCAGCACCTGGGCCTGGGAACTCTTGACCACGCCGGCCTCCGCGCCCGCCTGGGCGTAATCGCCAAACACCTCGCTGATGCCGTGCACGGTACTGATCTCGCCGCGCCCATCCTCGATGCGGTACTTCCCGGCGGTCAGGCCACCGCCCACGAGTTCGATGCGCACGGCCGCGGTCTGGCCGTTGTCGCAAGTGACCGTTCCGTTGCCTTCGGCGCGCTTGTAGAACAGCGACCAGCCGGACAGGTTGTACCTGAGATGACACTTCACCGTCGGCTCCGCCGCCTGCGAGGTACCCGCTGGCAGCGCCGACGCCGCCAATACACCCGCGAAAACCAGGGCTGCCGTGGCCAGCACATTCTTCTTCATCAGCTTTCTCCTTGAGGACGTCCCTACTGTGGTACCCGAGGCGGCATGCTCGTGCAGTCCTCCGCAGGATGTCCATGGGTTTGTGACGGAGGCGTGCATGTAGCGGATGCGCGCGCCCTGCACGCGCTTGGTTTCTGCCGCCCGCCGACCTAGACTCCAAGGCAATGACGGGGCGAGGCAGCCGATGGTCAAGTATTCGCTGGTGGGTTACGACGGCTCGGACGCCGCGCGGCGCGCATTCCAGTTTGCCATCGACCTGGCGCGCTGCAGCGGTGGCCGCGTGCGCGTGGTGTCGGTGCTGCAGGTTACCGAGGCCGGCGCCGATGCCTGCGCCCTGCTGATGGCCGATTCGGGCGCCGAACGCCTGCAGGAGCTGCTTGGCGAGCTGACCGCCATCGTCCCGGAATCGTCGCAACTGGTCGATCTCGAAATCGTACACGGCAGCCCCGGCGACGTGCTGCTGAGCCAGGTGACCCAGTACAACATCGACCACCTGGTGATCGGGCACACGGCCCGTGGCGCGCTGGCGCGCTGGCTGCTCGGCTCGGTATCCAGCAACGTTCTGGCGCGGGCGCAGGTACCGGTCACCGTCGTACCCTGAGCGCCTCTTCGTACCGGCCGCCGCCAACAACAAACCCGCGCGTCAGGCCTTCGGCTGCGCTTCCTGGTCCGGCCGCGGCTGCGCATGTATCTCCCGCCGCATCTTCTGCGCCGCCTTTACCCGGCTGACATCGAGCGGACGGATGCGGGTGATGGTGCAGGGATAGCTGTTGCGCCCAGTCAGCACCTTGTCGAAGTTGGTCGACACCTGCCGCAGGTACGAGGTGATGCCAATCGAAGGCACGTAGGTGAGCGCCGGGCAGCCGCCATCCACGTCGAGCAGCCAGGCCTCGTTCGGACGCGTGTATACCGCCAGTTCGGTGGCGCTCAACGGCACCCAGGAATACAGCGAGAGGAAGCGGAAGCTGGACACCGGCGCCCCGGCCGCGGCGGTGTAGTCCGCCACCAGTTGGGCCTGGCGCTGGGCGTAGGGCACGGTGCTGCAGGCTGCGGCAAGCAGCACGGCTGCCGCTGCCGGGATCAATCGGATATAGGACATGGCGCCTCCCGGATGCTACGCAGTGTTGGTCGAAGTCCTATGACCAACGTGAAGCGTTGGCGCGTCGTTTACCGGCGCTATTTCTTGCGTTTATCGAGCTGACTCCAGCGCGAGGGGTCGAAGCCGCCCACCTCGTAGACCAGCGTCTCCTGCTGCTTGCTCGCCGCCGGGGTCACCTCGATCTCGACCTTTTGCGCACCCGACAGCAGCTTCAGGAAGCCCTTGTCGTCGTTCATCATCAAGGCGGGTTCGCCGGTGGGCGGAGCGAACGCCTTGACCCGATGCAGCTTGCCGTCCACGGTGACCTTCAGCGTGCAGGACTTGCCGCAGACGAAGCCCTTGCCGCTGCCGAACAGGAAGACGTTCTCGCCCCATTTGGTATGCCGGCGCAGGACCAGCTTCACGCGCTCGCCGGTCACCGGCTTGCTGTTGAGGATGGTGGCCGTGGATTGCGTACCGCCGGCCATGGGTGCCACCTGGTACTGCCAGAGTGCCGCCAGCCGGTTCTTCTCGCTATTCTCGCGATAACGCTTTTCAATCTCCGGCAGCGTCTTCTGCACCTCGGCCGCGGCGGCACTGTCGGGGAATTGCTCGACGATGCTCTTGCCCATGGTCACCGCCATCGCATCGTTGTTGATGCGCAGCAGCTCGCGGTAAGTGTTGAGGTTCTTCGCGGCCTTGGCCGCATCGGCCTGGGCCTGGACCTCCTGTGGGGATGGTCCGGAGGCCTGTTGCGAGCAGGCGCCAAGGATGACGGCCAGGCCGACGGCCGTGCCTGCCAGATACGTGCGCAGCAAATGCATATCAGCTCGCCAGCAATGGGACGGAGCCCCAAGCTTGCCGCGGGCACCCCGCCCAGCGCAACCGCCGTGTGGCTGGCAGGCGCGGTCCGCTCAGTTTTCCGCAGCCACCGCCGGCCCCACGTAATCCACACGCGCCACCTGGTCCAGCCAGATTCGATCGACTACCCCCGGGCTCCCCGGCCGCTCCAGGCTCACCACGGCGTTCATGCCTTCGCGCCGCTGCGGGTCGCGAAACACCTGGGCGCTGGTGCGCACCTGCACCACCCCCTCGTGCCTGCTGCCGTCGCTCATGTGCAGCACGACGCGGCTGTGCGCCGGCAAGCGCGTGATCAAGTCCAGCAGCCGCTGGATCCCTGCCTCATCCGTACACACCCGCGGTGCGAGCTGGCCCATGTCGTCTGTCCATCCATTGCGTTAGGCTGATCGTGCCAAGACCATCTGGCACCATGAAAGATAACAATGTACCAGCGCACGGCCCCATGATCATCCAGTCGCCAACGGAATTTTCCGCCGCATTTGCCGCCTTGCCGCCGCCTGCACACCCGGCGACGGCACGTGCCGCCTTCCTGGTTGCGCCAGCCGGGCAGAGCCTGGCGGCGGAATCTGCCACCGACAACGCCTACATGCACCTGGATGCCCAGGTCGATCCAGGCCGTGCGCTGGCCCAGCACCAGGCCCTGGCACAGGCCCTGCGCGCGGACTGCCCGGTGATCATCTTTCCAGGCGATGCCGCCACGCCCGACGCGATCTTCCCCAACAATGTCTTTGCCACCACGCCTGGGCGGCTGATCATCGGCCGCATGCGCCATGCCATCCGTCGCGCCGAAGCCGGGCGTGGCGACATCCGTGCCTTCTTCCGCGACGTGCTGGGCTACGCTGAAGTCGATTTGTCCGGGCGCGACGACCTCGTCGCCGAGCTCACCGGCGCCCTGGTCATCGACCGCGGCCGCCGCATCGGCTATTGCGGGCTCAGCGAGCGCTGCGACCTGGCCGGTGCCTCGGCGATGGCCGAGGCCTTCGGCTTGCGCTTCGTGTTTTGCTTCGAATTGGCGCCAGGCGAATACCACGCCAACGTGGTGCTGTCCCTGCTCGCCGGCCGCGGCGTCATCATCGCGGCCGATGGCTTCCGTGATCCTGCCGTTCCCGCCGCCATCACCAGTGCCTACCCGGACTGCGTGGTTCAGCTCACCCCGGCGCAAAAACGCGCCTTTGCCGGCAACGCCATCACCTTGAACGGGCAGCGCGTCTGGATGAGCCAGCGTGCCGCCGACGCCCTGGATGATGCGCAGCGCCAGACCCTGGCTGCGGCAGGTTTTGCGCTGGGCACGCCCGCCCTGGACGAGCTCGAAAAGGCCGGCGGAAGCCTGCGCTGCTGCGTGGCCGAGATCTATTGACCTTGCGTCAAGCCCGCCACGCTGGATGTGTCGGGCACCGCAATACAACCACCGTCGACACGGCGCTCACGCCTGCCCGGGCAGACTGGTGGCACACCAGCGCCCACGCCGCCAGCGACCGCAGGCATTCAGCTTGACCCACGATAATGGTCCTGGCGAAGGCGCCACCGCCAATGCCGCAAGCCACTTGCGTCATTGCCACCGATGCCCCCACACCTGCCATGGAGCAAAACCAAGATGCGTCAACATGATCTAGAGAACCATGTCAAAGAAGCCGGCGATCGTGCGGCTGATCGCGCGCGTTATTACGCGGACCGGGCCAGCAACGGTGCCCGTAGCCTGGCCGAGCGTGGCCACGATCTGCGGGAGCGCTTTGCCCGCCGCGGCAACCGCTACAGCCGGCAACTGGCGCACAAGGCCGAGGATCTGGCTGACGAAGCAGGCTACCAGTATCGTCGGGCGCGTCGGCACGTGGCACGGCACCCGGTCGCCACCGTGGCGATCGTGGCCGGCACGATCGGCGCCTTCCTGCTGCTCACGCGCCTGCTGCGCGGCCCCAGCGACGAAGACTGACGTTCAAGAGCGTTCCGTGCACCTCCGGCGCGCGAAACGCTCTTGATCTTAAGATGAGCCCGGCGCAAGCCGAAACGCGAGAGCATCGCCTGCGAGCGGGCTCCCACGGTCGAGAACGAGAGTGGCGTCGGCGGCGGGGTTGTTGATGCGCCGGACCCGGAAGGGGTCCAGGCGCACACGGTTCAGACGCCGATGGGGTTTGGCTTGTCGGCGTCCAGCTTCCAGGTCTTGATGGCCCGCTCCACGTCCTTCTCATCCAGCACGCCATCCGCCGCCAGCGCCACCACCGCGGCATGTGCGATCCAGCGCGCATCCACCTCGAAGAAAGCACGCAACGCGTCGCGGGTGTCGCTGCGACCGTAGCCGTCGGCGCCCAGGGCGGTGAAGCGCCGCCCCTCCGGGACAAAGGCGCGGACCTGGTCGGCCACCGCCCGCACGTACTCGCTGACCGACACCACTGGACCGTCGTGGCCGGTCAGGCATTCGGTGACGTACGGCACGCGGCGATCCTTCGGCTTGGGATGCAGGCGGTTCCAACGCTCGCAATCGAAGCCGTCACGGGACAGCTCGATGAAGCTCGGGCATGACCACACGTCAGCCTTGACGCCAAACTCCGCATCCAGCAGCTCGGCCGCCGCCACCGCCTCGCGCAACGACCCGCCGGCAGCCAGGAGCTGTACCCGCGGCGTGCCGCCCTTGGCCTTGGACTGGCCCGGCGCCGTCGACTTGGTCTTGACCTTGCCGTCCGCCGCCTGGAACAGGTACATGCCCTTGATGATGCCCTCGGCGCAACCTTCCGGCATGTCGGGGTGGGCATAGTTCTCGTTGGTCACGGTGATGTAGTAGAAGATGTCCTCCTGCTCGTGGCCCATGCGCCGGATGCCGTCCTGCAGGATC
>DATNBK010000029.1:0-2291 GCA_035571995.1 Rhodanobacter sp.
TGCTGGCCGCCAACTACACCGGCTGGCTGGAGAACCTGCGGCCAGTCAGCGACAACGCCATCATTGCGGCCATGTTCCGCCGGTTGTTGTGGCACATCTCGGTCAACATCCTGCTGGTGGTGACCTTGTTCATGCTCGGCGCCTATGTGAACCAACACAATTGGACCTGGTTTTCCATGGTCGGCATCAATCGGCAATGGCGGCACACACTGATCTGGGCCGGTGCCCTGTTCCTGTCCTTGCCGATGCTGATCGCCGTCTACCGCAAGGCCGAGGCGCTCGGCATGCTGCTGGCCGAACTGGGCATACGCGAGCGGTTTGCCGGCGCGTACACGCGCCCGATCCGGCAAGTCCTGGCCCATGTCATTCCCCTGGCAGCCTTGTTGGCGCTGGCCATGCTCGTGGGTGCGCTGGGGGCGGCCATTCTGCCGCCACGCGGGGTGGTGCTGTCCCTGCTGGTGGTCGGCGTGGTTTTTGCCATCGTGCTGTGGCGGACCCTGGTCCACGTCCATGCCCGTCTGCAGGCTGCCCTGCGGGACACTCTGGCGGGCCTCCCCGAGACCGGCGATACGACCAGCGGCAAGCCCGAGTGAGGCGCGAGCGCAGGCGGGGGAACCTATGCGTGCCCTGGCGGTCACACTCCGGCACCGTTGCGAAGTCGACGCCGGCAACGCACAATGCGTGGCCATGCCCAATACGGGCCGGCCGCAGTGCCGGGAACAATCCACACACGAGGAAGTTTCAGATGAGACATTTTTTGCGTCCCACGTTGCAGGCGACAGCTCTGGCCGTGGCGTTGGGCATGACCGCAAGCGTTTGCGCCCAGACCACAGCGGCCAGTGGGACAGCTACGGTCGACAAGGCCAAGGTCAGTTACGTCGTGGGCTACCAGATGGCCTCGCAGATCCAGCCGATCATGCGCGAGGAGCTCGATCCCACCATCGTCGCCAATGCGGTCAAGGCGGCGCTGTCCGGGCAGAAGCCAACCATGAGCGACGATGAGGCCAAGCAGGTCATGGAACCGTTCATGGCCAAGATGCAGACCAAGTACAAGGCTGAGGTGGCCAAGCTGGCTGCCAAGAACAAGGCCGAGGGCGATGCCTTCCTGGCCAAGAACAAGACCCAGCCGGGCGTGAAGACCACGGCCTCGGGCCTGCAGTACCAGGTCATCAAGGCCGGTACCGGCGCGCGTCCGGGTCCGACCGATACGGTGGAGATTGATTACACTGGCAGCTTCGTCGACGGCCAGGTGTTTGACGCCTCCTCGAAGCACAACCCGCCGGGCCCGGCCTCGATTCCCATCGCGAACGTCATCCCCGGTTTCCGCGAAGGCCTGCAGCTCATGCAGGTAGGCGGCCACTACAAGTTGTTCATCCCGGCGTCGCTCGCGTATGGCGCCGAGCCGCAGCCGCCCATGCCGCCGAATGCGACCTTGATCTTCGACGTCCAGTTGATCAAGACTGGCCCGACGCCGGCAGGTGGTTCGGGCAGCACCGGCAAGTAAGCGCGATCAGCCTCAGAGGTGATGCGAAGGGCGCGGCGCAAGCCGCGCCCTTCGTGTTTGCGGCCAGGGTGTCGGGCGGCCCGGACACGGGTTTGCGCCAGACGTGTCGCCGGCAGGGACTGGGCCGGACATCGGGTGTAGTCGTGCGTCAGGCTGCACGCCGTGGTCCGCTAGAATGTGCGGATCGAGGAATTCCTGGGAAGATGATGAAGGTCAGCATTTTCGGTATCGGTTACGTGGGGCTGGTGACCGGCGCATGCCTGGCTGAGATGGGCAACCACGTGTTGTGCGCAGACGTCGACGAGCACAAGCTGGAGCGGCTCGCCCGGGGCGAAATGCCGATTTACGAACCCGGGCTGGAGTCCATCGTGCTGCGCAACCACGCGGCCGGCAGGCTGGAGTTCACTGGCCAGGCGCAAGCCGCGGTAAACCACGGCGAGGTGATCTTCATTGCCGTCGGTACCCCGCCGGACGAGGACGGCAGTGCCGACCTCGGTTATGTGCTTGCCGTGGCCAAGACCATAGGCCAGTACCTGGAGCGGCCGGCCGTGGTGGTCAACAAATCCACCGTGCCGGTGGGGACCGCCGACCGCGTGCATGCGGAGATTGCTGCCGGGTTGCGGGAGCGTGGCCTGGCCATGACGGTCGACGTGGTTTCCAATCCCGAGTTCCTCAAGGAAGGGGCCGCGGTGGACGATTGCCTGCGCCCCGACCGCATCATCATCGGCTCTTCCAGCGAGCAGGCAATTGCCGTGCTGCGCCGTTTGTATGCGCCGTTCAACCGCAA
>DATNBK010000030.1:0-12964 GCA_035571995.1 Rhodanobacter sp.
TGGAGTTCCCGATCGTGTTCCTGCCGCTGGCCTGGCGCATCCGCAGCAGCGACGGGAAATACGCACCCGAGCTGCTGCGCTACCACGACGCGACCGGCCATCGTTGCATCGACCTGGGTTCGACGGATTTCATCACCCATCGCGGCCGGCACTTCCATGAGGATCTGCAGGAACGCCTGCGCCTGCTCTATGTGGCGATGACCCGTGCCGTGCACGGCCTGCATGTGTACTGGGTGGATCGTGGCCCGCTGCCGGACAACGAGGACCAGGCATGGAACCGCGCCGCCGTCGACCTGCTGATCGCCCAGGCCCAGCACAGCCTCGAACTTGCCAACGACGAATCCTCGCTCGATGCACTCGCCGCGGCGCTGGGCGGCATCCGCACGGCACCGCCGTTCGCCCGCGAGTGGACCAGCTACCAGCCGCCGACCGAGATCCCCTCCCCCCGCGCCACGCAGACACCGTTGCCGCGCCTGCGTCCGTTCCAGTGGCTGCACAGCTTCAGCGGACTGAGCCGCTACGCCGCGGCGGCCGCCACCGTGGACATCAACGACGACATCGACGAACCCGCACAGGAACAACTGCCGCCCGCCGCCGAGGTGGCGAACGAGGACGCGCGCCTGCTCGCCCTGTACCCGCTGCGCGGCCCGCGCTTCGGCGATGCCGTGCACAAGCTGTTCGAACTCGCCCGGCCCGACCCACTGTGGCCCGACCAGCGCCCGTTGTTGCGCCACGAGCTCACCGCCCAGGCGCTGCGCAGCGACGCGATGGGACCGGACGAGGCGCTGGAACGGGTCGGCCGGATGATCGACCGCGCACGCCACGCCGATCTGGGTGACGGGCTGCGCCTGATCGATCTCGCCCCGGAGCAGCGCATCGTCGAGTTCGAATTCCAGTTCCCCGTGCAGCAGGTTTCGCTGGCGCGGTTGCGCGGTCTCTGCCTCGCCCACGGCTGCGGCGAGGCGATTCCAGCCAGCCTGGACACCGCAACCCTCAACGGCATGCTCACCGGCTTTGCCGACCTGATCCTGACGTGGGGGGGGCGCTTCCACGTGCTCGACTACAAGACCAACTGGCTCGGCCCACGCCTCGACGACTACCGCGGCCCCGCGCTGGACGCGGCGATGGCCGAACACCACTACCCGCTGCAGGCGCTGATCTACACCGTCGCCCTGCATCGCTACCTGCGCCAACGGATGGACGGCTATACGGCCGAACGCCATCTTGGCGACAGTCGCTACCTGTTCGTGCGCGCGCTCGGCCTCGACGCAGGCCTCGGCGTGTGGCGCAAGCACTGGCCACCCGGCCTGGTCGAGGCGCTCGACGACGCCTTCGCCGGCATGCAGGAGGCCGCCGCATGAACGTGCATCCCGCGGCTTCCAGCCCTTCCGACGAGCGGGCCATCGACCAGCAACTGGCGCTTTGGGTGCACGTCCGTACCGGATCGGCGCTGCTGGCTGCCGCGGTGCGTGCGACCAGCCGGGCCGAAGGCCACGGCCACGCCTGCGCCTCGCTGGACGACCCCGAGACCGACACCCGCTTCGACGCCGATGCCCTGGATGCGCTGCGCCGACACGCCTGGGTCGGCGACGGCTCGACGTTCGCGCCGTTCGTGCTGGATGCCCGGCAGCGCTTCTACCTGTGGCGCAACTGGCAACACGAGGCGAGCCTGGCCACGGCGATCCTGCAACGCTGCGCGGACCGGCGCCTGCCGATTCCCGCCGACAGGCTGGCTGCCGATCTCGATGCACTGTTCGCCGGCATGCCGGCCGGCCCGACGACCTGGCAACGGGCCGCCGTGGCCGCCGTGGCTGGCGCGCGCCTGTTCGTGCTCACCGGCGGCCCGGGCACCGGCAAGACCACCACCGTGGTGCGCATGCTGCTGATGCTGCTGCGCCATGCCGAGGCCTGCGGCCTGCCGGCGCAACCGTCGATCGCGCTGGCCGCACCCACCGGCAAGGCTGCGCAGCGACTGGCCCAGGCGATCGCCCGGGGCAAGGCGGAGTTGCAGGGCCTGGCGGATTTCTCTGCGCTGCTGCAACACATTCCGCATGCCGATGCGCGCACGCTGCATCGCCTGCTCGGCTACCAGCCACGCGACAACGGCTTCGGCCACGATGCACGGCATCCGCTGGCGGCCGACATCGTGGTGGTCGACGAAGCCTCGATGGTGGACCTGGCGATGATGCGCCAGCTGCTCGACGCGCTGCGCCCCGAGACCGTGCTGATCCTGCTCGGCGATCCCGGCCAGCTTGCCTCGGTCGACGCCGGCTCGGTACTCGCCGATATCGTCGCCGGCGCGCCGGGCAACCTGATGCCGCCGGCGCTGGCCAGTCGGCTCACGCCGCTGCTGCCGCAGGTGCCCACGACTGATGACGACAACGCGCCACTGGCGGGCCAGGTGATCACCCTGTCCCACAGCTGGCGTGCCGGCAGCGGCCTGCAGCACGGCATCGACGCGCTTCGCGACGCGCCCGACCCGGCCTGGCTCGACCGGCTGCTTGGCGAACGTGCCGATGGCGAGCTGCGATGGCACGACTGTGCCGACCCGCGGCAACTGCAGCGCTGCGTCGACCGGTGGATCGCGGATCACGCCGCCGTGCTGCAGCCACTGTTCAAGCCCGGCACCGAAGCGGCGCAGGCCTTGTCGCAACTGCGCCAAGGCCAGATCCTGTGTGCGCTGCGCGACGGCCCGTTCGGCGCCCAGGGCATCAACACCTTGCTCACGCGTCGACTCGCGGCCCGCTTCGAGTTCGACCCTCGCCAGGCCTGGTACCACGGCCGTCCGGTGATCGTCACCCGCAACGACTACGCCCGCGGCCTGTTCAATGGCGACGTCGGCATCGCCTTGCAGGGTGCGCAAGGCCTGCGCGTGTGGTTCGAGGTCAGCGACCGCGACGGCAACACCGGCCTGCGCAGCTACTCGCCACGCGCGCTGCCCACCCACGAAACGGCCTGGGCCATCACCATCCACCGCAGCCAGGGCTCGGAGTACAACGATGTCGCCGTCGTGCTGCCGCCGGATGCGGACAACCGCCTGCTCTGTCGCGAACTGGTCTACACCGGGGTCTCTCGCGCGCGCAACCGGGCCGAACTGTGGTGCACCGACGATTCGCTTCGCGCGGCCCTGCGCAGACCGATCCAGCGCCAGGGCGGCTTGCGCGAGCGGTTGCTGACATGACTGGATGACAACGCCGCCATGCCGGCAAACAGGACGTCACTCACGCAACGCTCGAGCCGATCTATAGTGAAACATATCGTCTCGGAAATGTCGGTCGCGGCCGCAAGCATGTGCGGCCAAATTTCCAGCAATCCCAATCGCCGGGAACTGATCTCCCAGACACCATTGCCGATTTGAGCCTTGCATCGCTCAGCTAACCAACTCCGATCAACTGCAGGCGCCACCTGGTGCGATAGTGGTTGAACCGATGCGTCCGGAACTTGCCACACTGAGCAGGATTCCCGGGGCTTTCGTGGTGCTTACCCCGGTGACGTCGTCATCGCTATCCTTGGCGCAAGTCATGAATGTACCCGCCGGATCCGTCGTTCCACTGACCGTGAATTCGCCGCGTGAGTTATAGGTCAGGACACCTGCATACGAACCGCGTACGGATATTCCCGTTACGGCCGGTGCGACATGTTCCAGGGTGTCCTTCGTGCTGTCATAAGTAGTGAATGGCGCCGCCGAGGTATATACCAACCAACCCAGGTCGTAACTTCCCGACGTGGTGTCGCAAGTGGTGGTGCCGGCTGCAGACAGGGGGCAGATGGACACGTATTTGCGGGTCGCAGCCGCCTCGCCCCGCGCCAGCTGAAGGTCGGACTGAATGCTGTTGGATACGCTGATCACCCTGTTGCGCTTCAGGAAGTCCCGCAAGCTTGGATAGGCGATCGCGGTAAGAATGGCCAGGACTGACAGCGTGATCATCAGTTCAAGCAGAGTGAATCCCGATTGGCGATTATCTGACATGGATTTCATCCGCGACTGCAATAGGTATCAACATTTTTCTGAGCCGTGACTTTCGCTGCATCGCGCTGGTCACTGGACAGCTTCGTGGCCGCCTCCACACCCGCGGGATGAGTGACGGTACCGCTGGCCACCACCATGCCGCCACTCGCGAGAAGCTTGAGATTTTCCTTTGCCGTGACGCAGGCCTGCTTCCTGAAACGAACAGCGGCAGCGTCCAGGGCCTGAGTCGGATTTGACGCAGGCGGCACAGTTGCGGCCGTCGCCGGTGCTTCGGATACGCCCGGACGGACCGTAATGACAGCAGCGTGGCCCGCTGGCGGCTGCTCGCTGTAATGCGTGACTCCATGGGTGTCTTTCCATTTGTAATAGGTCTGCCCCCAAACACAAGAGACAGCGAACATGCCGAGAATGAGGACGGCAATCGCCAGACCCTTGCTGTGCATGATCAGTTGCCCCCCCAACATGTCGCCACCGGGGCCGAGCCCGTCGACTCCTGCTGGCCCGAACGGTGCAGCGTGAATGTCTGGCAACCCGAATCCTGAAGCTGGGTACCCACCGCCGTAGCTTGAACCACGTAGTCCGTGGTGCTGGCCGATGCAATCCCTACCGTGAAGTATTGACCGGCGATGCTGCTGGTTGCTCCCAGATCGGACAGCGTCGACGTGTACTTGTTGTTGGAGAAGTAATAGTTCTCCTGTCGCGATGACAGATCCTGCAGCGCGCGCGTCGCTTCCGTTCGATGTCCGCGAAGCACGTACTGCCGATAAGATGGCAGGGCGATCGCCGTGAGGATCGCGATGATCACCACGACGATCATCAACTCAAGCAGGGTAAACCCCGATTCGTATCTGGCTACTGTCTTCATTGGTTGTCCACCGGCTCACGCCACGAAATTTCGCCATTCTGCGCACCGCTGAGCGTGCCGATGTTCTGCAGCCTGGTACCACCGCTGATGCCGAAGGCGGCGCTCACCTTGCCATTCGAGGTATGCAGCACCGGAGACGACGCCTTGCCAGTACCCAGCGAAACGGACTTGCTGATCGCCGTCGAAGTGCCTCCGAATGATCCATACAGCGACGTATCGGCCGTACCAGTCTGGTAGTTGAGCCCATACAGATTGCTGGTGCCTGGAACCGGTACGGGGTTGCAATCGCTTGACCCGGCCGCATCGATAGCAGCCTTGCTGGGTGGCACATAGGTCGGGGTGAGCAAGATGCCACCAAGCAGGGTCTGGCTGCTCACGACCCTCTCGGACGGCGTCTGGGCACCCGTTCCGTCCGCTCCGGCAGTGATGCTGCCGCCTGTCAACGCAAGTTTCCAACCCGAGTACGTATAGCATCCGGAAGTTGGGTCGATTGTCGTCAGAGCCCCGGCCAATCCGCTGAGGGTGGAGACACCGGTAAACCCTGTCGTGGGTACACCGGTCACGGAGCCATTACTGCCGACGGCGACATTTGAGGCATCGAACAGCGTTGACGCAGTCGGCATGGTTTGGCAAGCCGTCGCCAGGCCGAGCAGCAAGCTGTTGTCGGACACTCCATAGATGTATTGCTGTTGCGTGCCTTGCAAGGTCGCACCGCTGTCATCGTCCGTCGTGAACGACCTGCCCGTGCCGAAATACACCATCGGGCGTCCTGTGGTATCCACGCCGACCGTCGGCCGTATTGTCACCGGCTGCCCGGCACTGAGCACTTGGACCAGCTTCCACGAGCCCGGATCGCTCGTATCGGGAAGGTTGGCCGAGCCATCGGCATTGGTCGCTGGCCCACCGTTCATGTCCAGCTTCCACAGCCCACCCGAAAAAGCTGGAGTCGGCGTGGTTGCCGCAGGATTGGTCACCACGCCGAAGTACACACCCTCGGCGCTGTTGTTGAGGTTGAAATCCGACGCGATCATGTCGCCGGCAAAACTGTTGGCTGGCCCCGTGTTGAGGCTCACGACCGGAGCGACCGCAGCCGGCGTGCTTGCTACTTCGTTGGCGGCAAAGTCGGCTAGGTCGTAGACGGACACCGTCAGCTTGCTGCCCGGGGCGGCCGAAACGGAGTTCGGCGAGTTGTTGGTGCCGCCATTGTCTCCAGGTCCCGAACCCAGCGTCAGCAGAAAGTGCAGTTTCCCGTCGGTTTGCTCGCGGTGAACCAGAAATGCGGGTTCGCCGGTGGTATAGGTCCCCGTCGTGATCTCACCCAGCACCACCGGTGGCTTCTCCGGATTGGTGATGTCCAGCAACACGTACGCCGAGTTCGAGGTCTGGATGTTGGCCGCCTCCCCACTACCGTAGCCGTTGTTGCTCAGGTTGACGCTTATCGGGCCGCCACCGAGACGGAATGGCACGACCATCACGGTGCCCCAACCACACACATGCCCGGCCGTATCGATATCGGCAGCTACCGGCTTGCCCGCCTGGCAGGAGCTGCTCGCTCCGGTGATCGTCGTCGAAGTGAACACCTGGGCATCGGTTACCACCGGTGACCCATCCACATAAAACACATGCGAGTAGTCTTTCTGTGCCAACCAGCGCAGATGGGGTAGCAGGTTCTCCGGGACAAATGCCCACGCCTCCTGCCCCAGCGCCCAGTTGTTGCCCTGCGGTACACCTGCATCCCCGGAAGTCAGGCCACTGGGCAACTGCCGGTAATCAGTGGGCTCGACTGCAGGGGTGCTCCCGTTCGCCGCCTGACCAGTAACGTAGAACCCTCCGTTGAAGGCATGCAGCATGCCGTCATTGGCGCCCACATAGACCATCTGCCGTCTGTTCCTGTAGTTCGCTCTGAAAGCTGCGTAGCTGAAATCGCTGTACAGCAGATCAAACGCTTCGGCCGGTGTCCCGACGATGGTGGGCGACGAGTCGACAATGTCACCCAGACGGTACGTCTTCTTGCCTGCGGCTACCGTCGCAATGTTATTGGTGCGGCTCCGGTAGTCCTTCGGATCTTCAACACCACGCACCCAATTGACCAGATTTTGCGCCAGGGCTGGATCTTTCTCATTGAGTCGGCTGTAGTTGCCGGTACGCGTCGTACCCGCAGCACTGATGCACCCCCAGAATCCCGAAGTACTGGACAGGGCGACGGCTGTCGCAGGGCAGTTTGTCGGATCCGTCCATGCTGCATTCCATACGAAGTCAGTCTGCGTTCCCGTACTGTCAAAACCAGACGCCCCCGCACCATTCGGTTTATCGGTCAGGTAAGTGAAGATGTAGCGCTGGCCGATATTCGCCGCCGCGCTGGCGTCTGCGGCGTAGGCTCGCTGTACGCTGAGGTTGGCGATGGCTTTGGCATCGGCGGTGCCCGCAGCCGCGGTGGGGTCGTAGTACGCGTTGAGCAAGGTGCCCGCATCCCAGACGGGGACCACGGGGTTGGTCGCCGAGACCACACTGCAGTTGCTGTCCGTGGACGCATCCACGCCAGCCACAGGCGCTGCCGTGCAGCGATACCTGGTCTGCGCATTCGGCAGGGCGCCCGCAGACGTGTCTTTACCCAAGGTCACATACTCGGCGCCGGAATCAAGAACCTGGTTGCCTCCGGAGATCGTGCCTTCGCGCTGGAAGCCGTTGCTATCGGACCAGAGCGCCTGCAGGCTGCCGACCCAGTTCACGCCCAGCAGTTGCTGGTAATACTGCACCTGGTAGGCGAGGCCGTTACCTTGTACATCGTTGCTGGATGACGGCGTCGTGGCGTTGCCGAAATTGTTGCCGGCCGACGACGTGATCTGCTGGAACACGGAATCCAGTTGCGCTTTCAACTCGCCTGCGTTGCGGGCAAAGAAATAATTGGGCGGGTCCTGCCCCGGCAACAGGGTTGGCGAGGTGCCACTGAAACCACTGTACTTGGTTGCATACCATAGCGGCGTCTGCAATGTGGTCACCGCGGCCGTACTGCCCAAGGTATAAACGTTCACCTGCGGCTTGGAATTGCAGATGATGTTGGCAAGCATGTTGCAGCCGAAAGACACACCGCTGTTGCTGACCTCGGTTACGGCATCCGCGGTCGTGCCACTTAGCTGATAACCGATGTTCATGGCACCGGAGCTGTAGCCGAGCCATTGATTGCGAACGAGGACCTGGTTGGCTCCCATTGGACTCACCAGCGTACCGTTGGCTTTGCAGGCAGTCCCCTGCGTACTCGACGAAGCTGTTCCACCGACTACCAGTGGATCGCATATCGCAACTCCACCCGGAACCACCGTGGACGGCATGTTGCAGCTGGTACCGACGCACCACGTGATGACGTTCGTCGCGTCCTGGTCGTGGTCAGAGCCGAACTGCGAATCCTCCCATACGAAATAATAGCTGCCGACATTTGGATAGGTGGCCGTCGGCGTCAACCCATAGGTGGTGTTCGCGCTCTGATTCTGTCGCGCGCCCAAGGCCACATAGCCGATAAAGCAACTGGCGAAGGTACCCTTTCCGGCAGGATCTGCGCGGCAAGTGGGCGACAATGAAATGCTTGCCGTACCGACAGGGATCGAGAAGGAAGGCAAATTGTCGGAAAGTGAAACTCCGTACGTCTTGACCTTGAAATTATTGCTGACGTTCGCAGTCCGGATTGGCGTGGTCCAGGCGCCATAACTCAAGCCGGCAAGCAAATAGGAACCTTCCTGACCAGGTGTACCCAGACAGATACCGGTGACGTCGGAAAGGTTGCCAATGGTCGCTGGTGTGCACAGCGCCATGTCACTGAATTTCGTACCCACCGCCGTCAGCGTGCCGTTCGCAGGCGCGCCAGCGAGAGCGCTGTTGTTGTAGTAGGTCGAAAGCAGATACTGCCCGGAGAGACCCTCTTTGGTCTGCAGGGTATTGGTCAATGCAGCAGCCGTAGGCAGGCCAGTCACAGAGGGCACGTTCGCATCATCGAAGCTGTTCAGGCCGCTGCTGATAACCACGATGGAGCAGGTGGCGCAGGGAGCATTGCGCGGCTTGCCACCGACGCTGCCATAGGGGTCCACCCACGCAGGGGTCGGAAGTGCGCCACTGTCTGAATAAGTCGGCCCGGAACTGCCCTGGATATAGCGCAACGCCTCTGCATACATACCCGCCAGCGGATTGCCGAAGTCCGGACATTTGGTTGCGTTGGCCTGGATATCGTAGCCGCGGGCGCCCCAGGGCGTGCCGTCGCCGGGGGCATCGCAGCGTGTACTGCCGGATGATCCGTAGTCGCTGCCATTCCACCCGATAATCTGCAGCCGATCGAGAGTCATGACAATACCCTCGGTCGGGGCAGTCGCCGCCTCCTTGTAGCAGAACGTACCGTCGGCACTGCTGAATTCATCACCAGTGGCACAAGCAGTGCCCGGCGTATTGAAATTCAGTTGACCGACATTTCTGCGCAACTCGCCGCCCTTGCGCGGAGTCGTCCAGGAGCCTGTGATCAGGCCGAAACGCTTCTGACTGGCCGTATCCTTGGTGCTGTACTTCTGCAGCAGTCCCTCGGGCTTGAGCGACGTGCCGGTAGCAACGCAGAAGGATTCATTCGGCGTGCCGCTGACGTTCTGGCACACCTGCACGCGCGCGGTATAGGTGTCGTTGCCAGTCTGCGATGGGCGGTTGCTGTCGCCCTCGTTGCCGCCACCGCCGTTCCACTGGCACTGCAGCTTCGCCGTGCTCGCCCAGTCCGCCCAATTGCCGCTGGCAGCACGAATCTGAGGGGTGCTCTTGATGCCCGATGCGGTTGTCGTGGCACTGCTCCATCCACCTGTCGCTCCGCTGGAAACGTTGCAAAATGTTTCCGTGGTCGAATACGGGGTGTAGCTGCTGATGTCCGAACCCGTATAGACCTTGGCCCATGCGTGCAGGTCATCAGGAATTTCTGCACGCTCCAGTACCGTTTTGGCAGGGGTATCAACGCTCCGCGTGCCCCCATACAGCACCCAACGAATGATGTCGAGGCGACTCATCGACACCCAATTCAGGAAGTTACCGCTCCACTGCTTGTTGGTACATTTATGATTCGTCGCCGTCGCACTGGCCGCGTAAACCGATCCGTTGTACGAGTAGCAAAGCGTCGGATCAAAGTACCCGTTGTAGTCAAAGGCGTTCTGATACGTGGTGTCGATGACGCCATCACCATTGATGTCCGTGTAATCAGGATAGGCCTTGTTGAACAACTGCTCATCGCGTGACATCACCAGCATGATGAGCGGAGGCACCGCCGGCGCGCCCAATGCATTGACGCCAGATGGATACGACTCGAAATCAGCCATCGTCTGCGTCGATATCGGTCCGTACACGGTCCCCGCCGGCACGATTTGCGCATGCAGACCGATCAATGCGACGCCGCTGACCAGAATGAAGGGCGCGCTCAGCGCAACGCCGCGCAAGATGTTCTTGAACCTGGACATGATCACGCCCTCAATTGGCGACATTCAATTTGTACTGGGCAATGGTGGCCGCCTGCCCGTTTCCGGGTACGGTCGCCTCACTGCGTATCTGCAGCAGCAAAGCGCTGCCCGCCTTGGCCGTACCCACACCGATGCTTGCATACCCCTGCGACATGGCAGCACCGGCACCCTTGTTCACGGTAACGCCGTCGCGCACCACTGAAATGGTCGCATTGACCTGCTGGTTCGAGCCGCACCCGGTCGGAGCCCCGGTCTCGCAGACCGTGAACTTCACCGCGGGGGCCCAAGAGCCAGGCATGTAGTTGTAGGCGTCGGTTTGCCCCGAGCAGGCACTCGCCGGAAGATAGAAACTCACCAGTGTCGAACCGCCACATACACCTTGCAGACCAAGCCCTGAGGTTGTGTTGGGATTGAGCAGATTGATCCAGGCCGTACGATTGGCAAAGGTCTGGTTGAGGTCGAACATTGCGTCTGGCACATCGCCGCCCCAGCTTGACGGCCAACCACGATTGAACACGTGATCGGCAAGTACTGCCTCGGGGATCGGGCGCAATGCTTCAGATGCCTCGAACGCCGCCTCGTGACGCGCCGTGGCCGTGGTCATGCGCAACTCCAGAAGCGTCCCTTTCATCACCACCAGGGCGATCATCGTCAGCATCACCAGGAACACCAGGCCAACAAAGAGCGCAATGCCTCGTTGGGCTGAGGGTCCTGTCGCGACGCGCCTGCTGGAAGTTACCCTTGGCGCAGTGCTGATGGCAGCTGCATTCGACATGTCGTTCATCCCCTCACCCGATTGCGCAATTGCACGACGAGTTGCTGCTGCGTCCGCGGAAACTGCCAGGGCTTGTCGCCGAAAGGCGTGAAGTTGGCACATCCGGATACCGTCGGCGCGCTTCCGTTGTTGATGGTGTATTTGCAGTCGCCCAAGGTGCCTACCGTGACCAGGCCAGCATGCGGCACAGCGACATCCCGGACAGGGCTAACCGCTACCAGTGCGACTCTGACCGACACCACGTTCGCCCACCGATTGTTGGTGGTTACATCCCCTGCCGATTCATAGGTAGGGACGGGGCTGGTCAAATCGCCGGCCACGCCGTACTCGAACTTGATCTGCTCGACACCATCGACCAACGGCTCGGAATTGAAGGTGCCATCACTTTGAAGATGCATGCGCATCAGGGTCGGTATCGGCTGTCCTCCATCTGCCGCGGCGGTACACGTGCCACCCGCCGGCAAGACGTTGCACGGGCGCAAGTAATAGACATCGATGTTGTAGGGATACACGTAACGATGCGTCTTGACGGTGGTGGTCGTTGGCACCGTCCCGGCAAAGACTTCGGCAGAGGCCGCAGGCGTGGTCAGCACGAACACCTGTTTGGGATTCCCGCTGATCGTGGCTGATTCGGCCGGAGCGAATCCCGCTTCGGCCGGTCCCGGTGCCAGCGCCTCGGAATCCGAGTACCTGATGACGACGACATCCGAGCCTTTCACATAGTTGGCTGCGCCACCAATGCAGGCCGGATCAATCGGGAATGCAGCAGCGCCATCGTAGCCATAGACGGCACCGCCGCCCGTCCCTGTGGGATTGACCGCCGTGGCCCATGCACCCGTGCAATTGCCCTTGGCGGTAATGACGGACGTGGCGGAGGAATCCACCACTACGCTGGCAGCGCTATTGCCACCCCAGAAGCCCGCCATGCGCAGTGACCAGCCAATACGGTCGGCAGCCACGCGCAGGTTTTCCTGGAGGAAATTGTTACCCGACTGGACCTGATATGCCCGTCGGTTGGCTATGAACAAATTGATGAGCCCCGCGACCACAAAAAGACCGATCAACACGGCAACCAGCAGTTCTACCAGCGAAAAGCCCCCTGACCTGCTCCAACGCATGGATGATCGTCTTGTACGACCATCGTTCCGCGAGCCCCGGGATGTCGAATTCGCAGGCATCATTGACCGCTCCACTGGGGCTGAAAGTCGAATTTGTAGGCATCGCTGGCACTGGTGGCCGTGCCTCCCGCCGTCATGTCCGCCCACCCCGAAGTGATGGTCAGGGCACCGGTATCGGTATTCGCAGTAACCGTCGCCGTCGGTTTCGCTGTGCCCGACTTGAGCTGATCGAGCCAGTGCAGGAGATCGCGCTTGGCTTGCTGGCAGGGATCATTGCTGCAGCCACTCGGATTCGGTGCAGTCGTTCCGTCATACAAGTAATAGCTGGCTGAAAGGTCGCCGTTCTTGCTGGCAATATCGCCTTCACTGGCTACCCCATACACACCCGCCAGATTTGCACGCATCGCATCCGCCAACGAACGAGCCTGCAACACGGCAACTGTGCGCCCCCCGGCCTGCTTGCTGAATTGCGAACCTTTGATCTGCATCAAGGCAATGCCCAGCACACCAATGCTGAAAATCAGCATGGCGACGAGCACCTCAATCAACGAGACGCCTCGCTGACGCGACAGGACTTGCATGGAATTCTCCCTGATACCCCTGCATGCACTGTACCCATCTGGCCCACGGCGGCCAGCCCCCAGCCGACCAGCGGTAGGAATTGCCCGACAAGCGGTGGGCCGAGTGCGGGAAAGAGTGATTGCGATCACGTTGGCATAGCCCTTCTCCCCCGGCGACCGATGGGAGGGGCTCAAAGCAATGCTC
>DATNBK010000031.1:0-8788 GCA_035571995.1 Rhodanobacter sp.
CCACCACCGGCGACGACATCGCCGCCTTCGTGCAGCCCGGCGCGCAACCGCTGGACCAGCGCATCGCGATGCTGCGCGTGAGCCACCGCTTCGGCGCAGGCAGTGGCATCGGCCGGCTGGCACTCGCGGTGAACGCGGGCGACGCATCCGTCGTGCAGACCTTG
This sequence comes from Rhodanobacter sp., assembly GCA_035571995.1. Taxonomy (GTDB): domain Bacteria; phylum Pseudomonadota; class Gammaproteobacteria; order Xanthomonadales; family Rhodanobacteraceae; genus Rhodanobacter. The sequence continues at coordinate 165 of DATNBK010000031.1, forward strand.
CTGGCCGCGCCGCCCGAGGATCTCGCGTGGCTGCCGAACGCCAATGCCGCCGCGCTGGAAGCGCTGGCGATCGACGGCATCGCCGCTTCGCCCGAGCACGGCGACGCGCCTTGCGGTTATCGCCACTATCTCGCATGGCTGCACGCCCATCGCCCCGCCGCCGACGCCGACATGGAGGCGCACGAAGCCTGGGCGCGCGGCGCGCTGGACGCATTCAACCGCTTCCAGTTGCTGTGCGCGCTGCGCCGCGGCCCGCACGGCGTGGAAGGCCTGAACCGGCAAGTCGCCGCGGCATTGCGCGCGCGCAGGCTGATCGAGAACGAGCATGGCTGGTACGAAGGCCGCCCGGTGCTGCTCACCCGCAACGACTACGGCCTGGGCCTGATGAACGGCGACATCGGCCTGTGCCTGCGCCTGCCCGCCGCCGACGGCAGCGGCGGCACGCGATTGGCCGTGGCCTTCCTCGCCACCGACGCGGATCGCGCGGGCGGCACACGACTGCGCTTCGTCGCACCCTCGCGCCTCGCCGACGTGGAAACCGCCTGGGCGCTCACCGTGCACAAGTCGCAGGGCTCGGAGTTCGAACACACCGCCCTGCTGCTGCCGCCCGAGCCGAACGCCGTGCTGACGCGCGAACTGCTCTACACCGGCATCACCCGCGCCCGCCGCTGCTTCAGCCTCGTCGGCAGCGCGGCGATCGTCGAGCAGATGATCGCCCGGCGCACGCAGCGCCACTCGGGGCTGGCGGCGCGGCTGCAGGCAGGTTGATTTCGCCTACCAGCAACCCGCCGTGGTCGGGCCGCGCGCGCCGGCCTGGTCCAGCGAGAGCGTGCCGCACTGGGTATCGCGAGCGGCCTGCGCCGCTTGCGGCGTGGCCGTGAGGGTGTAGCTCGCCGCGGCAATCGCCGACGTGGTGTAGCTGTAGTCGTTGCCGGTCCGCGCCGCCGACGCGCAATCCAGCACCAGCTTCCCGTCAGAAACCGGATTCGCCACCGGCGTGGCGCTGGTGTCCTGGTTATAGCGCAGGTTGGTCGTGTAGTAGCGCTCCATGTAGTTCGCGTACTCCGACAGGCAGGCTTGCGCCGCCACGCGCTTGGTCTTGACCACATGGCGCGTGTACGAGGGAACCGCGATGGCCGCCAGGATCGCGATGATCGCCACGATGATCATCAGCTCGATGAGGCTGAAGCCCGGTGCCGGGCCACGACCATTCATGTGCCCGCAAAATGATTTGTTCATGACGCAACTTGCTCCCATCGGCCAACCAGCTTTACTCGCGCTCCACTCCATTCCTGCGGACGCACCGATCAATTCCTGATTTCCTTCCAGGAGATGCGCGACGGTATGTCAGTGCTGGGTGGATTCACCTTGCTGAGGGCAGGTACGCCAGTCACCGTCTGGGTCACGAAATACGTCTGGCCGTTGTCCGTGACCGTGGTCGCACTGCCAACTGCATTGAGTTGGATCCCGCCAACCGCCGAGCCGTCGGAATTGTTGCCGAACGCCCCGCTTCCATTGGGGAAGAAGCCGTTGGGGAGTGCCCCTCCCGATGCCGGATCGAATGCCATCGTCCAGCCGCTCTGCAGTCCGGGATTGCACTGGATCGCCGATATCACCGGTGGAATGGCCGTACTGACCACCACCGCACCATCTATGATGGACGGGTTGTAGACGATCTGCTCTTGGGTCAAAGGAAAGTCGAACAACCAGCCATACTGGGTGTTGCCTCCCGCCCCCCCCGCACAGGTCGTGCTGCCCAGCCAGCACACCATCTTGGTCGTGCTCAGATTGCGAAAGCCGAGTACCGAGCCGGCGCCGGCGGAAGTCGACACCAGGGTCTGTGCCATGAGCTTGCTCCGGACAATCGCCTGGGCCCCCGTCAGACTGGCGTACTGTGCTTTCGACCCAACCGCCACGTTCCATGCGTTCATGTCCCAATCCCAGATGCCATAGAAGGTCTGGGTACCGGTCGCATAGACATCCGGATTGGTCGCGCTGAGCGGGGTCTTCTGGCCGGTACCGAACAGCACCATGACCCGGTTGACACTGCCGGTCCTGACGGCGGCGATGGAGGCCGCGGTCGTGATGGGCTGACGATTGCCAGCTGCGTCCTTGGCTACGAACAATGGCGTTGCCGCCGCATTCCCGAATTTCGAAACACCCCAGCTCGCGGCCGTCTTGCCGGTGACGTCGAAGCGCCAGACATTCCCCTGCAGATCACCGGCGTAGAGGTAATCCGTGATGTTGTCGCCATCGAGATCCCCCTGACTGACATAGGCGATGCCGTTCGCGCTCGTCGGTGAACCCACGCCCGTGTCGAGAAACTGGAACGTGACTGCGCCGGTGCTCGAATCGACCAGGCCGATATACACGCCTGCCGACGCACCGCTACCCAGTCCATTGCCGAAGATGATCGCCCACTGTCCGTTGTGCATGCGGCTGATGATCGGCGAACCGACGGTTTGCCCGAGATGCGACAGGCCCGTCGTGGCACTGGTCCAGTCGCCCACGACGACTGAAGAGGCCGTGCTTTGCGAGAAATTGCCCGGATTGGTGATGTCGAGCGCGTAGACCTCCTTGCCCCCGCTCCCCACTCCACCCACCAGCCACGTATGCCATGCGTTGTTGTAGAACAGGTCGCCTGCCGTCGGGGTGGCATCCACGAAATAACCGTGCACATAGGTCGGGTTGGCGAGGCTGGCCGTCGCCGCGCTGGAAAGCACGGCCGACGGCATGAACCCGAGCACCTCCTTGCCGTCATTGATCGTGCCGGTATAGGTGCCGCCGCCATTGGTCGGGGTGTAGTTGCCGGCGGCGTCATAGGCGCCGGCGCGGAACCCGTGCAGGAACCCATCATTGCCGCCCACGTAGACCACGTTCAGCCGCGTCGCGTTCGTGCTGGCGAAGTTGCTGTAGGCCTGCGCACCGCTCTGGTTCTCGGGTTGGACGACCGAACTCCCGTACAGGCCATCGCTGAACACGTCGGGATTGGTGCCTGGCACTGGAGCACCTACCCAGGTCGGACTGGAATTGATGATGTCTCCCAGCACTGCGGTCCGCGCGCGCAGATTGCCCGGGGTCGGGCTGGCCAGCTGCTCGGTCGAGCGATCACCTCGCAGCCATTTCAGGCGATTCGCGCCCGCACCATCGGTGCTGTTCAGGGCGGTCTGCTGGGCTGTGGTGAGGCTGGCCCATTCCAACGGCGACGCCTTGCCGCCAACACTGTCCCAGGTCAGCAGCGTGCGCGCGGTCGGACCCTGTGCTGCGATGGTCGTGGTCGGGTTGCCTTGGGCATCCGTCCCCATCGCCGAACACAGGCCGCCGGTAAGCACGCACTTGGCGTCCCAGTTGGACACGGTGGCGATGCTGACGGTGTTGCCGGAGGTAACCAGCGAATTGGATACCAGCGAGCCCCACCAGTTATCCGACGAGTACGACGCCAGATAGATTTGCGAACCGGTTTTTACCTGCCCCGACTGCACCGTATTGGCGCTGGCGCTGCTGTTGGACTGCAGCGGCGCGGCCTGGAAACAGGTGATTTCATGAACGTTGTAGCTGCCGCCGGTACCCGCCGAGAAACCGAAACGGAAGGATGCCGGCACCGGGCCGTTGCTGGCCGTGATCTGGTTGTTTACCAGCACCGGCTGGAACGCGCCGTTGTTGTAGCTGTAGGAAAAATTCAGCAGCCCACCCGGGGAAAGCGTCAACTTGTAGGTGATCGGCCAGGTGTTCTTGGTGTAGTCGGCCGGAGCACTCGGATTGCCGGCTCGCGTCGGCGAGCCCTCATTGGCAATCAGCGTGCCCGTGGGCAGTACCTGATAGCCGCCACCGATCGCTTTGTAGTTGTACGGGATCTGCGTGTAAACGTACGGATTATTCTTAGTCCCTGAACCAGAGGACACATATTTACCCGAACTGCATGCAGCCTTGGTCTTTGTTGCGTCCACACTCCCCAAATAATAAGCGGAATTCTGCGCCTTCAACCATGCCCACGTCGTATTGCCGGCGCCACGCAAACCAATACGCTGGGGCTGGTATTGAGAGCCGCCACCGGCGCTTATCCCGGTTAGCCCATTCGAATACGAGTTGTCGCCATACGCCTTCGTGCCGCCGGTGGCCCGCGAATTGAGAATGCCAGTGTCGGTGTTGTCACCCGAGTTGAGAAAATTCCCGAACTCGTCGATGCCCAGGCCAAGATAGGCATTGGCCATGCCTTCATACGTAGCGTTGCTGTTGGAACAGCTGTAGCCCATGCTGCCGCCTAGTCCACCGGCCACCGTGGGAGCAGCTGCGGTGCCGTCGGTCAGCATGAACGAGATGCCGTCCGCGCCATCCTTTGCCGGGCTTTGACTGTCGCCACCATACGTATAGGTGGTGAACGTGACTTGCAGGCCCTGGCTCATGGGAAAGGTGAAATTCGAGAGAATCGCACCGGTCTGATTGGTCTGAGGCGGGGTCAGGCGCAGCGCACCGGAACCGATGGCGTCCTTGGGAGCAGTGACCCCTATATTCGCGCAGCCCGGGATGACGCCGGTACCTTTGGCCGCACTGCCCGCCGTGAGGCAGGCATCATTCAACGCAAGCCATTGGTTGTTGGTCGTCCCACTCGAAAAATTCTCCTTGTAGCTGGTCTGTGCCGTGACCGCACCGGACAAGAGCAGGCCTGCGAACAGGGATGCCAGCTGGGTGTGTTTGATGGGCATGACCTTCCCCTTGTTCTTTGACCGGATATCCCGGACTGGCGCCGATCGATCCTCGGCGATGCGACAAACTCGATGGCGTGGCTCGGTGCAGACCGTTCTCCACCTCGGCACAATGCCCGGGGAAAGCGCCGCAACCCGCCTCATGTGTCGGACAATGTCAGGCAAGCGGGCCACGGCCTCATCGCCTGAAGACGGACTGAAGCACGACGGTCGCCCGGTCGCCCCCGGCAGCCGGACCACTGCGGACGGTGATCCGATAGAAATCCGCGCATGGATTCTTGCTTGGGCTCGTCGGACTGTCGGTGCATGCGTAGGTGCGTCCCTTGCCTCCGAGGTCGATCACCGAGGGGGCGGGGCCGCTGAAATTTCCCATGTACTCGATGACGTACTGCGGCTGTGCGGCAGCCAGGTTGCCGGCATCAAACGACGCCTTGGCCACGGACTGGATGTTCGCTGCCGGCAGCGTGCCGTCACTCAGCGGATTGGCCATGCACTTGATGACGGTTGCCGCCTTCGGCGAGCAGTCCCGGATGGTCGCTGGCAAGGTCGGGCGGGACGGTGGCAACGATGGCTGCAAGGCCTGCACCACGATATGCGCCTGCCGCAGCCCTGCCTCACCTACCTGGAAGGCGATCTGTCGATCGCTGAAGTTGGCCGCCATCTTCTGCTGCATGACGGTGCCGCGCACCGCCGCCAGCCCCACCAGCGTGATTACCACCAGCAGGATCAGCGCAGTCACCAAGGCCACGCCGCGCTGGCCGGCATACGCCGGTGGCTGACCGTGCTTGTTGCATGCACCGGCTGGGCGCACCACCGTCGGGTAAGCGACGGACGTCGTGTCCGCAGCGATACCGATGCAAGTTCGAGCTGGTTCCGGCAGAGAAAGCGCGAGCGTAAGAGCGTGACTCATCTCAATTCACCCGATTGCGTGCGGTGGTGGAGGCGGTAAAGACGCGCGTGATCGGCTTGGCGTCGACACCGGCGCGCTGGTCGGTGCTTTGCAGCGTCAGCTGGACCTGCACGGCGCTTACCGCCCCCCAGTTGGTGATCGAGCTCGCCGGTCCGAAAGCGGCATTGCCTGACTGGAGATATTGGATGCGCATGGCAGTGACATTGCGCACCATTTCATCCGTGGTCGTTCCGAGCACTCCAGCGTTGTTGACCAGCTGCACGCGATACAGCGAGAAGCCTCCGACCACGGGAGGCGGCGTGGCACCGATGTACCAGTCCACCGCGCTCAATCTGGCGATCGACGCGTTGGCCCCGAAAGCATAGGGAACGCCGGTACTCGCAAGGATGTTGGAGTAGTTGCCAGGCGTGGTGGTAAGCGTGCTGTAGCCGAGTGTCTTGGCGGCGCTGTTGTAGCTGGTGGACTGGAAGATGGCCGAGAACTGGGGGTCGCACACGATCATCGCATCGCCGATTGCCAGATCGGGACTGGTTTCGTTGAGCGTGAACGTCGTCGTGGCCGTGCTGTGGCTAGATATGCTCAGACCGGCGTTGTTGGCACCGATGAGCTGCAACGAGTCGTTGCCGGCCACGGCCGGCGTGGCTGCCGGCGGTGCCGGATCGGCGGCGGTGCCGGCACCGTAACCGATCAGCGCGTTGTTCCAGTTGGCCCACCAGACGGTGCCGCCACCACCCGGGCTGTTCTTGAGGACGCTGGTGATGTTCCCGCTGCCGCTGCTGTCACAACCGGTGAGCCCGGCGTTGCGGATATCCTGCGCCAGCATCTCGAACGCCATGCGCGTGTTGTCCTGCACGTCGCTCAGCGCGGCATTGGTGCGGTAGACCTGCTGGTTGGCGAGGAACACGCTGCTGACGCCGCCAATGACGATCAGGCCCAGCAGCATGGCCACCATCAGCTCGATCAGGGTGAAGCCGGCCACGCTCCTGTTGTGCTGCGCGCACGAGCTGACGCGCAAGGCATGCGTGCGGCGACCGCGGTTCATAGCATGGCCCTGGTGGTGACGGTTTGCGTGCCGGTCGTGCTGCCGGTGCCTGCCGCACCGGACTTGCTGTCGTCGTAGGTCACGGTGATGGTGCAATCGCCTGCGGTACCCGTGCAGGCGACCGTCCCGGTGGTGCTGGCAGCCGAGCCGAGGCTGGCTGCCAGCTGGCTGCACCATTGGGCAAGCTGGACGCCGGCCAGCGTGCTGGTATCCGTGGGGCAGGCATTGCCCGTGACCTTCTTGTTGTTGTAGGCGCCGTTCTGGGCCGACGCCAAGTCCGCGCGCATGGCATCGAGGATCGAGTAGGTTCCGATGACGGCCACGCTGCGCGCCATCGAACTGTTGTTCATCGACAACGAGCGCGCCTGCAACGCGGCGATGCCGAGGAAACCGACCGACAGCACCAGCACGGCGATCAAAACCTCGATCAGTCCGACGCCAGCTTGCCGGGAACGCAGGCACCATGGATGCCGCAGAGGAAAGATCATGCGGTTCATGACGAGGGGCAGTCTCCGCTGGTGGTCGTGGTGGCGAGGATCGAGCCCGCCGTCATGGTGATCAGGCGGTGGTTGTCGCGACTCAGCTGGCTGATGCAGATGTCTGCCACCACGCCGCTGTAAGGCGCAGTGGCCGCGGCGAGGGCATTGCGCGCCTGCCCTTGCGTGGTGAAACGCAGTGCGGTCAGGTCACCGCTGACCTGGACGGGCAAAACAAGACTGATCGGGCTGACGAGCACCCGACTGGAGGTACCGCCGCTCATGGCCCAGACCGCGCCGCTTTCGGTGCCGCACGCTCCGCCAAGCGTGTCGCTGGTGTTGGCGGCGGCCGAGTTGCTGCAGAACTGGGTGCTGGCGTTGCGCTTGACCGCCTCCATGCGGGCGACGCTGATCGCGTTGACCAGGTCGTTGGCGGCGGTGTTGAGCCGGTTGGAAAGCGTGATATTCCGGAAGCTCGGCACCGCGATCATCAGCAACACCGCGGCCACGGCCACGGTGACCATCAGCTCGACCAGGGTGAAGCCGCGTTGGCGGCGCCGCGTCGGCGCCTGCCCGCCGATGGGACGCCAGCGGCGTGGCGCGCCTGGCAAGACGTCCGCTGGCTGCGGCTGGACTGGCATGAGCGTTCCCCTGAGCCCGTGAATTCGCAGGGTAGCGACGCAAGTTATTTCGTCAAGTATTTGCGAGGATGAACGGCAAGAATTTGCCGACAAGCGGCAGGCTGGCGTCGCCAAACCTGTTCGCCGCCACGTCGCGGACTCCGCTAAACACGTTGTGGATGACACGAAACGCGACTCACATGCCCCGGCACGCGAGCGACCACGTGGCGCTCAGACGACAAAAGGCCCGCATCGCTGCGGGCCTTTTGTCGTGACCTGGTGCCGGAAACAGGAGTCGAACCTGCGACCTACGCATTACGAATGCGGATTTCCATTCAACAAAAACAACATGTTGGCAATTTATTGGGCTTTTTTGGCACACTCTTGGCACACTGGGCTAGGAGGTTGTGATGGCAACGATTCGACGGAGGGGGCCGCACCAGTGGCATGCACAAGTTCGGCGGCTAGGCTGGCCTTCGCAGACCAAGACCTTTGACACGCGAGGCGAGGCCGAAGCGTGGGCCACCATGATCGAGTCGGAGATGAACCGCGGTGTCTGGCTTGATCGCAGCGAGGCGGAAACCACCACACTTCTTGCACTTCTTGATCGTTACGAGGCCGAGGTCATGCCGGCCCTGAAAGGAGCTGTACGGGAAAAATCGGTGCTCGGCCTATGGCGTCAAACACCCTTGGCTAAGCGCGCCATGGCGACCATCCGCAGCGGCGACGTCGCGCAACAGCGCGACGCCTGGCTAGCCGATGGACTCGCGCCCGCGACTGTCCTGCGCCGTTTGGCACGGCTCTCCCACCTTTTCAACACGGCGCGCAAGGAATGGGGCATGGAAAGCCTCTCGAACCCGGTCGAGCTGGTGC
>DATNBK010000032.1:0-5436 GCA_035571995.1 Rhodanobacter sp.
TGACTTTTTCGACGCGCTGGCACAGCGCGTCGAAGCGGCCCGCAAAGTGCCAGGATCGCGAGCCTCATAGCGCCACGGATTCGCCGCCAACGATGACTTCGCGCACCAGTTGGCCGGCGATCCAGTAGCAAAGCTCGGCAGGTTGGCGGGCGTGCCATACCACCAGGTCGGCGCGCTGGCCGACGGCGAGGGTACCGCGGTCGTGCAGGCCGAGTGCGCGGGCGGCATTTGCGGTGACGCCGCGCAGGGCCTCTTCCGGCGTCAGGCGAAACAGCGTGCACGCCATGCTTGCGGCCAGGCGCAGGGAGAGCAGGGGCGAGGTGCCCGGATTGCAGTCGGTGGCGATGGCAATCGGTACGCCATGTTCACGCAGCGCGGCGATCGGCGGCAGCTGCGTCTCGCGCAATGCGTAGAACGCGCCGGGCAACAGCACGGCAACCGTACCGGCCGCGGCCATGGCCTCGATGCCGGTGCTGCCCAGGTGCTCCAGGTGGTCCGCGCTCAAGCCATCGAACTGCGCTACCAGCGCGGCGCCGCCCTGATCTGACAACTGCTCGGCGTGCAACTTCACGGGCAAGCCGAGTTCGCGGGCCTTGACGAACACGCGCTGCGTTTCCGCCGGGGTGAAGCCGATGGTTTCGCAGAACGCATCCACGGCATCAACCAGGCCTTCGGCTGCCAGCGTCGGCAGCAGCTCGTCGCACACCAGGGCTACGTAGGCGTTGCGCTTGTCCTTGTATTCGGCAGGCAAGGCGTGCAGGCCGAGGAAGCTGGTGCGCACGCTGATGCCCAGCTCGCGCCCGAGGCGCCGCGCCACGCGGAGCATGCGGCGTTCGGCATCCAGCTCCAGGCCGTAGCCGGATTTGATCTCCAGCGTGGTCACGCCATCGGCGCGCAGCGCGCGGGCCCTCGGCAGGGCCTGGACAAACAAGGTTTCCTCGCTGGCCGCCCGCGTGGCGTTGACGCTGGACACGATGCCGCCGCCGGCCCGGGCAATGTCCTCGTAACTGGCGCCGTTCAAGCGCAGCTCGAACTCGTGCGCGCGATTGCCGCCAAAGACCAGGTGCGTGTGGCAGTCGACCAAGCCTGGGGTGACCAGAGCGCCGTCGACGGAATCAACCCTCGCCGCCAATGCCTTCGGCGCATCGGGCAGCGCGTTCATCGTACCCATCCAGGCAACCAGGCCGCGATGCAGCGCAATGGCGCCGTGTTCCAGCAGGCCGTACGGCGCGCCGTCGGTCATGCTGGCCACGGTGGCGTTCAGCAACAGGCGGTCCCAGGGCGGGTTGTTCATGGCTACTCCTTTAGACGGCCGGCAGCTCGGTCACCGGCGTGGTTCTCCAGCGCGTCTCGTACAGGTCGAAGCGGCGGTCCTTGAGGTTTTGCACCGCGCCGGCGTTGCGGGCGCGGGCCAGGCTCTCCAGGCGCAGGTCGGCAAACAACACGGTCTCGATGTTTGGCGTGGAATCGGCGGCAATGCCGTCCCGGGCAAACGGGAAGTCGCTGGGCGTGAGGATGCAGCTCTGGCCGTACTGGATGTCGAAGTTGTTGACCCCGGGCAGGTTGCCGACGTTACCGGACATGACCACGTAGCATTGGTTTTCGATGGCCCGCGCCTGCGCGCAATAGCGCACGCGCAGGTAGCCCTCGCGCACGTCGGTGCAGAACGGGACGAACAGGATCAAGCCGCCCTGGTCTACCAGATGCCGCGCCACCTCCGGGAACTCGGCGTCGTAGCAGATCATCACGCCGATCGGCCCGCAGTCGGTCTGCACGGTGGCGGCGCTCTCGCCGCCGATGATGTTCCACACGTTGCGTTCGCTGGGCGTGGGATGCAGCTTCTCGCGCTCGTGCAGCGACCCGTCGCGCAGGCACACGTAGCAGACGTTGTGGATGTCGCCGTTCGGCTGCTCGGTCGGGTGCGTGCCGCCGATGATGTTGATGTTGTAGCTGACGGCCAGGCGGCTGAACAGCTCCTTGACCTGGGGCGTGTACTGGCTCAGCTTGCGGATCGACTCCACCGGCGACAACTCCGTGTTCTCGATCGACAGCAACTGCAGCGTCATGAGTTCCGGGAACGTCACGAAGTCGGCGTTGTAGTCGGCCGCGATGTCGGTGAAATACTCGACCTGGGTGGCGAATTCCTCGAACGAGGCGATGCGCCGTTGCTGGTACTGCACCGAGGCCACGCGTACCGAATCGGGCAGGCGCTGCGGCGAGGTGATCGGCGGCATGTCCGGCTGCTCGAGCAGGCGCGGGTTGCGCCACACCAGGTGCACGGCGTAGCCGAGCGACTCGTGGTCGGATGGCACGTAGCCGCGCAACAGCCCGATCATGGCGAAGTTGTTGGACAACTGGAAGCTCAGCGTCAGGTCGCGGCGCCGGCCGTCCAGCACCGCCTGCACATAGGCTTGCGCGCTGCCGTAGCGGCTGATGTTCTTTGCCAGGCCCGGGATGCGCCCGCCAAACACGATGCCGCGCAGCTTGAGTTCCATGCACAGGCGCTTGCGGGCGTGGTACAGGCGCTGGCCAATGCGCATGCCGCGGTAATCCGGATGCACCACCACTTCCATGCCGTACAGCCACTCCCCGTCGGGCTTGTGCCGCGAGGCCATGCCGCCGCCGGTGATCTGCATCCAGGTGTGTGGCGCCAACGCGGCCGCCTCGTCGATGCGGAACGTGGCGCAGTAGCCGACGATGACGTCTTCGTATTCGACGACAAACTGGCCCTCGGGAAAATGCGTCTGTTGGGAGCGCAACATTTCCGCCGAGTGCCCCCATTCCGGGCTATAGATGCGGGCGGTCAGGGCGACCAGGGCCGGCACATCATCGGGGATCGCCAGGCGCAGGCGCACTTTCGGGGATCGTTCGGTTGTCTTCTTCACCATGACGCCATTATGCCTGCCGCCCTGCGGCGGCAAGTGAAGCGCGTCGCATGGACTGACCGTGCGCGGGCCACGGTGGATGTTGCGACCCATGGCCGTGCCCCGCTTGCCACCGCGTTTGCGCGGGGCTCAGGGGTCCGCGCGTTTTCCGGCAGGCAACGTGGGTTGGTCGATTGGTGGGGGCTCCAGGCCAAACACGCTGCGCCCCCCATAGGCGTGCGATTGCCGGCACTCGTCGGCCAGGTAGTCCCCCACGGACAGGCCGCTGGCATGCCGTTCCAGCCGCCGCGCCTGGTCATCGAGCCGCTTCAGTGCCGCCAGTTCCTCCTCGCGGCCGAGGCGGGCGTTGTGAACCGCGGATTTCAGCACCTGGATGGTGTGGTCGTAGACGCGCGTCGGCACCGGGAACGGATGCCTGTCCTTGCCGCCATGTGCAAGTGAAAACCGCGCCGGATCGCTGAAACGGCAGGGCGCGCCGTGCAGCACCTCGGCGACCATGGCCAAGGCGCGCACCGTGCGTGCGCCGACGCCGGGGACCTGCAACAGTTGCGTAAAATCGCGCGGGCCGTTTTCCGCCGCCGCGGCGAGGCTGCCATGCAGCCGGCGCGCAATCACGTCGCTGCCACGCACGTCATGATGCGTGGGCATGACCAGGTGGGGCAGCAACTCCATCTGGGGTGATGCCTCGACGTGGGGCTTGGCTGCGGCCGCGGGCCCGGCCGGGCCATGCGCGCGCCCTGCCACCAGGCCGCCGTCGATTCGCCCCAGCTCGCGCACCACGCGATCAGGCCCGAGCTCCTGCAGGAGTGCCACCTGCGCCGTGCGCGATGCCTGTGCGCGGCGGTCGGCCAGGTTCACGATCCGGCCTTGGCCGGGCCCGTCCACCGCGGCGTGCGGATCGTCGACGAAACTGGTCAATCCCTCGGACAGCCAGTGATAGCGGCGCGCCTGCTTGCGCTCGCCGTTCATGCCTTGCTGCACCACCACCCAATGTCCGTCGTCGCTGACGATGAAACCGTGCAGGTACAGGTCGAACCCATCCTGCACCGCGGCACTGTCCACCTTGGCCACGAGTCGACTGGCGTTGGCGAGCGCCGCGCCATCGATGCCCACGCACTCCCCGATCGCCAGCAGCTCGCCGGGAGTGGCGCGCGAATGCCTGCCGCGACCGCCGCACACGTGGATGCCAAGCTCGGCGGACAAAGGCCCGAGCCCGCGCTTGAGTGCGCCGATGACGCTGGTGGTGATGCCCGAGGAGTGCCAGTCCATGCCCATGACCGCACCAAAGGACTGGAACCAGAAAGGGTGGGCCAGCCGACGCAGCAATTCGTCGCGGCCGTATTCGCAGATGATGGCCTCGGCCATCAGCGCGCCCAGACGCGTCATGCGTGCTGCCAACCAGGGAGGTACTCGGCCACCGTGCAGCGGCAGGTCGGCGCTGCCGGAGCGGCGGCTCACGGGGCGATCACAAGCGTATTCATGCGTACATTTTCCCGCATGCTGGCCAGCTGGGGGTTAGGGAAAGCCAGATCTATCGGCGTCTCGCGGGAATGACGAGGAGGAGAGTTCGGCCGATAGTGGAGCCGCGAGGTCTAGTGGATATGCTGCGCCTCAATGGCCCGAGGGCTTGGGCTTCTGGTGCGGCTTGTTCTGGTGCTCGTGCGGGGTGTGCTCGTCGGGCATCTCGCGCTCGTCGTTGCGTCGCGGCTGCTGCTCGGCATAGCCTTTGGTGCCAGGTGATGAGGACTTCTTGCCCCGCGGGTCCGAGGCGATGAAGTCGCTGCCGGTCTCGTCGGTACGTGGAGGCTTGGGCATGATCGTCTACCTCGCTTGCCGTGGTGGTGGACTGCCCAGCATGCTAGGCATGGAACGTTGACGGGAGCGTGATGCCGGCAGGTTCGATGGGCACGCAAGCTTGCCGGCATTTGCGTCGTCTTCACGCCAAGCCCAGCCCGACTGTGGCATGGATGGTCCTTGTGCCACGCCGACCGGGGTTCGCGGGGGCGCCCCATCGATCGCGACGGAGGAATCCAGCATGCCGACAACCCATGACGAACGGCCATTCGAGAGACATGGCAAGGTGTTCAGCGCGCTGCTGAACGAACAGGACGACGGCAGATTGAGCGTCACCATGCGCCTGCCCGATGGCAGCTTGCGCACCGTGCCGGGCGAGCATTTCGACAGCGCGTCCGCCGCGCTGGCAGCGGCGTAGGCCTTCGCCGAGGAGCTGGTGGGAGAATGTTAGCTGCCTGAACCTGTGCGCGACCGGCAACGGCCTGGTCGTACATGTGGTTCAGCCGAACGCGATGCGCAGGAGGCGGAGCGATGCCGGCAAAACGTTGGCAGCGGCGTTGTACATGGTTGGCCGCCGGCGCCCTGGGCGCGCTGTTGGCTGGAATCGTGCTGCTCAACCTGTGGCCGCAGGAGCCGGTGCCGCCACGCGTCGGGCAGGTCAGCGCAGTCAACAGCGCGCAATTCCAGCGCGAAGCCAGCGCCTTGCTGGCCGCGCCGCTCAGCGGCGGCAACGCGGTCACCGCGTTGCAGAACGGTG
>DATNBK010000033.1:0-6121 GCA_035571995.1 Rhodanobacter sp.
CACCGGCACGGGCGTCAGGCGCGCCACCGGGGTCGCGGCCCCGGTGCGGCCGATCTGGATCTCGATCGCCTCGACCGTGGTCAGTTGCTCCTGCGCCGGGAACTTCTGCGCCAGCGCCCAACGCGGCGCGCGCGCCACGAAGCCCATCTCCTGCTGCCCGGGATAATCGTCGAGCTTGTAGACCACGCCATCGATGTCGTAGGGCAGCGCATCGCGCTTGGCGCTCAGGCGGCGGTAATAGGCGACCAGGCCGTCGAAGCCGCGGGCCAGGTCCACCTCGGGCGACACCGGGAAGCCCCACTCGCGGAACAGTTGCAGCGTCGCGTAGTGCGTGTCTGGCAGCGTGCCGTCCTCGACCACGCCCAGCGCATAGGCAAAGAAGCTCAGCCGGCGCTTGGCCGTCACCGCCGGGTCGAGCTGGCGCAGCGACCCGGCCGCCGCGTTGCGCGGATTGGCCAAGGGCTTGCCGCCGTGCGCCCGCATGCGCTCGTTGAATGCCTCGAAATCCTTGCGCAGCATGATCACTTCGCCACGTACTTCCAATTGCCCGGGCCAACCGGAACCGCGCAGGCGCAAGGGAATGGCGCGGATGGTGCGGACGTTGGCGGTCACGTCCTCGCCGGATTCGCCGTCGCCGCGGGTCGCCGCCTGCACCAGGACGCCGTACTCGTAGCGCAGACTCATGGCCAGGCCGTCGAGCTTTGGCTCGGCGGCAAATTGAGGATCGTGGCGACCGGTGGTGTGCTCGACCCGGGCCACGAAATCAGCCAGCTCGGCGAAGCGCTCGCGATCGTCCTCGCCCGCCTGCTCAAAGGCGTTGCTGAGCGAGAGCATCGGCTGCGCGTGGCGCACTTCGGCAAAACCGCCCTGGGCGCGCGCGCCAACCCGGCGCGTCGGCGAATCGGGTGTCACCAACTCGGGATGCGCGGCTTCCAGTTCCTCCAGCTCGCGCATCCAACGGTCGTACTCGGCGTCCGGTACTTCCGGATCGTCGAGCACGTAGTAGCGATGGTTGGCCTGGTCGATGCGCTGGCGCAATTCGTCGACGCGGTCGCCTGCGGCTGGCTCCAGTGGTTTGGACATCACGCCTCCGACTACGCCCACGTGCCGCCAATGAGCTGCACCGCCCGCACGCTCAGCGGTGGAATTGCCCCGCCGCCTCGGGCTGATAGCTGATTTCCAGCACGCGCAGGTGGCGCACCTTGCCGTGCGGCGTCGGCCAGTCGATCTTCTGGCCCTGGGCCAGGCCCAACAGGGCGCTGCCTACCGGCGCCATGATCGACACCGTGCCCGCCGCACCCGCCGCGGAGGGATAGACCAGGGTCAAGGTGAGCTTTTCGCCATCGTCCTCGTCGGTGAAGGTCACCGTGGAGTTCATGGTCACGATCTGCGGCGGCATGTCCTTGGGCTCGACCACCTCGGCACGGTCCAGCTCGGCGCGCAGCGCGGCGAGGTTCGCGACTTCGGCCGCCGGCGCGCGCTCAAGCAGCGCCTCGATGCGGTCGAGGTCGACGCGGGAAAGAGTGATCGGTGGCTTGGTGCTCATGATTCATCCTGGCTCGCGATGGGTATCGCACAAAAGTGCACGCCGGAACGAAAGCCGCCCCGGCGTGCATGGTCGTCGTGACGCCTTTGCAAAGTCCCGCCACGGCAGCAACAAAACTATGGATAACCACCGGCTGGGCACCCGCCCGATGGACGGCAGCACAGCGGTTACCATGCCTGGCATGTTACCCGAAGCGCCTGCCGAATCCCAAGCGCCGGGCGCCACGGTGGGCGGCGCCGGGGAAGAGCCGGTGGCAGGTCAGCTGTCGGGCGCGGTGCGTTTTCGCGGCCTGCTGCTCCTGGTGGCGGCGGCTTTTTTCATGCAATCCCTGGACTCCACGGTGGTGAACACCGCCGTGCCGATGATCGCCGATGGCCTACGGGTGACGCCGCTGGACATGCGCTCGGCGCTGACCAGCTACGTGCTGACCCTGGCCGTGTTGATCCCTGCCACGCCGTGGTTGTGCGACCGGCTTGGCACGCGGCGGGTGTTCGGCCTGGCAATCACCATCTTCGGCATCGGCTCCCTGTTTTGCGGCCTGGCCCAGGACCTGCCACAACTCGTGGCCGCACGCGTGCTGCAAGGCGTGGGCGGCGCGGCGTTGCTGCCGGTGGGGCGCTACGTGCTGGTGCGCACCATCGACAAGCGCGAATTCGTCCGCGTCATGAGCACGGTGGCCACGTACGGCGTGCTGGGTTCGGTGCTCGGCCCGCTGATCGGCGGCGCGCTGGTGCAATACACCTCGTGGCGGCTGATCTTCCTGATCAACGTGCCGGTGGCCGTGGTCGGCTACTGGATGAACCGGCACGAGATGCCGGACTACCGGCTGGCGCACGCCCACCGCTTCGACCTGCTGGGCTTCCTGCTGTTCGCCACGGCTTCGGCCCTGCTGCTCATCGCCTCGGAACTGGCTGGCGCCAACCCCCGACCCTGGTCGACCATGTTGATGTGCACGCTCTGCGCCCTGCTCCTGGGCAGCCTCTACGTCTGGCATGCGGGGCGCACCGAATTCCCGGTGGCCGACCTCAAGCTGCTGCGCAATCGCAGCGTCCAGGTGGCGCTGTCCGGCGGCATCTTCACCCGGCTTGGCATTTCCGGCATGTTCGTGCTGCTGATGCTGTTCCTGCAGATCGGCTGCGGTTGGTCGCCGCTTGCCGCCGGCATGGTCATGGTGCCGCAGGCGATCGGCTCCATCGTGGCCAAGCGCGTGATCAACCGCGCCCTGATCCACTACGGCTACCGGCGCCTGCTGCTTGGCAACACTTTGATCGTCGCCGCCCTGCTCGGCAGCTTCGCTGTGCTTGGGCCTGGCTCGCCAGTATGGCTGGTGGCTACGCTGGCCTTCTTCTACGGTGGGTTTGCCGGCCTGCAGTACACGGCCATGAACACGTTGATCTACAACGACCTCGACATCAGCCACGCCTCCATGGCCTCGTCCCTGGCTTCGACCGCACAATACCTGGCGATGAGTTTCGGCATTGCTCTGGGCATGCTGCTGATGCAGGCACTGCTGGGTGGACACGCCAGCGGCGACTACGTCGTGGCATTCCGCTGGACGGTGATCGTGCTGGCGCTCATCACCGCTGGCGCCAGCCGCGTGTTCCGCCAACTGCCCGGGTGAGCTGCCGCCGCATGACCAGACCCTGCCTGTTACTGTAGTCGCCGCGGGCGGAGCCGAGCGGCGCCGAAACCACCAGGATCTTGCATGTATTTGCCCCCCACCACGCTGGCCGAAGCCGGCGCTGCCGACGTCGGCACGAACTTCCACTTGGTCGCCGATCCCATTGGCTGGCTGGCGTTGTTATTGTTCGTCGGCGCCTACGTCGCGGTCATCCTCGAAGATCGCATCCACATCGCCAAGTCCAAGCCGGTGATGCTGGCGGCAGCGCTGATCTGGGGCCTGATCGCCTGGAAGATGGATGGCAGCGATCTCACCCGCCAGGCCTTCGAGGAGATGTTTCTCGAATATTCGGAGATTTTCTTCTTCCTGGTGGTGGCGATGACCTACGTCACTGCCATGGGCGAGCGCGGCGTCTTCGAAGCCCTGCGTTCGCAGTTGATCAAACGTCATTTCAGCTACCGCTCGCTCTTCTGGATCACAGGCACGCTGGCATTCTTCCTTTCTCCGGTGCTGGACAACCTGACGACAGCACTGGTGATGTCAGCGGTGATCCTGGCCGTAGGCGCGGACAACGCACGTTTCTGCACGCTGGCGCTGATCAACCTCGTGGTGGCCGCCAACGCCGGCGGCGCCTGGAGCGCATTCGGCGACATCACGACGTTGATGGTTTGGCAGGCACACAAGGTGGAGTTTGTCGAGTTCTTCGACATCCTGCTGCCGTCCTTGGTCAACTGGTTGGTTCCCGCCTTTTGCATGTTTTTTGCGCTGCCGAAGGGAGAACCGGACTCACTTGAATCCAGTACGCGGATCAAGCGTGGCGGCATCAGCATCTGCCTGACCTTCGCGGCGACTATTGCCATCACCGTTATTGCCAAACAGTGGCTGGGAATGCCCGCGGCATTTGGCATGCTCACCGGCCTGGCGTTGCTGAACCTGCTGGCCACACGCATCGAACGCGATGAACAGCGATATGCGCTGGCCGAAGGCGTTGAGCCGCAAAAATATTCGATCTTCCAGATCATCGCCAACGCCGAGTGGGACACCTTGTTGTTCTTCTATGGAGTTTTCGGCTGCGTCGGGGGCTTGGCCGTGATCGGTTACCTGGATGTCGCCTCGGAGCATCTCTATGGCGGACTGGGTTTCACCCTGGCCAACAGCATGATGGGCGTGCTCTCGGCCGTGGTGGACAATATCCCCATCATGTTCGCGGTGCTGAAGATGAACCCGCCGATGGACCATGGCCAGTGGCTGCTGATCACGCTCACCGCCGGAGTCGGCGGCAGCCTGCTCTCGGTCGGCTCGGCTGCCGGCGTAGCGCTGATGGGCGCTTCGCGCGGCATGTATACCTTCACCGCGCACTTGCGCTGGACGTGGGCGATCGCCCTCGGTTATGTGGCCAGCATCGGCGTTCACCTGTTGCTCAATGCCCGGCATTTCACCGCCGGCGTGGGTGGGATGTAAGCGCACCCGGCCCGATGGTGCCAGGATCGCAAAGGCGCCCCGTAAATCTCAACGTACCTGCTCGGGCGCACGCTGGTCCACGCGCCTACTTCGGCGTGTAGGTGAACTTCTGGCCGGCAACTGTGGCGTGGTACATCGCGCCGCCCTTGACGATGGTAAAGACCGCCATGCCCTTGTAGTAGGAAGCCGCGGTTTTCGCATTGTCCTTGGTGACGCTCGCGTTGCCGCTCACGCCCTTGGTGCCGACATTGGCCCCCGCGGCCGCGGTGATCGCCACCGCGCCCGCACCCGCGCCAAACTCGAAATTGCCCTGGGTGAAGGTGTCAAACGCCGCCTTGTCCTGGAAGAAGATGATCTGGCTGTACGCCTCGCCGCCCAACTGGGCGCCCACGCTCAGTTGCGTCATCGAGGTATCGCCGACGTACTTGCCGTGCACGTAGACGCGGCCGTTGCCGTGGGCCGCACCCACCACGAGCCCGCCTTTGCCGATGGTCGGAAAGACCGCGTAGCCGTAGGAATTGGAAAAGAACGACCTGCTTTGCTCAGACTGCCGGAACAGCGTTGTCGTATCGCTGTATGCATCCGCCCAACTCACCGCAGCCCACAACAGCAACACCATACCTGACAAGAGTACCGACGAGCGTTTCATGGGCCACCTCCGAGTGAAAGAAACAGGATCGACAAGCAGCCAAAAGGGCCGCCGACGAGTCAGGACGGTAGGGCTCGCCCGGTCAACCCGGCGTGAAGCCAGCCGGCTTGCCCATCCTCAGCCCTGCATTTCGTTTGACTACATCACCACCCGCCGGTAGCGTTCGACGCTCGCCATCGGGGAACCCCACATGCGACGTCACCGCATACTTCTGGCCTGGACATTCGCTGCCCTGGGCATGGTCGGCAGCGCGATCGCGCAAGCCAGCGAAGACCACGCACCGCTGCTCACGCCGACGGAAACACGGGCGCTGGCGCAGGAAATTTCCGGCACCGCGGCAAAGCGGACGATCGCGGCGCTCAGCCTGCATCACCGCATGCGCGGCTCGGACGACTACAACGCAGCCGTCGAGCTGATCCGCCAAGTATTGCAGGCTGATCACCTTGCCGGCGTCGATGTGATCCGGCTCCCCGCCGACGGCAAGATCTTCTACGGCACCCAACGTTCTCGGCCTGCCTGGAACGGACGCTTCGCCGAGCTCTGGGAGCAAAACCGGCAAGACGGCCGCTGGGCCGACGCCACGCGCATCACCTCGTGGGCGGAACAACCAATCAGCCTCGCGCAGGACAGCGTCAGCGGACGCGCCGATGCCGACCTCGTCGATGTCGGTGCCGGCAGCACGGCCGCCGACTACCAAGGCAAAGATGTGCGCGGCAAGCTCGTCCTGGTCTCCGCGCAACCGGAAGCCGCCGCGAAGCTGGCAGTCACCGAACGCGGCGCAGCGGGCATCGTCTCCTGGGCGCAGAACCAGCCATCCGCCTGGTGGGGCGAGGACACGAGCCTG
>DATNBK010000034.1:0-3495 GCA_035571995.1 Rhodanobacter sp.
CCCCGCGTTCCATCGCGAACGCGCTTCGATAGCTGTGCAGCGCAGCCGCCGTGTCGCCTTGGCCGGCGCAAGCCTCGCCAAGCACTTCCCAACCGGCGACACTCGGCGCCAGGGCCAAGGAGCGCTCGAGGTATTGGCGCGCCTTGCGCCACTGGCCCAGGCGCACGCCCAGGCGGCCGAGCGCCAACAGCAGTACGGCGTCGTTTGGATGGGCCTCGAGCCAGGCTTCCGCGCGTTGCATGCGTGGCTCGAGATTGTCGCCGTCCAGCGCACCATAGGCGTCGACCAAGGCCGGCGACCACTCGCGGCGCAAGGCCGACTCGAGTTCATCCATGGCCCCCAGCGTCTGGCCGAAGGATGCCGCGCGCCGCGCATAGGCCTCGACGACCGTCGGCAGGCGTCGCTGCGTCTTCGGCAGTTGCGACCACAGGCGGTCGAGTGCCGCGCCATCTTCCGCTGCATCAATCTGTGCGACCAACACCCGCGCTTCCAGGGCGGCAAACCCGCGCATGCCCAGCGCGCCGCTCTTCTGCAACGGAACCAGCGCCGCGCGTGCGCGCGTCGGGTTGCCGGTGGCCAACGCGGCCAGCGCCAGCTCACGCCACGCATTCGGGGTCAGGCTGCCCTTGTCCGCCTCCGGCGTCAGCAAGGCCAAGGCCTCGGCAGGTCGTCCTTCGCGACGGAGGACGCGGGCGCGCAAGGCGCGCGCCGCACTGGGTACGGATTGCGCGGCCTGGTCCAGCGCCTCCAGTGCCCGGCCAGCCTCGCCCCGCCGCAATGCCGCCTCGGCGCTGGCCAGCAGGGCGGGGCCACGCAGGCTCGGCAAGCGCGAAGCGCGATTGAGGTCCTGTTCGGCAGCCCCATGCCTTCCTTCGACCAGGGCCACCAGGCCGTCGCCGAGCCGCTGCTGGCTGATCCGCCGATGCCGGCGGCTGAAGGCGCCAAAGGGCCAACGCAGCAGGTTCCATACCAGGGTCAGCACCAGCCACAACAGCAGCAACAGGACCACGGCAGCAACCACGGTGGTTTCCACACGCCAGCCGCGCAGGCGCACCAGCACGTAACCGGGGTCGAGCGCCAGCCAATGCCAGGCCAGTGCCGCCAGGGTGGCAATCACGATCAGCAGCAGGAGCTGGCGCCACAGCCTCATGCGCGCGACCCGTCACGCGCCGCACCAAGCTGCCTGGCCGCAGCCGCGGGGACCGCGGGAGCGGCCTCAGCCGCCGAGGAGGCCCCCGACGCCGGGCGCAAAGCATGCACGGCACGCAGATTGCGCAACTCGTTCAACGCCGCCCCAAGTTGCGCCGGGGCGCCAACCGGCGCTGTCTGCAATTGCTGCAGTTGCGTCTGCGCCTGTCGCACGGCGGGCGCTGTCGCATCGAACTGTGCATCCACGCTCGCCGCTGCGCGCTGCAGCGCAGTGTGGTAAGCCCCATCGTCGTGCGCGAGCAAGGCCACCTGGGCTTCCGCGAGGTCCAGCGCCAGCAACTCCCGGGCAAAACGCGCGTCCTGGAGCGCGAGCGGTCCGCCATTGTCGCGTTGCACATGGACCAGGCTGCCAAACACGCGGCCGATGCGCGCCCAGACCCCGCCCGGCGCATTGTCCGACGGTTCCAGGGGCGCAAGCGGCAAGGTCGGCACGCTGCCGCGCAGGGTCTGCAGTTGAGCCAGCATCTGGGCATCACCCTGGGGATGGCTGCCGAGCAAGGCCGCGCGCTCGGCGCGGATTGCCTGCAGCACCGTCCCGAAGCTGCTGTCGTCAATGCCCGCCAGGGTGTCCTCCGCCAACGCATAGGCACGTTGCGCTCCCTGGGCATCGTGAAACAACTGATAGCGTTCCATGCCCATGCGCAGCAACGATTCGGTTTCGTCGAGCAGCATGGGCTCACGTCCGGAACGCGTGCGCTCGGCCAGCGTGGCCGTCGCCGCCTCCAGGCTACGCACGCGCTGATCCAGGGCGGGCACCTGCGCACGCAAGCCCTGGTCCTGCTGCGACATCTGCGCGAGTTGCTGGGTGACGTCCGCGCGCGCGCGGTCATTTGCCTGCAGCGAACTCTCGAGTGTCGCCACGCGCTGCTGCAAGGCCGTCAGATTGGCAGCTTCGGCCCTGTCGCTGTGTGCCGACTGCCATTGCCGCCAACCCACATAGCCCGCGCCGAGTATCGCCAGCAACGCCAGCAGCAAGGCCAGGCCCAGGGTTCCGGCGGAGCGCTGGGCCGGTCCACGCCCGGCACCGGCGCGATGCGCGCTGCCCGAACCCGCGGGTGAGTCTGGATGGGCGCCGTCAGGCGCACGCGGCGGCGTATCTGCAGTGCTCATTCCCGCATGCTAGAAGGCCCGGCGGCAGAAACCAAGCCGGTACGCGCCGCAACGTGCGGTCATACGCTGGACCTGCACCGGGACTCAAGCCAGCGCCAAGGCGCCGGCCAGCAGGTCGGCAGGCAGCGCCGAGGCCGCCACGTGCACGCGCCCAAACCCCACCTCGCGAGCCGCCGCGGCCAGCCGCCCGCTGCTCACCACGGCGGTCGCCGCCAGCCAGCGTGCCAACGCCGGCGCAGGCAACTGGCCGCGCAGGTTGCGCAAGGCCTCGGTGCTGGACAACAACACGCACGCCGAGCGCGGCAGGCGCGACAGCGCAGTGAAATGGCGTCGATCCAGCCGCGCTGGTTCACGTCGGTAGACGTGCACCTCGCGCAGGAGTGCGCCACGTGCCGCCAGTTCCGCCTGCAGCACGCCGCGCCCGCCCGCGGCACCCACCAGGGCCACGTGCCGGCCGCGCACGGCGGCCAGGGCTGGGAGCCCAAGCACCCCCTCGCTGTCCTGGCGGGAGGGCAGCAGCGGCTCGCGAACCCCATGCCGGGCCAGCGCACGTGCCGTGCCCTGGCCCACGGCCAGCACTGACGCGTGGGTGCGCAGGGGCGCCAGGCGGGCCGCAAAACGCACGGCCGCCGGACTGGTGAAGAGCACGAAATCATCGCCGAGCGCCGCCAAGAGAGCGGCGCGCGCGGCGGCGGCATCGGGCACGGCGCGCAAGGCCAGGCCCGGCAGCACGATCGGCAGGCCGCCGGCCGCGCGCACGTCGCGCACCAGCGCGGCGGCGCAGCCGACCGGCCGCGTGATCACCACGCAACGGCCACGCAATCCCGGATGTCCCGCCGCGGCAGCTGCTCGCATGTGGTCCCTCCATTGCTCCATCCTGGCCCCAGTGTAGTGGTGGCCATACACTGGAACGTCCCATCGCGAACGGTCCCCCATGGTGAGCCCTGAACCGCCGGCCCCGCAGCACGACGCCGCCCCATCCGCGACCCGCCTCGCGGCCGCCGAGGCCCTGGTCCATTTCATGCGCGAGAAAATCCCGCTGGCCCGCAGCATGGACGTGCAGCTCGCCACATGCAGTAGCGGGACGCTGAGCCTGCGCGCACCACTGGCGCCGAACACCAACGACAAGGGCTGCGCATTTGGCGGCAGCCTGGTGAGCTTGATGACGCTGAACGG
>DATNBK010000035.1:0-4311 GCA_035571995.1 Rhodanobacter sp.
GCGCGCCGCGTGTACCGGCTGCGCGCGCACCGGCTCGAGGTGGAGGATCGCGGCGAGGTCGTCGAGTCGCGCGAGGTGGCCGACCCGCTGGCGGAAATCGAGCGCCTGCGCCAGCTTTATGCCGTGCCACGCCTGCCGGAACTGCCGGCGTTCACCGGCGGCCTCGTCGGTTACTTCGGCTTCGAGACCATCGGCTACATCGAGCCGCGCCTGGCGCGCTGGGATGCTCCGGACGAGCTCGGCACCCCGGACGTGCTGCTGATGCTGGCCGAGGAGGTAGCGGTCTTCGACAACCTCAAGGGCCGCCTGTACCTGATCGTGCACGCCGACCCCACGCAACCGCAGGCCTACGCCGCGGGCCGGCGCCGCCTCGATGCCCTGGTCTATCGCCTGCACCAGGGCGGCTCGGCCTATCCGCAGCTCCTGCACGGTGAGGTGCTGGACGAGGACGACTTCACTTCCTCGTTCACTCGCGAGGGTTTCATGGCCATGGTCGAACGGGCCAAGGAATACATCCGCGCCGGGGACATTTTCCAGGTCGTGCCCTCGCAGCGCCTGAGCGTCGGCTTCCACGCGCGGCCGGTGGATGTCTACCGCGCGTTGCGGGCGCTGAATCCCTCGCCATACATGTATTTCCTCGACCTCGGCGACACCCAGGTCGTCGGCTCCTCGCCGGAGATCCTGGCGCAGTTGAACGCCGGCAGGGTCGTGGTGCGCCCGCTGGCAGGCACCCGACGGCGCGGTGCCGACGAGGCCGAGGATCGCGCGCTGGAAGCCGAGCTGCTGGCCGACCCCAAGGAGCGCGCCGAACACGTGATGCTGATCGACCTCGGCCGCAATGACGTTGGCCGCATCAGCGAACCGGGCAGCGTGGAGGTCAGCCAATCCTTCGTGGTCGAGCGCTACTCGCACGTGATGCACATCGTCTCGCAGGTGCAGGGCACGGTGCGCCCGGGGGTCAGCTATATGGACGTCCTGCGCGCGACGTTTCCCGCCGGCACGCTCAGCGGCGCGCCGAAGGTGCGCGCGGTGGAGATCCTGCAGGAGCTGGAGCCGACCAAGCGCAACATCTACGGCGGTGCGATTGGCTGGATCGGCTGGTGGGGCGACGCCGACACCGCGATCGCGATCCGCACCGCGGTGATCCACGGCGGCCGCCTGCACATCCAGGCCGGCGCCGGCATCGTCTACGATTCGGACCCGGCCGCGGAGTGGGAGGAGACCATGAACAAGGGCCGCGCCCTGTTCCGCGCCGTGGCCCAGGCCGCGCAAGGGCTGTAGCACTTTATCGCGGGCAGGTGCCGATACGCTGGAAGCGCAGGTCCTCATAGTCGGAGCTGAAATCGCCCAGCGGGTCGACCTTGGCCATGCGCAGCGTGATCGGTTCGGCGCCACTCGCCGCGTGGAAATCCAGCCAGGCGTCGGGATCGACGCCAGGGTCGTCCCAGTGCACGAGCAAGCGCCGATCCAGGCGCATGACCGGTCCGGAGAGGCGCGGTGACTTCACTGCGGCAAAACGCACGGCGTCGCCTTGCGGGCAGATCGAAACGTCGCCCAACCAGGGATCGCGATAGATGCCGGTCCATGCCGCCAGCTCGCTGGCAGCCACCGCGGCGGGTGCCGCAGTCGGCGCCTTCGCGGCAGTGACGCGCGCCGCACTGGCCTGGTCCAGTGCGTCCGCATACCAGTTTGCGTCATGGGTGTCGGCGGGCGCGGTGAAGTGCTTGGTCAACACGTCGCCGAGCACCGTGCGCGCGGCGTCCCCACTGCCGTTGATCATGAACACGAAGCCGCCCTGCTGGTCCGGGAACAGCGCGAGCATCGAGTACATGCCGTTGAGCGTGCCGGTGTGCCAGACCATCCAGGTGCCGTCCACGTCGGCCATTCGCCAGCCATAGCCGTAGGCCATGACGTGGGTGTCGTCCTGCTTGCGGCGCTGCGCGGATACCGGGATCAACATGTGCGGTGCCTGGAGCACGTCGCGCTGTACAGGCGACAGCCACTGCAACTGTGCGTGGGTCGGCACCAGCCAGTTGCGCGCCCATTGCAGCATGTCGGTGAGATCGCAGCGGATGCCGCCGGCAGGGTCCGAGGTGAGCGCCGGGATCACCGCACCGTCCTCGCCCAGCGGGACGTTGCGGCCGTCCTTCAGGTAATGCGGCTGGGCGACGTCGCCGACCGCGTCGCGATTCCAGCTGCCGACCTGGCAGCGGTCCAGGCCCAGCGGCGCGAACACCTCGCGGCGCATCAGCGTGGCGTAGGGCGCCCCGCCCGCGGCCGCGGCCACCGCGCCGGCCACCACGTAGAGCAGGTTGTCGTACTCGTAGCGCGAGCGGAAGCTGTAGGCCGGCGCGATGTAACGCAAGCCGTGGATGATGTCGTCGGCGGTGAACGTGTTTGGTTGCGGCCACAACATCAAGTCGCCGCCGCCAAGCGGCAGTCCGCTGGAATGGGTGAGCAGGTCGGCCACGCGCATGTTCGCGGTCACCCACGGGTCGTGCATCTGGAACTGCGGCAGGTATTTGGTGACCGGGTCGTCCCAGCGCAGCTTGCCCTCATCCACCAGGCGGCCAAGCAGGGCCGTGGTCATGGCCTTGGAATTGGATGCGATCTTGAACAGCGTTTGCGCGTCGATGGCCTGCCCCGAGCCGGCGATGCGCTCGCCGGCGGTGCGCGTGTACACCACTTGGCCATGCTCGATGACGCCAACGGCGATGCCGGGCAGAGTGTAGCGCGCCATCACCGTGTCGACGGCCTGGTCCAGCCGCGCGCGCGCGGCCTCGGGGAGGGCTTGGGTCTGTGCCTGGGCGGTGGTCGGGCCCAGCAGGATCAGCGCGAGCAGGCCCAGCCAGCACGGCACGCGGCATCGCTGCAGGGCAGGTGGCCTCGTCGCCATGATCGTCGTCGCCGCGCCGCACAGGCGATGCGCCGAGGGCTTGCATCCGGCGGTTGCGCCAGTGACCAACTCTTGACCGGGGCTTGCTTGCATGCTGTTCCATCCCGCTCGATGTGGTCGTCGCCTGGCTTGCGGCTTGCGCGGTGCTGAATTCGCAGCTTCAAGACGCTACGCTGCATGCCTCGGCGCCACGACCGGCGGCTTTATTTGGGGATCATGCATGTATTTTCCGCTTGATGCGAATGCGCCGCGTCGCTGCCTCGTGGCCGGGATGGCGCTGGCATGAGGATGAGGATGAATGCGACCTCGCGGGTGCTGCTCGGGCTGGCACTGGGAGCGGCGAGCGGGTTGTTGCTGGCCGCGTATGACCCGGTCACGGCTGCACAGGCCGCACACGTGGTGCATCCCATCGGCATGTTGTGGCTCAACGGACTGCAGATGACCGTTGTGCCGCTGGTATTGGCGTTGATCGTGATTGGCGTCAACACGGCGTCGGACGCCGCCGCGTCGGGTCGCGTGGCGCGGCGCGCCATCGTGGTCTTCATCGTGCTGTTGACCGGCGGTGCATTGTTCACAGCGGCGGTTGCGCCAGGCGTGTTTTCCCTGTTCCCGCACGATCCGGCGCTGCGCGCGACCCTGGACCACGCCGCCACCACGGCGACCGCGCACGCCGCGCCGCTCGACTGGACCGAGGCGGTAAGCGCGATCATCCCGAGCAACGCCATCATGGCCGCCGCGCAAAGCGCCATGCTGCCGCTGGTGGTGTTCGCCCTGTTCCTTGGCTTTGCCTTGATGCGCGTGATGCCGGAACGACGCAAGTTGCTGCTGGATTTCTTCCAGACCATTGCCGACGCCATGATTGTCATCGTGCGCTGGGTGCTGGCGCTGGCGCCGCTCGGCGTCTTTGCGCTGATCTTCTCGGTGTCGGCGCGATCGGGCATCAGCATGTTGAGCGCGCTTGGCGTATATGTGCTGGTGGAGTGCCTGATGTACCTGGCGGTGACTGCGCTGATGTTGCCGGTAGCCTTGCTCTGGGGTGGCGAGCGCCTGCGGCGCTTCGTGCCGGCACTGGTGCCGCCGCAGGTGGTGGCGTTCAGCACGCAATCGTCGCTGGCCTCGCTGCCGGCCATGCTGGAAAGCGCCGACGAACGCCTGGGCTGGCCGCAGCAGGTCACCTCGCTGGTCCTGCCCATGGCGGTGACGCTGTGCCGGCTGACCAGCCCGGTGCAATACGTGACCTCGGCGGTGTTCATCGCCTGGGCGTTCGGCATCGACCTCTCCTCGGCGCAACTTATCGGTGGCGCCTTGCTTGCCGTGGTCATCAGCCTGGGTTCGGTGGGCCTGCCGGGCGCCGTGGTGTTCATGGCCACCAACCTGCCGGTAGCCCAGGCCATGGGCGTGCCGGTGAGCCCGCT
>DATNBK010000036.1:0-5374 GCA_035571995.1 Rhodanobacter sp.
CTCGGGTGTCAGCCGGTAGCGCAGCTCGGCGTCGACCAGATCCACCGCGTCGCGCCGCAGCTCCTCAAAGCCGGGCCGGGTCATGGCCCATCGGTGCGTATAGCGCCCAGCCCTGGTGAAGTCGCCAAACTCGTAGGCGGCATCGAGCCCGGCGCGCAGCGGCGGGATGCCGTAGATGGGCTGGCCGCTGTCGCGATCCTCGCCACGCACCAGCGCCACGTTGCCATAGATGGAAAACCCGTTGTCGGGGGCCCAGCCGACGGCGGCCTCAGCGCCATACAGCTTGGCCCGCCCGACGTTCACATAGCCCTCGACGTCGGGCTGCAAGATGATCTTCTGGATGAGGTCGCTGACGTTGGTGCGCCACACGTGCACTTGCGTGTTCCAGTCGCCGCGCCACCAGGTATGACCAAGGTCGAGGCCCAGCGAATGCTCCGAGCCGAGGTTGGGATTGCCGATGATCTCGCCGCGCCCGGTCACGCCGGTGAAGAAGCGCTCTTCCAGCGAGGCAAAGCGGTAGCCCGAAGCCAGGTTGAGGCTCCAGCGCGATGACTCGTCCGGGGCCCACACTGCCGCTGCCGTCACCGCCGCGTCCGAATCGCGCGAAGTCGCCCCGGACTGATGCTGGGCAATCCAGGTCGCCCGGGCACCAAGTTCGACGCTGAGTGGCTCGGCCAGCCGCCAATCGGTGATCCCGAACAGCGACCACGAATCCTCGCTGGCGCCATCCAGGCTGTAGGTGCGGTTGTCGGACCTCCCCTCGGCGTCATAGCCGGTCACGTCTCGGCGCCCGAAATATTCGACGCCGACGTTGTTCTTGAACGCACCGCTGCTCCAGCTCTGCTGCGCGACGCCGCCGCCGTCGGTGCTGGCGATATAGGCATAGGCGTCGGACTTGCGCGGAGTGCGCTTGAAGGTGGTGAGCTCCTGGTCGTGGGCGTACACGCTGGCCTCGAACCCGTTGTCATGCCGCAGGCGCAGGCGCCCGATCGTGTGGTCATCCTTCGGGTAGTCGGTGACCTGGCTGTCGGGGTAGCGCGAATTGGATTTGCCGATGTCCCTGGTGCGCGAGGGCATGAGCAAGGCATCGAAGTTCATGGCACCGAAACGGTGCTGGAACTGCAGCGTGGCGCTGTCGCGGGCGTAGCTGGTATTGAGCGGGGTGCCGTTCGGCGCCTTGCTGTCGCCGGCACGGTGGCGCGCCGCGGCCAGGGAAAAACCCTCACCGCCGGTGCCGGCAGCCAGCATGAATTCGTCGCCACTGCTGGCATAGTCGCCGGTGGCGAACGGTGCCTTGAACCAGCGCGGCTCCATGGACACCGCGCCGCCAAGCGCACCGGGGCCGAAATGCACCACCGACGGTCCGCGCGTGACGCTCACGTCGCCGAGCAGCACCGGCTCGACAAAGGCCACCGGCACGCCGGCACGCCGCTGGGCAGACACCGGCACGCCGGCGGTCAGGATCAGGATACCGTTGCCGCCGCTGCCGCGGATGGAGAAGGTCTCGAACAGGCCGCTCTGCCCGGTGGCGCCGACGCCGGGAAGCTGGGTGATCCAGTCCTGGAAATCGGACGGCTCGGCAATGGCCAGGTCGTAATGCATGGTGTCGATGGCCAAGGCGCTCGGCCAGTCGGCCACCGTACCGCGCGCGGTGACGTTGACCGGCTCGCCGTGCCAGACATCCACTTCGGCGGCCAAGCCCTGCCTGCGCGAGTCGCCTTCGCCACGCGCATCCGCCTCGTCCTGCACCATGCGGGCTTCCGGGGCCAGGGCACCGGTTGCAGCGAAGCCGGGTATCGCGCCAAACGACAGCGCGGCCATGACTGCACCAAAGACCTTGCGTGCTGGTTGTCCAGCCATAGCCACTCCTCAGTAGGACGCCTGCGCGTCGGGCCGAATGTTCATGGTTAACAAGAAGCGTTTACAACTTAATCGACGGAGTTTGCCATATCTCCCAGTATCGGGGCCACGCCATGGGTTCAAGCCGTGGCGGTTGGACTGCTTGTCGCACTACGCCTGCGCATGGGCTCGTGCCGCCGGCGGCTACTGCTTCAACGGCAGCGATGGCACGGAGAGGTCGCGCACGGGATCGCCGGTCGCCCCGGTGAGCAGGTTGGCGGGCATGAAGCCGTCGTCGCCGACGGTGATGACCTTGAAGCGGCTGTCGGGCTCGACCAGGATCTGGGTGATGCTGGCGTTGCGCACCGACATCTCCAGCCATGCTTCGGTGTCGACGCCAAGTGCGCGGGTAACCAGGTAGCGGATCACGTCGCCGTGGCAAACCAGCAAGGCGGCATGCCCCGCACCGGGCTGGGGAGTGAAGTAGCGCGCAAACAGGCGGTCGAAAGCCGCCTTGCACGAGGCCAGTTCGGCCGGGTCGAGGTCCTTGGTGATTTCCGTGCGCCGCGTGGGCGGCACGCATTCGCGCAGGTCCTCGTCCACCGTGAATGCGCTGCCGGGCAAATCCTGGGCGATGACCGCCGCGGTGTCCCGTGCCCGCTGCATCGGGCTCACCCGGTAGGTATCGAAGTGCAGCCCCAACGAGGCGATGCGCGCGCCAGCCAGGTGCGCCTGGGCCACTCCGATCGGATTCAGCGGCGGCCCCAGCTTCGGATCAGCCGCCGGATCGGCGTCATAGTTGCCATGCCGCACCAGCACGATCACGCGACCCGCCGCTTCGTCAGCAGCCGCAGCGGCGTGGCTCACGGCGATGCCGCTGGTCGCGAACAAGGCCACGACCAGGAGAAAGGCGTTGCTCAGGTGTCTGCTCATGTGACGGCTCCAGTTCCAGGGCGATCAGGCGGCGCCGGCCAGCGCCCACGCTGCGGCGGGAGCCGGGAGCGTTCGACGCGCCCGGCCCGCAGGTCAGTGTTGCAGGCCACCCATGGTGACCGCCAGCAGCAGGATGTGTTTCGTGGTGCGCATCATCTGCGGGACATCCGCCCATTCGCCGGGTTCGCCGCGAGCGCCGCCACGATCCCCGCCCATGCCGATCGCCGGGGTCCCATTACCGATCGCTATGTTCATGTTGGACGAGCCCAGGTTGCCAAGCCTGGGCGTCAGGCCCAGGTGGCGCGCGATGGCTGCGGACGTCTGCACCAGGTCGCTGTCTTTCATACCTGGGATCTGGCCGCCTGGCGTCTGGTCCACGGCCTGCATGTCGAACGTGACGTGGGTCTGCGCAGATACGTCCTTCAGTATGGCGCGGACGTCCTGCTCCATGGCCTCGACCGCCGCTCCGTCGCTGGAGCGGACGTCCAGCGAAAACCAGCCCGTGTCCGGCTTGTGGTTGTACACCGAGCCGCTCTGCACGATCGCCACGTTGAGCACGTTGCGCTCGCCCGCGTAGTGCTTGTCGTACGGCAGCGGCAGCAGCCGGTCGATTGCCCGCCCCATGCCCTGGTTGACATTCGGCAGGCCGCCATTGAGCGTGTGGCCTGCCGGGCCATAGGCAGTCACCTTCCACCAGTGGATGGTGATCGCCCCGTAGGTGATGCTGTGCCCGTCGCCGAGCACGTCGACATAGGCCGTGGCGCGACCCTGGTACTGGTCGTACAGGGCGCGCATCCCGCGCAGGCCGGTCTCCTCCTGCGCGACGGCGGCAAACACCAGCGTGCGCTCGGGCTTGAGTCCGGCGGCCAGGAAGGCCTGCGCCGCCTCCAGCAACGAGACGGTGGTCGTCGACGTATTCGACCCGGGACCGACGACGCGGTCGCCGTCGGCATGCATGGTCTGCTTGGCTGCCTTCTGGTTTTCCGCGACCGTCTTCAGGTCGTCCAGGGTCGACACGAACACGATGGTGCCGTCGCCGGTACCGGGAATGACCCCGACGACGTTGTTGATGGCGTCGATCTTGACGTCGTGCAGGCCGATCGCGCGCATCTCCGACGCTACTTCCCGCGCGCGGTCCTGCTCGCCGCCGGACGGCGAAACGATGCCACCGATCTTGATCAGGCGGGCAACCGCGCGCGCCCGCCCCTGATCGACATCGTGCATGGCAGCCTTTACCGCTGGGCTGGCGAGCGCGTCGTCGAGCGATATCCGCCGCGACTGCGCGTGGGCCACGGTCTGCAGGGCCGACAGCGCAAGCGAGGCGAGGACGATCGCCACCAATGTTCCCCGTCGGCCGACCGCAGTCGGCCCCATGGGTTGTGCATTGATCATCGATGAATCCAGTCAGTACGGGAGCGAGGACGTGGGCGCCTCAAGGGCGCACCGCCGTCACTTCAATCTCGATCAACATGCCCGGGGTCGCCAGGCCAGCGATCTTGAGCGCCGTGCGTGCCGGCAGTTTGGTTTGCGCGTCCGGGCCGAAGAACTTTGTGTAGCCGCGCATGAAGCCGTCGAAATCCAGTGCGTCGTTTTGTTCAGGATTGCCCACCAGGTAGGCACGCATCTGCACCACGTCACCCAGGTCCAGGTGCAGGGACTGCAACTGCTCCTGGATGCGCTTGAGCACGCCGATGGTCTGCGTCTCCATGTCGCCGTAGACCGCGACGCTGCCCTTCGGCGCGGAAGGGTTGGCCACGGGCGGAGTCTTGCCACTCAGCAGCACCAGGGTATGCCCCGGCGGCACCTCGACTGCGGCGGAGATCGGGAAATTGCTGTTTGGAATGGCGTGGCGCTGGATTTGCTGGGCGTGGGCCAATGGCAGCAGCAGGGTGGCGCAGCAGGCCAGCA
Source organism: Rhodanobacter sp. (assembly GCA_035571995.1). Lineage (GTDB taxonomy): Bacteria > Pseudomonadota > Gammaproteobacteria > Xanthomonadales > Rhodanobacteraceae > Rhodanobacter. Next base: position 4,681 of record DATNBK010000036.1, read on the forward strand.
TCGCTGGCAGTACTCGGGTCATGACGAATCCTCATGGCAGGAGATTGGAAGCTTGCTGGTAGGCCGCGCGTCGTGCAGCCCGGGCCCAAGCTTAGCAAGGCCATCCGGACAAAAGCGCATGCGGCTGTCCAGATGGCCGATTTCCGCGACCTGCCAGCAACGGATACGGTCGGCCGGGACCCGACTGCTACACTGAAAACCTCGTTTGCGCGCCCCCTGGTCGCCCCGCATGGTCCGCCTCAACCTCACTGAACCACTCGTGATGTTGGCAACGATCGTGCAATGGCTGCTGTTGGCCATGCTCGCCGGAGCCTTGGTCGGCGTCGGTTGCAGCGTCTTCCTGCGCCTCCTGTTCGCCGCCACGGACCAAACCCAGTCCATACCTTTGTGGCTGCAAATGGGCATGCTGCCCGTGGCCGGGCTCATCAACGGCTTGCTCCTGTACTACGGCTATCGGTACAACCGCGGCGGTCTCCATGACTCGGTGATCATCGCAGTCAACGACCAGAACGGCCGTATGCCGCTCAAGACACTCTGGATCAAGCCCGTCGCGGCCCTGGTGACGCTGGCCTCGGGCGGCTCGGCGGGCAAGGAAGGTCCTTGCTCGCATCTGGGCGCGAGTATCGCCGCCGGCGTCGGGGAGGCCCTGCAGCTCAATGCGGAACTGCGACGCCGCCTGGTGGCCTGCGGGGTC
>DATNBK010000037.1:0-15567 GCA_035571995.1 Rhodanobacter sp.
GGCTCCGGCGTCTCCGGCGCGGTGGACATGAACACGATCCCCGCCGGCATCATCGACCATATCGAGATCCTGCAGGACGGCGCTTCGGCCCTGTATGGTTCGGACGCCATTGCCGGCGTGGTCAACATCATCACCAAGAAATCCCAGAACGGGGCCTCGGTCGATACCTACTACGGCGATTACAACAATCTCGGCGGCGCACCGACCACCACCACCAACTTCTCCTACGGCACCAAGACCGACCGCGCGGAATTTTTCTTCAACGTCAGCCATCTCAAGCAGGATGGGATGTTCGCGGCGGAATGGCCGCAATCCAGCCTGTGCGTGCCAGGGATTCCGGCGTCCGACTTGTCCGAGTGCAGCTCAACGTCTCCAGGCGGCAGCATCACCTTGATCGACCCGGCCACCGGCGCCCGCAGCAAGGTGATCACCAATGACGGGGTGACAGGTCCCGCGTCCTACCCCAACGATTTCCACAAGTTCACCAACGATGACCGCTACAACTACGCGTCGCACAACCTGCTGCTGACGCCCAGCAAGCGCAGCTCGGTGTTTGCCAGCTTCATCTACAACGTCACCGACAACGTCAAGTGGTACGCGCGCGCCCTGTACAACAACCGCAAATCGGAAAACATCGCCGCCCCGGTGCCCGTGGTGTTCGGCGCCGACAACGGGTCCGAGACATTTACCGACCATATCGACATCGACGCCACCAACCCGTACAACCCGTTTGGTCGCACCATGGTATCTGGCGTGGATTATGGCCTGATCCAGAAGCGCCTCACCGAGGACGGCAACCGCACGTTCCTGCAGGACGTCGACACCACGTATTTCACCACGGGCCTGCAAGGCCATTTCGATCTGGGACAGAAGAGCCTGTTCTGGGACGTCAACTACGCCAACGGCATCAACAAGGCCAGTGCGTCATTCGTCCAGGGTGCCATCAACATGCGCAATCTGCAGCGGGCACTCGGACCGGTCGCCAATTGCACCGACACCTGCGTACCGTTGAACGTGTTCGGCGACAACAGCGTCACGCCGGCCATGCTGAATTACATCCAGTACGACGCCGTGGATCGCAGCCAGAACAAGATCCAGCTGTTCACGGCAAACCTGTCAGGTGAGGTGTTTGATCTGCCAGCCGGCCCCTTCAGCTTCGCCGCCGGTGGTGAACACCGCAAGTACAGCGGCTATTTCATCGCCAATCCGCTGACTACAAATGGTGACGACGGCAGCATTCCGGTGCCGCCGACCTCGGGCAGCTACTCGATCAGCGAGGGCTACCTCGAATTGCACATACCGGTATTGGCCGACGTCCCCTTCTTCAAGGCGTTGGACGTGTCCGCAGCCACCCGCTACTCCGATTATTCCAACTTCGGTGGCACGACCAACAGCAAGCTGGGCGTGCGTTGGCAGGTGGTGAATGACCTGACCTTGCGCAGCACGGTCGCCTTGGGCTTCCGCGCTCCCGCGCTGGGCGAGTTGTACGCCCCGCCCTCGGGCTTTGGTGCCACCTTGCTCGATCCCTGCACTGAGCCGGTGGCGAATGCCCAGACCGAGGCCAACTGCCGGGCGCTCGGCGTGCCTGCTGGCTTCCAGCAGAACAACACGCAGATCACCGTGAATACCGGCGGCAACGCGAACCTCAAGCCGGAAACCTCGCACAGCGTGACGGCCGGCGCGGTCTACAGTCCAAGCTGGATCACCGGCATGGGCTGGGCCGACCGCTTCGACATCAGCTTGAACTACTACAAGATCAAGATCACCAATGCGATTGCGGCGCTCGATTCACAGACCGTGCTCAACAACTGCGTGGCGAGTGGCAGTGCCACGTCCGAGTTCTGCAAGGACATCCACCGCACCCCCAGCGGCGACATCGGCCTGTGGAACAACTTCCTGCGCAACATCGGCTTCGTCAACACCAGTGGCTGGGACTTCGGCATCAACTGGCGTAGCCCCGCCACGAGTGTCGGCGTGTTCACGGCGGACTGGGTAAGCACCTACACCGCCAAGTACGAGGAAGGCCAGGCCGATACCATCCAGCCGCGGTCGGTCGGCCTGGAGTTGAAGGACAGCGCCATCCCGCGGATCAAATCCACGCTGCGGCTGGGCTGGAACCGCGAAGCGTGGAGCGTGAACACCACGTTCCGCTATATCAGCAGCCTGAACGAGGATTGTGCCAATGCGGTCGGCTATGCCATCTGCACCGAGCCGGACTTGATCACCCCGACCCGTCCGACCGGGACGCACCCAATGTCGGCCGTGGTGTACCAGGATCTGCGCGCGAGCTGGAAGCTGCCGATCAAGTTGGACCTCACGCTGAGCGCTGGCATCAACAACCTGTGGAACAAGGCACCGCCAATCTGCATTTCCTGCACCTTGAACGGCTACGACGCGTCGACCTATGACCTGCCCAGCCGCTTCACCTACGTGCAGGCGCGATTGAACTTCTGAGCCGGGCGTCAACCCGGGCTTGCCACCCGAGGGGTGCGTGCTGGCGCCATGTGGCGCCAGCACGTACCGCCCTCGCGGCGCGCCCGTGGCGCGGCAAGGGACATCCAAACCTGTTCCCGTCGCCAGCGACGTGCCATCATCGCGTCTTCACGTTTCGCCTGACTTTCCGAAGCACCCAAGGGGGCCCTCATGCGCACGCGCTTACGATTCCTGTTGGCAGCCGTTCTGGTATCCGTCGTCGGCATCGCAACTGCCGCGCCCACGACCGGCCAGGACGAATACACCACGACCTATGCGCGTGCTCCAGGGCAAGCCATCGACCAGGCCTATACCGACCTGATCAACAAATACACCACCGAACCGCAGTTCAACTCGCCGCTGACCAATTACCTGCCGGCCTCCTCGACCGTGCCGACACCATTGAAGGTGCTTGGTCACATTGCCGGGGCGCCGGATTACCTGCCGTATTCGGCGGACGTCTACAAGTATTTCCGCGCCCTGGCGGCCGCCAGTCCGCGGGTGAAGGTCTTTTCCATCGGCAAGACCGAGGAAGGCCGTGAAATGATCGCCGTGGCGGTGGCTGACGAGAAGCTGATCGACGACCTCGACGCCAACAAGGCGCGCCTGGCCAAGCTTGCCGACCCGCGCAGCATCAACATGGACGATGCCACCGCCGACCAGCTCATCGCCCAGTCCACGCCGGTCTACTACATTACCGGCACGATCCACTCGCCTGAGACCGGGGCGCCGACGGCCCTGATGGAACTGGCCTACCGCCTGGCCGTGGACGACTCGCCGTATATCCAGCATATCCGCTCGCACGTCATCACCTTGATCACGCCGGTCGTCGAAGTGGACGGCCGCGACCGCCAGGTGGACCGCTACAACTGGCACCTGGCCAATCCCGGCAAGAACTATCCGCCCCTGCTGTACTGGGGCCATTACGTCGCGCACGACAACAACCGCGACGCGATGGGCATGACGCTCGACCTGACCCGCAACGTGGCGAACACCTTCATCGGCTGGCACGCGCAGGTTCTGCACGACCTGCACGAGTCGGTGCCGTTCCTGTACGACAACACCATCGGCGATGGCCCGTACAACGCCTGGGTCGACCCGATCCTCACCGGCGAATGGCAGCAGCTCGGCTGGAACAACGTGCAGCAGCTGACCAAGTTCGGCATGCCCGGCGTGTTCACCCACGGCAACTTCGATACCTGGAGCCCGGGCTACCTGATGTTCATCGCCGCCATGCACAACGGCATCAGCCGACTGTACGAGACCTTCGGCAACGACGGTGCGGACACGCTCAAGCGCATCCTCGATCCCGATGAGTACGAGCGTACGTGGTACAAGCCGAACCCGCCGCTGCCGGAGGTGATGTGGTCGCAGCGCAACAACAACAACTACGAACAGAGCGGCCTGCTCACCACGCTCAATTACTTTTCCAACAACACCACGCTGTTCCTGAAGAATTTCTACCTGAAGAGCAAGCGCTCGATCGAGAAGCCGCAGCTGGCCGGCCCAGCCGCCTACATCTTCCCGGCCGATGGCAAGCGCCCGGGCTCGCGTGCGCTGCTGATGCAAGTCCTGCAGCGGCAGCACGTGGAAATCAGCCGCACCACAGCGCCGGTCACGGTCAACGTGACCGTACCCAACGGCTCGGACAACAACCAGAAGCCGAACGCCACCAAGTCGCAGACCTTCGCGGCCGGCAGCTACGTGATCCGCATGGACCAGCCGTTCTCGCGCATCGCCGACGCCCTGCTCGACCGCCAGTACTGGTCGCCGGAAGACCCGCAAACGCATCCGTATGACGACACCAGCTGGTCGATGGGCGACCTGTTCGACGTGCAGGTTTCACGCGTCGCCGACCAGGCGATCCTGAAGGCGCCGATGGAAACCCTGAGCGGGGCGGTCGAGGTACCGCAGGGTCTGGCCGCGATCGACATGCAGCCAGCCAAACTGCCGCGCATCGCCATCATGCACACCTGGATCAGCACCCAGACCGAAGGCTGGTGGCGCATGGCGTTCGACCAGCTGAAGGTGCCCTTCAGCTACATCAGCACCCAGGACGTCGCCCGCGAGCCGGATCTGCGCAAGAAGTACGACGTGATCCTGTTCGGGCCGGTCGGCCGCGCCAGCACGCAGCAGATCATCGACGGCATGCCGATGTGGGGCAACGCGATGCCGTGGAAGACCACCAAGCTGACGCCAAACATCGGCAAGATCGACAGCACCGACGACATCCGCCCAGGCTTGGGTGAGAACGGCGTCGCCAACCTCAAACGCTTCGTGGCCGGCGGCGGCCTGCTGATCACCTCCGAGGACACCGCCAAGTTCGCCATCGACACCGGCATGGCACCCGGCGTGTTCATCACCCCGACCAGCAAGCTGAAAGTGGTCGGCAGCGTGCTGCAGGCCAAGTTCGCCGACCGCGGCAGCCCCATCGCCGCCGGCTACGGCAGCGATGAGCTGGCGTTGTACAGCGCCAACGGCCAGTCCTTCATGATCTCCAACATGATCACCGGCAACCGCGGGCTGGCCAGTCTGAAGACCTACGAGCGGCCGACCGGGCGCGGCGGTCAGTATGACCAGGACACGCCGGAAGGCCGTGCCCAGGCTCCGGCGCCTGTGCTGCCCAACGTCAAGCCCTGGCAGGCCATCCCGCTGAACGAGGAACAGCAGCGCGGCAACGGTTTCGGCATGCCGAACCGGGTCATTCCGGATGACCAGAAGCCACGCGTCATCCTGCATTACGCCGATGCCAAGGACTTGCTGGTTTCAGGCCTGCTCGTCCACGGCGAGGAAATGGCCGGACGCGCCGCGGTGGTGGATGCGCGCTACGGCAAGGGCCACGTGCTGCTGTTTTCCAGCAATCCGATCTGGCGCGGCGAGACCATCGGCAGCTACCCGCTGGTGTTCAACGCCATCGTCAATTTCGACAAGCTGGACAGCGGCAGCAAGAGCCCCTGAGCGGCACTCGACAAAACCGCGCCACCGCGATGGCGGTGGCGCGGTTCCAGGTGGTCACTTCGACGACCCACGCCTTCGGCCATCACGGCAACCGGCCAGCGGAACCGTACCGTCGCCGACCTGTCCTGCCCTCAACCTGGCACCGCCATCACGGAGCCGAAATGGATGGCGGTGCGTCCTTGGGCTTGTTGCGCAGGACTTCCACCAGGGGGCTGATCAAGTCCAGCGGCAGCGGGAACACGATGGTGGATGACTTGCCGCTGTTGCCCAGGTCCGCCATGGTCTGTAGGTAACGCAGCTGCAGCGCCTGCGGCTGCTGCGCCAGCAATCCGGCGGCATCGCGCAGCTTTTCCGCAGCCTGGTACTCACCTTCGGCGTGGATCACCTTGGCGCGCCGCTCGCGCTCGGCCTCGGCCTGGCGTGCGATGGCCCGCACCATGGTCTCGTTGAGGTCCACATCCTTGATCTCCACGTTCATGATCTTGATGCCCCACGGGTCGGTCGCCTCGTCGAGCGTGGTCTGCAAGGTGTGGTTGATGGAATCGCGCTGGGCCAGGATCTCGTCCAGCTCGTGCTGGCCCAGCACCGAACGCAGGCGGGTCTGCGCTAGCTGGCTGGTGGCCTGGAAAAACTCGGCCACCTCCAGCACCGACTTCTCCGGCTCGATCACGCGGAAATACACCACGGCATTGACCCGCACCGAGACGTTGTCCAGCGAGATGACGTCCTGCGGCGGCACGTCCATGACGGTGACGCGCAAGTCCACGCGTAGCATGCGCTGCACCCCGGGGAAGAGCAGCACCAGGCCCGGTCCCTTGGTCGAGGTGTAGCGTCCCAGCGTGAGGATCACCCCGCGCTCGAACTCGGGCAGCACCTTGATGGTGGAAAACAGCAGCAGGATGCCAACGATGATCAATACGCCGATGAATCCAAACATGTCACTCTCCCTTGCAGAGGTGGGACGACAACCACCCGGGGCACGACACTGCCCCGGTGGGTACGGCAACCAGGTGCGCAGCCCTACGCCGGCACCACATACAACAGCAAGCCGTCCCGATGCGTCACGCGCACCTTGGCGTGGATCGGCAACGCCGTATCACTGTGCACCCGCCAGCGCTCGCCGCGCATCATGATCCACGATTCGCCATCGGCGGCGACCGCTTCCAGCAGCTGGCCGACGTCGCCAAGCATGGCCTCACCGCCGGTGATGACGCGCGAACGCCGCGAGCGGAACACCAACCAGACGACCAGCCCCATGAGCACTGCCGCGCTGAGCGCAATGGCGGCAATCACGCCCACGTTCACCGCAAACCCTGGCACCCCGGTATTCATCAGCATCACCGACCCCACCACGAAGGACACGACTCCACCCACGCCGAACACGCCGATGCTCGGGTTGACCGCCTCGGCCACCAGCAGGCCGATCCCCAGGGCCATCAGCGCCGGGCCGGCGTAGTTGACCGGCAGCAGCTGCAGCGCATACAGCCCGACCAGCAGGCAGATGCCGCCGACCACGCCGGGGAAGATCGCGCCCGGATGCATGGCCTCCATGCCGATGCCGAAGATGCCAGCCAGCAGTAGCAGGTAGGCGATCGTCGGGTTGGTGATCACGCCGAGGAAGCGCGTGCGCGCACCCGGCGCGTATTCGCGCACGCTCGCACCGGCAAGCTGCAGGGTGAGCTTGTGGCCGGCCACTTCGACCACGCGGCCATTGGCCTGGGCCAGCAGGTCGGACACGTCGCGGGCCACGAAATCGATCACGTGCTGGTCCAGCGCCTCGCTCGCGGTCAACGTCGCCGCGCCGCGCACCGCCTGCTCCGCCCACGCCGCGTTGCGCCCTCGCAACTGCGCCAGCGAACGGATGTAGGCAATGGCGTCGTTGAGCACCTTCTGGTTTTCCGCGTCGCCCGTTGCGGCAGGCGCCGATGGTGTCGACCCTGCACTGGCCGGCTTGCCCGGCGCCGGCGCGACCGGCAGCGGCAACGGCGTGCTGCCACCGAGCGACACCGGCGTGGCGGCGCCGAGATGCGTACCCGGCGCCATCGCTGCGACCTGCGCGGCATAAAGGATGTAGGTGCCGGCCGAGGCCGCACGGGCGCCCCCGGGAGCGACATAGCCAAGCACGGGCACCTCGCTGGCCAGCATGCGCGAAATGATCTGCCGCATCGATTCAGACAGACCTCCCGGAGTATCCAGGCGCAAGACAACGGCCGCCGCGCCATCGTGCTTGGCCTGGGAAATGGCCTCGTCGAAATACTCAGCAGCGGCCGGCCCAATCGGGCCATCCAGAGCAATCTCGGCCACCAGTGGCACAGGCTTCGTGGCGTCCGGCGATCCTGCCCCAAACACCAGGGCGGTGGCGGCCAGCAGGGAGAATCCGCCGCATGCCATTCCAAACCAACGTGCCATTCCTGCCTCCTGACGACGCGCCGTGAGGCCCACTGTAGCGCGAACCCCGCTCCCGAGTCGCCCGTGCAGCTTGGACGCGGACTGTTTCTCAGGCGGCCTGCTCGTGCTCCGTCGTGCGCTTGCGGTGGCGCAGGTGCACGACCAGGTTGTAGCCCGAGACGAACACGGGGAAGAAGTTGGAAATGATGCCGATCGAATCGTTCTTGCCGACCACGAAATACGCCAGAAGCAGCACGCTTCCCGCAACCGACAGCCACCAGAACGCCAGCGGCATCACCACCTGCCCAAGCTTGCGCGTGTAATACAACTGCACGAACCAGCGGCTGGTGAAGAGCAGCGACCCGAGCAGGCCCACTGCCTTCCATGGTGTGAGCTCGAAATTCTGCAAGGCATGCAGGATGAGGAAGAATTGGCCGCTGAGGTAGTCCATGGTCAGTCACGCAGACATTGGCAGAGGCGCGAGTTTACCAAGCGTGGCACCGACGCCCCGTCCACCATGTCCTGCGTCCGCCCGGGCTGCGGCACGCCCATCCGTGACGCGGCGCGGCCGCGAATTGACCGCACCCGCACACTCCACCTAAAATCACCCGCTTGCACTGGGCGGTTAGCTCAGCGGTAGAGCACTGCCTTCACACGGCAGTTGTCGCAGGTTCGATCCCTGCACCGCCCACCAATGAATCAACGACTTGGGCCGCCACCACGCGGCCTTTTTCGTGCCCATTGCCTACAGATTGCCTAAGCCGCATCGATTACCCGCCGGGTTCGGCACGCGCGGTGACGCGTCAGCGTGCCTATAGGAATCGTCCACGCGTTCGCGTGGCGGTGCGCTGACCCCGCGCCCCGTTGCGTGACCCGGTCATGGTCGTGCGCCACGGAAGTCAGGCACGTTACGGATGACGGCTCGTCAATGACCCGGCGCTTTCGAAACGCCAACCACAGAAACGAACACCTCCGTTGTCGGAGGTGCTCGTACTCAATGTACCGGTGGCTTACTGGTTACGCCGTGCGTCGGCGCAGGCCTGCGAACGCGCCGATCGCCAGCAGGCCAAATCCGAACGTGCCAAGGGCGTCAGGTTCGGGAACAGCGGTTGGCGAAACGATGTCGAGTGTGAAACTCTGGTCCGCGCCGCTTCCCCAGGTCCAAACGTAGGTGCCGGGCGTTACGCCGAGGCTGGCCAAGCTCTGATTGTCAAACGTCGCGCTGCTGGTGAGCGCGCTGCCGGAAACATAGCCCGGCAACAATCCCAGAAAACCACCCTGGCCTTGCACGACAATAAGATCGCCGGCGAAGTTGTTGGTACCCATGGAGGTCCCCGCGCCGAAAGTCGCAGGCCCAGACAATCCGGTGAAGAAGTTAAACGAACCGGTTCCGCCCGTCATCAAGTATGCGTAGGTCGGTATCACCCCCGGAACGTCAGAAAATGACCCCGACAACGTAAGGCCGGTCAGGTCGAATTCTCCGCTTCCCGTGGCGACGACATTGCTGCCTTGCTGTGTCAGCGTGACCACATAGGGTGTGGCGTTCGCAGCCGCCGGCGCCAGCAGTGCGGCGGCGACCAGTGCCAACAGCCCGGTCGGGACGAATCGGTGCAACCGCAAGCCAAGGAAATTGCGCATTGGGCTTTCTCCACGTGAGGTGCCATCTCCCGGTGCGCGGGAGGCAGCATTTCCCATGCCAGCAAAAGTACCCTTGTTTTTCAATAACTTGTGGTTTTCGCGACAAGGAAAATCCCGAAATGTGTAAAGAATCTCTACGCCTGACAATCTCCTCAACCCCGCCGATTCCAGCAATATTTACCTGCTACAAACCGCGCCGCCACCCTACCCGCTGGCGCAGTTCCCCCGACAGTTGCCTGAGCTGCGGACGCTTACCACCCATGCGCGGTAGCACCGTGGGCAAGACGCGCCTTTTTTTCTGTCACCGGTGGCAAAGAAGCACCGTGGCTAAAACGCTCGGGTGCCCTCTTCGGCCACGACGCCGAACCACACTTATTGGCGTGATTGTTGCTTTATAACTTGGGTACATGTCCAAACTACCGGGCGAGAACCATGGATACGAATGTCGACGCCGAACAGATAGAGCGCGTACTGAGTCGTCTGGCGCGCCTGTGGCAGCACTACGACCATGACGGGATGAGCGGCCTGGACAGCCTCAGGCCCGCATGGCTGAGAGCAGACGCCTGGGATGTCATCCTCGAGGACTTGGCGGCCCAACGCTGCCCGAACCCCGGGTCGCCTCGGGTGCCTGCGCAGCCGCGGTTACGATTGGTACAAGGGTGACCCAACGCGCTTTTTCTGGACGCCAGGCGTCACAACGCAAAAGGCCGTCCTGCTGGGCGGCCTTTTGCGTTGTGGGAATCGGCATGCCGGGAATAGGAATCGAACCTACGACCTACGCATTACGAATGCGCCGCTCTACCAACTGAGCTATCCCGGCAAAGAGCCGCAGAGTTTACGGTGCACGGCAGGTTGCCGCAAGGGTCGCAGGCGCCCCGCAAACCGCGTGCATGGCCCGATGCGCCTGGGTGGGCGGGAACCTCAGCGCGCCTGGCGCAGCACCTTGGGCAGCGCGAAAGTGACGTCCTCGCGTACGCCGTCGAGCTCGCTGACTTCGCCTGCACCCCACTCCTGCAACCTGGCCACGACGCCGCGCACCAGCCGCTCGGGGGCCGAAGCGCCGGCCGTCACGCCAACGTGCTGCACGTCCCGCAGCCATTCGCGGTGCAGGTCGGCGGCGTCATCGATCAGGTAGGCCGGCGTGCCCTGGCGCTGCGCAAGTTCGCACAGGCGGTTCGAATTCGAGCTGTTGACCGAACCGACGATGAGCATCAGGTCCACCTCGGCGGCGAGGCGGCGCACCGCGTCCTGGCGATTCTGCGTGGCATAGCAGATGTCGTCCTTGCGCGGACCCTCGATGTGCGGAAAACGCTCGCGCAGCGCCGCGATGATGGCCATGGTGTCATCGACGGACAAGGTGGTTTGGGTGACATAGGCCAGGCGCTGCGGCTGCCTTGGCGCCAGGCGCTCGACGTCGGCCAGCGACTGGACGAGGAGGATCTCCCCGCCGTTTTCCGGCTTCCACTGCCCGAGCGTGCCCTCGACCTCCGGATGCCGGGCATGGCCAATCAGCACCACGCTGTAGCCGTCGCGTCCCAGTCTGGACACTTCCATGTGCACCTTGGTCACCAGCGGACAGGTCGCGTCCAGCACGCGCAGGCTGCGCCGCTCGGCTTCTGCACGCACCTGCTGCGACACGCCGTGGGCGCTGAAGACCACCAGCGCGCCGTCCGGTACGTCGCGCAGCTCGTCGACGAACACCGCGCCATCGGCACGCAACCGCTCGACCACGTGCCGGTTGTGCACCACCTCATGGCGGACGTAGACGGGCGAACCGTAGGACTCCAGTGCGCGGTCGACGATGGCGACGGCGCGGTCCACTCCGGCACAAAACCCGCGCGGATTGGCAAGCAGAATGTCCAGACGGCTACCTCACAGGTCAATTTGGTCAAGCGATGCGCACAGTATCGGGCGCAGGCACCAGGCCGGTGATGTGGCGGATTATCGCACGCGCCCCTCGTACCTGCCTGCAAACAGGCCAAATGCGATGAGCAACACCGCGCCCACGCTGATGGCGCTGTCCGCCAGGTTGAACACCGGATAGTTCCATTGCCGGAAATACACGTGGATGAAATCGGTGACCTGCGCCGCATGCAAGCGGTCGATCACGTTGCCCAGCGCGCCGCCGATGATCAATGCCAGTGGCAGGGCCGTGCGCCAATCGCGTCGCGGCGTGCGGGCGAGCCACACCACCATCGCGGAACAGATCACCACAGCCAGGGCCACGAACAGCCAGCGCTGCCAGCCGTCGCCGCTGGCCAGGAAACTGAAGGCCGCGCCGCGGTTGAACGCCAGCGTCCAGTTGAGCAGGCCCGGGATCACCGGATGCGGCACGCCGGGCGGTTGCAGGCTGCTCAGCGCCCACCATTTGCTGAGCTGGTCGAGCACGATGACCAGGGCCGAAAGCAGCAACCATGGCAACGCGTTGGATTTGGCAGTCATGCGGAAACTCCCGGGATGGCCTTGCCGCCCGTCAGAACCAACGGCGATCCTCACCCGGGCCTTCGACATTGCCCACGCAACGCCCGCAAAGCTCGGGATGCTCGGGATGGGTGCCGACGTCGTCGCGTCGATGCCAGCAACGGATGCACTTGGCCGCCGTGCTGACGCTGGCCGCCAACCACGCTTCGGCGCCCTCGAGCTCCACGCGCACCGCATCGGCGGGACGCGCGGACAGCGGCGCCAGCTCGAATCCGGAGACGATGAAAAAGAAGCGCAGTTCTCCCGCCACGTCGGCATAACGCGCCAGCAAGGCATCGTCGGCATAGACCACCAGGTTTGCCTCCAGCGCGGCACCCAGCAGGCCGGCATTGCGCATGCCCTCGAGCACGCGTGCCGCGGTTTCGCGCATGCGCAGCAAGTCGGCCCAATAGCGCCGCTCTTCCGGGCCGCCCTGCGTCGCCTGCAGCCCTGCATACCAGGTCTCGAACAACACGCTGTCGCCGCGCTTTTCGGGTGCGCTGGTATCCGGCATGGCGTGCCATATCTCCTCGGCGGTGAAGGCCAGGATCGGGGCCAGCCAGCGCACCAGGGCCTCGGTGATGCGGAACATGGCGCTCTGCGCGCTGCGCCGCCCATGGCTGTCCGTCTGCATCGTGTAGAGCCGGTCCTTGGTGATGTCCAGGTACAGCGCGCCCAGCTCATTGGCGCAGAAGTTCTGGATGCGGGCCACGATCTCGGCAAAGTCGTAGCGCTCGTAGGCGGCCAGCACGGCCGCCTGCACGTCATGCGCCTGCTGCACCGCCCATTGGTCCAGCAGCAAGGTGCCGGGCACTGGCAGCAGGTGTCTTGCCGGATCGAATCCATCCAGGTTGCCGAGCAGGAACTTGGCCGTGTTGCGCAGGCGCCTGTAGACGTCCGAAATCCGCTTCAGGATCTCGTCGGACACGGTCATCTCGTTGCGGTAGTCGGCCGCGGCCACCCACAGCCGCAACACGTCGGCCCCGAGCACATCCATCACCTTCTGCGGGGCCACCACGTTGCCCAGCGACTTGGACATCTTGCGGCCATGGGCATCGACCGCAAAGCCGTGGGTGAGGACGTGTTGGTAGGGCGCGCGGCCAAACATCGCCGACGACGTCAGCAGCGAGGACTGGAACCAGCCGCGATGCTGGTCCGAGCCTTCCAGGTACATCACCTCGTAGTGCGCAGCCGCGCCTTGTTGCAGCTCGGGACGCCGGCCAAGCACGGCAAAGTGCGTGACCCCGGAGTCGAACCAGACGTCCAGCACGTCGGTGACTTTTTCGTAGGCCTCGGCCTCGTCGCCCAGCAGCTCGACGGGATCGAGCGCGAACCAGGCGTCGATGCCACCCTGCTCGACCTTCTGCGCCACCCGCTCCAGCAAGGCCACGGAGTCAGGGTGCGGCTCATGGGTCTGCTTGTGCACGAACAGCGCGATCGGCACGCCCCAGGTGCGCTGCCGCGAGATGCACCAGTCCGGACGGCTGGCCACCATGCCGGCAATGCGCTCCTCGCCCCAGGTCGGCACCCAGCGCACGGCCTTGATCGCAGTCAACGCGGTCGCGCGCAGGTCCTGCTGCTCCATGGAGATGAACCACTGCGGCGTCGTGCGATAGATCACCGGGGTCTTGTGGCGCCAGCAGCAGGGATAGCTGTGCTCGATCCGGGCGTGGGCGAGCAGCACGCCGCGACGGCGCAGCAACTCCACGATGGCGTCGTTCGCCTTCCAGATATGCTGTCCGGCCAGTTGCAGGCCATCGGCGTCCGGCACGTCGGCGTGATAGGCGCCATGCGCGCCAATGTAGTTCAACAGGCCAATACCGTAGTTGCGGCCGGCCACGAAATCCTCGACGCCGTGGTCGGGCGAGGTGTGCACCGCACCCGTGCCGTCCTCGGCACTGACGTGATCGCCAAGGATCACTGGTACCTGGCGCGGGTAGAACGGATGCTGGAGCAGCACGCCTTCCAGCGCCTTGCCCGTGGCGTGCCCAAGCACCGCGCCCGCTGCCTGGCTTCCTTCGTCAACCGGGTGCGGGGACGAGGCCTGGGCATAACGCGCCAGCACCTGGTCCACCAGCGCGCTGGCCACGACCAGCAGCAGGCGCCGCCCATCGCGCGATGGGCCTTCGACCAGGGCGTATTCCAGGTCCGGCCCCAAGGCGACGGCCTGGCTTTCCGGCAAGGTCCACGGCGTCGTGGTCCAGATCGGGATGGCCACCACGGCGTCCCCGGCGTCGACGCCGAAGCGCCCCGCCAAGTCCCGCGCGGCGATGGCGTCATAGGCCACGTCCACGGCTGGCGAGGCCTTGTCCGCATATTCAATCTCGGCCTCGGCCAGTGCCGAGGCGCAGTCGAAGCACCAGTACACCGGCTTGGCGCCGCGCAGGACGTGGCCGTTGGCGACGATACGTGCCAGGGCGCGCAGCATGTCCGCCTCGTAGTGGGCATCCATGGTGCGGTACGGGTGTGCCCAGTCGCCAAGCACCCCAAGGCGTTTGAAGCCGTCGCGCTGGGTGTCGATCTGGTCGGCGGCATACTCGCGGCACTTTTCACGGAAAGCCGCGGCATCGAGCTTGTCGCCGGCCTTGCCGTACTTCTTCTCCACCGCGATCTCGATCGGCAAGCCGTGGCAGTCCCAGCCAGGAACATACGGCGAGCGGAATCCCGCCAGCAGCTTGGACTTGACCACGATGTCCTTGAGCACCTTGTTGACCGCGTGGCCGATGTGGATTGGCCCGTTCGCGTAAGGCGGCCCATCGTGCAGGACAAAGACCTTGTCGCGCCCCGCCGCATGGTGCTGAATCTGGCCGTAGAGATCCTCGCGCTCCCACTGCGCGCGCCACAACGGCTCGCGCCGCGGCAGGTCGGCACGCATCGGAAATGCGGTCTGCGGGAGGTTGATGGTGTTCTTGTAATCCTTGCTCATTGCCTGGCTGCCATCGCTGTGGTTCATTGCGTCGCCGTGATGCGCGCGACCGGGTGATATCGGGCCGCCAACGCGGCCCCGTGTTTCATGCCCCCGCCAGGCTGGGGTTCATGCCCAGCACTTCGCGCGCCATCCGGGCGTCCATCGTCATTTGTTCGCGCATGGGCTCGAGGCCATCGAACTTGACCTCGTCGCGCAGCTTGGCGACAAACTCCACGCGCAGGCGCCGGCCATACAGGTCGCCGTCGAAATCAAACAAATGCACCTCCAACAGCGGCTCGCCCAGCGCGTTGACGGTTGGGCGCAAGCCGAGGCTGGCGACGCCAGGCCAAAGGCAGTCATTTTCGTCCAAGCCCACGCGCACGGCAAAGATGCCCTGCACGGGGCTGATGCGCCCGCGCAACTGGATGTTTGCCGTGGGATAGCCCAGCTCGCGACCCAGGCGTCGTCCACGGGCCACGCGACCCTCGATGCTGAAAGGGCGCCCGAGCAAGGGTTCCACGCCGGCAAACTCACCCGCGGCAAGCAAGGCACGTACCCGGCTGGCCGAGACGCGCGCGCCGCCGATCAGCACCGTCGGCATGACGTGGGTCGCAAACGCCAAGGATGCGCCCATGCGCTCAAGCAGTGCCACGTCGCCCTGGCGCTTGTGCCCGAAACGGAAATCGCTGCCCACCCAAATCTCGCGCGCACCTACCCGCTCGTGCAGCACGCGCTGCACGAAG
>DATNBK010000038.1:0-3906 GCA_035571995.1 Rhodanobacter sp.
GACCAGGGCACGATCCTGCTGGTGGTGTACACCGCGTTCAGTGCCGCGGTGGTGCAGGGGCTCTGGCGCGACACGCCGGTCTCCGCGCTGCTGGCGACCCTGGCGGCATGCGCGCTGCTGCTGGCGCTGGTGATGCCGACGATCACCTGGTTCGCGCGCCGCCGCGGCTTTTCGCGCGAGGACGAGATCGCGATCGTGTTCTGCGGTTCCAAGAAAAGCATGGCCAGCGGCATCCCGATGGCCAAGATCCTGTTCGCCGGCCAGCTCGGCGGCCTCGGCGCGCTGGTGCTGCCGCTGATGATCTTCCACCAGTTGCAGTTGCTGGTTTGCGCAGTGGTGGCGCGCCGCTATGCGGATCGCGCCGCCATGGCAGGCGAAGGCAGCGATTCCATGGAGGCGGACTGAAAGACCGGTCGCGCTACAGCCAGCGCCCGTAGCGGCGGATATAGATCACCTTCACCAGTTGGGTCAGCCCGCAGTAGGTGAGCACGGTGGCCGCTACCCACGCGAAGTACATGGGCGGCAACGGCAGCATCCCGATCTTGGTGCCCAGGCCGATATACGGCAGCAGCATGCCGATGGCGATAATCGCGGTGGTCAGGCCCAGCACCGGCGCGGCCGCTGCACTCTGCAGGAACGGGATGCGCCGGGTACGGATCATGTGCACGATCAGGGTCTGTGTGAGCAGGCTCTCGATGAACCAGCCGGACTGGAACAGCGACTGGTGCGCCGGCGTGTTGGCGCCGAACACATGCCACATCAGCCAGAACGTGGTCATGTCGAAGATCGAGCTGACCGGGCCGATCCACACCATGAAACGGCCGATGTCGCTGGCGTCCCAACGCCGCGGCTTGCGCAGATAGTCCTCGTCCATGCGGTCGAATGGAATCGACAGCTGCGAGATGTCGTACAACAGGTTCAGCACCAGTATCTGCAGCGGCAGCATCGGCAGGAACGGCAGGAACGCGCTTGCCACCAGCACGCTGAGCACGTTGCCGAAATTCGAGCTGGCGGTCATCTTGATGTACTTCATGATGTTGCCGAAAGTGACGCGCCCTTCCAGCACGCCCTCCTCCAGTACCATCAGGTTCTTCTCGAGCAGGATGATGTCGGCCGACTCCTTCGCGATGTCGGTCGCGGTATCCACCGAGATGCCGACATCGGCGTCGTGCAACGCCGGCGCATCGTTGATGCCGTCGCCGAGAAAACCCACCGTATGACCCTGCCGCTGCAGCGAACGCACCACCCGCGCCTTCTGCAACGGCGACATCTTGGCGAACACCGTGACGCGCGCCACCAGTGCATCCAGCGTGGCATCGTCGAGCGCCTCGATCTCCTTGCCCTGTACCGAGTGGGTGACGTCCAGCCCGACCTCACGGCAGATCTTGCGGGTGACCGCCTCGTTGTCGCCGGTGATCACCTTCACCTCGACGCCGTGCTGGTGCAGCGCGCGGATCGCGGTGGCCGCCGAGTCCTTCGGCGGGTCGAGGAAGGCCAGGCAACCGACCGCGATCAGGTCGGTTTCGTCGGCCACGCTGTACGGCCGATCGTGGCTCGGCTCGCGCTGCACCGCGACCACCAGCACGCGCAGACCGTCCTCATTGAGATGATGGGTCATCTCCTTGATGTCGCGCCGACGCTCATCGGTCATCGGCTCGGTGACATCGCCGACCTTGGCATAGGCGCAGATCGAGAGCATCTCCTCGACCGCGCCCTTGCAGATCAGCAGGTGCTCGCCATCGTCCCTGGCCACCACCACCGACATGCGCCGACGTTGGAAGTCGAACGGGATCTCGTCGATCACCCGGTAACGCGTCGCCGCGGCTTCCAGGTCCCGATGCTCCAGCACCGCCTTGTCCATCAGGTTCTTCAGGCCGGTCTGGAAACGACTGTTGAGGTAACCGAATTCCAGCGCCTCGTCGGACTCCTCGCCATTCAGATCGAGATGGCGCTCCAGCACGATCTTGTCCAGCGTCAGCGTGCCAGTCTTGTCGGTGCACAGCACATCCATCGCGCCGAAGTTCTGGATCGCGTTGAGCCGCTTCACCACCACCTTGCGCCGGGACATCGCCAGCGCGCCCTTGGACAGGTTGGCGGTGACGATCAGCGGCAGCATCTCCGGGGTCAGGCCGACCGCGATCGACAACGCGAACAGGAAGGCCTCGGTCCAGTTGTGCTTGTCCAGTCCGTTGATCACGAACACCACCGGCACCATCACCGCCATGAAGCGGATCAGCAGCCAGCTGACGCTTTTCACGCCGCGGTCAAAACTGGTCTGCACGCGCTGGCCGGACATGCTGTGCGCCAGCGAGCCGAGATAACTGCGCGCACCGGTCGCCACCACCACCGCCGTGGCGGTGCCGCTGATCACGTTGGTGCCCATGTAGCAGACCGTGGGCAGGTCGAGCGGGCTGTCGTACTTCTGTGGACTGCCGCCATCGCTCACACGCGCCGGCGCGGACTTCTCCACCGGCAGCGACTCGCCGGTGAGGATCGCCTGGCTGATGAACAGATCCTTCGCGCCGAGCAGGCGCAGATCACCGGGCACCATGTCGCCTGCGCCCAGGTGCACGATGTCGCCGACCACCAGCTCGACCACGGGCACCTCGATCTGCTCGCTGTGGCCGTCGGAGGCCTTGCGCGTCACCGTGGCCGTATTGCGCACCATCGCCTTGAGATTCTCGGCTGCGCGCGACGAACGGAATTCCTGGGTGAAGTTCAGCAACACGCTGATCGCCACCATCACCGCAATGATGATCGGCCCGGTGAGGTCGCCGGCATCCGTCGCCAGCTCCACCCCCGCCAGCACCAGCAGCACGATGATGAACGGGTTCTTGAACGCGCGCAGCAGTTGCAGCGACCAGTGCGGCGGCTTCTCGTGGGATACCTCGTTGGGGCCGTCGCGATGCAGCCGCGTCTCGATCTGTTCCTCGTCGAGCCCGGCCGGCGTGGTCTCCAGCGCCTCCAGCAATTCGCCGTTGGCGCGAAACGCTTCCTGCGCCACCGCCGTGCGCACCACTGCCACCGCCTTGCCCGCGGCGATCCGATTGACTTGCTTGCTCATGACCCGCTTCCGTGAATTCGCTGATGCCTGTCGCCGGTGCGAGTCCGCGGAATCACTCCGCCAACTTCATCGACGCCATTGCGCATGGCCGCGCCCGCGACCACCACGCCGTCGCTGGCGGAGGCCATCCCTTGCACGCCGTAACCGCGACCATCAGCGGCTGGATGCCAGAGCGAGAGAGACGGACGACGGCAGCTCATCGGCCTGGGCCGGTGTCGAGGCATGACCGCTCGCCACCGGGCTGCGGCGGTGCAGTTCAATCACGTTGCTGCCGGCAGGCCTTGCCAGCGGGGCGGGCACAGTGACCACGTAAGCACGGCGCGCGACCACTCGCCGGCCGGCCAGCAGTCGGCTCAGTGCGCGCAACAAAAGGGATTCGCGAAGGAGCTTCATCGGCCCATCTCCTCGTAACGACGCCGGTGGCGTCGTCAGGGGTGGGCCGGACTTTCCCTAGTCGAGGAAAGCACCAGCCGACCGCAGGCGGTCGCCGCAGGCGTTCAACATGTTGTTATGCGGCGCCGGCACCCGATGCGAGCGGATGTCGACGTTGCGACTAGGGTAAACGTCCATATGCCTTGGTTTGTCGGGACTGGAGGCCGACCGGTGCAGCGCGCCGGAGGGCGCGCGCATTGTCATGCTGCGTCGCGCAAGTGTCAACGTCCGGATGCGTGAAAGTTCCTGCGGCAGATGCAGGCTCAGATCACCCGATGCAGCAGCAGACCCTGCTGCACCAGCGGGTCGGCCAGCCAGTGGTCGAGCAGCAGGAACGCGAACAGCGCCATCAGGTACACGATGGAATACTTGAACACCTTCATCGGGAACAGCTCGTCCGGCGGGTTGAG
>DATNBK010000039.1:0-2882 GCA_035571995.1 Rhodanobacter sp.
ATCGGCGCCAGCGTCGTCCGCCGCGGCGGGCGGCGAGGACGCGGCGGGGCTGGTCGCGGCGGCGGACGGCTGCCCGCCATCGGACGGCGGCGCGGGCGAGCACGCGGCAAGGACAAGTACACCGAGGGCGGCAAAGGCGGCAAAGGCGGCTTTCATGGGCGGCTCCTGGATGACGCCGCGACCATATCACGACCGTCCGCACCGTCAGATGCGTCCACTCATCGACCGCTCGCCGCTGACCTTGTTGGCCGACCTGGGCGCGGTCTCGGCGGTGCTGTTGCTGATCTTCAAGGACACCATCTTGTCGGTGGTGGCAAGCATCCAGCTTGGCTCGAACGACATGTTGCGGCTGGGTGACTGGATCGCCATGCCATCAGCCAATGTCGATGGGTTCGTGGTCGACATCGCCTTGCACACGATCAAGGTGCAGAACTGGGACAAGACCATCAGCACCGTCCCGACCTGGCACCTGATATCGCATTCCTACCGCAACTGGCGCGGCATGTACGACAGCGGCGGGCGACGCATCCGGCGGGCATTGCACATCGACGTGACCAGCGTGCACTTTCATACCGAAGAGGAGCTCGCATGTCTGCGCCAGTTCAACTTGCTGAAGGACTACTTCGAGGGCAAGCACGATGAGATCGCGCAATGGAACCGGCGGATCAACGGAGAAGGCGCCGCGGCGATCAACCATCGGCGGCTGAGCAACCTTGGCAGCTTCCGCGCCTACATGCAGGCCTACCTTGACCGCAGTCCCGACATCAACCACGACATGCTCTGCTCGGTGCGCCAGCTCGATCCGGACCCCGATGGCGTTCCACTGCAAATCTACGCCTATACGTCCAACACCAATTTCGTCGAACATGAAGACGCGCAGTCGGACATCTTCGACCACCTGATTTCCATCCTGCCGGATTTCGGCCTGGCCCTGTTCCAGCAACCCACTGGGGCCGACTTGCGCGCTGGCTTGGCTGGATCACGCGCCGGGTCCGTCCTGGGGCAGGTTCCAGCGGCGCAACCAGGGCCAGCGCGGTCAACGTCCGGGCCACGCTGAGCAGCCAACTCACGCCAAGCCGCCCCAGCGTGCCTGGCCTTATCTCTTCGGTCGCGCTCCGGCGCGAGGACGGGGTTACTCGCCCTCAGGCAAGGCAGCCGGCTTCGTGGAGTTCAGGCCGCGTCGCTGCGCACCTGCGCGTGGCTGATCAAGGCAAAGATGAGGCTGCCGCCGACTATGTTGCCAGCCAAGGTCGGCAAGGCGAAATGGCTCACGCACTCGAGGAAGTCCAGCCGTCCGGCAAACACCAGATACATGGATTCGACGGACCCCACGATGATGTGGGTGAAGTCGCCAATAGCGATGACATAGGTACTGACCACGATCACGATGATGCCGGAGCCCTTGGTGGCGGCCAGCATCCAGACCATCATCGAGATCAGCCACCCGGCCATGATGCCCTTGGTGAACATCTGCCAGGAGCTGTTCGACATCATGGCCTCGCCAATATCGACGAAGGCTTTCTGAGTGGCCACGTCGACTTGCTGGAGATGGAGCAGGCCGAACGCAAACGCGCTCGCCCCGAGCAGGTTGCCAACCATCACCACGGACCACAGCCGGACAAAGCGGCCGAAATTCCGCAGGCTGGGCTCGGTCATCACCGGCAACACCGCGGTCATGATGTTTTCGGTGAAGAGTTGTTGGCGCGAGAGGATCACCAGCAGGAAGCCAAAGGTATAGCCGAGCGACTCGATCAGGAATGCGCCCGGCGCGTCGCCCAGATAGCGACGCAATATCCCGCGCGCAAGCAGCGAAAAGCCCATCGACAAGCCGGCTGCCAGGGACGACCAGCCAAGTGCGGTGACGCTGCGCTCGAGTTCCTGTTCGCCATCGCTGCGGATGATCTCGTGCAGCACGGCAGCGCGCGGTGGCCGTTTCTCCTCGACGACATCTTGCTCATCCGCCGACAGCGCAAAGCCGTCGCTGCCTCGGGACGTCTTGTCGTTGGGCGTGCTGCTCTTCGTCGCTTTCAAGGGTGGCTTGCTCATCGCTGCGGCGGCTTGTGCGTGGCCATCGAAGGTGGCGACAAGATGTGCCCCGGGTTGTGTGCGCGCCGTGCAGGCCACGGACAGGTCCCTGGCTGGGACAATGGCACGCCGGCCGCTTGTTGCCGCGCCTCGAATGGACTGCCGCCAAGGGCGCGCTACGCAATGCATGGACACCGGCGGGTCTTTTAGATACAACGGCGGCGTCAACCCACCATGCTGCACCACTACCCAGGGGTACACCCATGATCCGTATTGCATTCCGCAGTTTCCTGATCGCAGGGGTCGTCGCGTTGGGCGGCTGGTCGCCGCAAGCCGCCACGGCGCAGCAGACTCCCCCATCCGGCATGACTCCATCGGCGACTCCCGCGGCGCGCCCGGCGGACGTGGCCTCGATGGACGCCATCATGGCCGCGGTCTACGACGTGATTTCCGGACCGAAAGGCCAGAAGCGCGACTGGGATCGAATGCGTTCGCTGTTCGTGCCTGGCGCGAGGCTGATCCCCACACACACTGATGCCCGTGGCGTCACCACGACCTCGATGTTGAGCGTGGAGGACTACATCAAACGCGCCGGCCCCACGCTGGAGGGGCAGGGCTTCTTCGAGCGCGAGACACACCGCACGGTGGAGCGCTTTGGCGCCATCGCACAGGTGTTCAGCACCTATGACTCGCGCCACGCCGCCAACGACGCCGAGCCGTTCCAGCGTGGCATCAACAGCTTCCAATTGCTGTTCGACGGACAACGCTGGTGGGTGGTCACGATCTACTGGCAAGCGGCCAGCGCCGAGTTGCCGATCCCGAAGCAATTCGGCGGTTGACGCAGGCTACCAACCGGT
>DATNBK010000040.1:0-4035 GCA_035571995.1 Rhodanobacter sp.
CGCGCCGGTGGTTTGCCGACAAGCCGCCTGCAGGCCTCAAGGTATTCGTGCATGCCGGCGTGCTGCCCTGGCTGCATGCGCGGGTTGCGGACTACCCGGGCGCCGTCGCCGAGGGTGGGGTGAATTTCTGGGAGGCGTTCCAGCTCGTCCCGTGCACCCGCGGCTTCTGGCTGGACGGCTGGTGGTTCGACTTGTTTGCCACCCGCCACCACGTGCCCGGAACCTCGTACGGGGTGGCCCTGCAAGGGAGCCTGGCCTATACCGGCGACACGCGGCCGATTCCGGAGATGTTCGCGCTGCGCGCTGCGCATGGCGAACTGGTGGCGCACGATTGCGGCTTGCTGGCCAACCCCTCGCACACGGGCGTGGACGACCTGGCGCGCGAGTACCCGGCGGAGCTGCGTTCGCGCCTCCTGCTGTACCACTACGCGAGCGCCGAGGCCGGGGCTGCGATCGCCGCGCAGGGCTACCGGGTAGCGCTCCCCGGCCAGCAGATCGACTTGCCGACTCCCTCCCCACCACGTGCGGATGCCGGCTGAAGCCCCTGCTTTCGCTTGCCCGCATCCCGGCCTGCCGCTATCCTTCCCGGTTCGCGTCGCCCCATTGGGTCGGTCAGTCAGCATTCCCTGCGGCCATGCTGTGGTTTGGGTCGGAGCGGGAAGATGCGATAGAGGTTTGCAAGTGTGGAGAGGTGTCCGAGTGGTTGAAGCGAGGGTGGGCTGGAGTTGTGTATACGGCTTATCCCCGTATCGCGGGTTCGACAAATTCGTAGGAACGAATTTGGACAGCCGCAGGCTGGCCCCGAGCGAAAGCGAGGGGTGAGGCCCAGGAAGGGCCGAACAATCCCACCCGGAGCGGGACGATGCGATAGAGGTTTTGTGTGTGGAGAGGTGTCCGAGTGGTTGAAGGAGCACGCCTGGAAAGTGTGTATACGGCTTATCCCCGTATCGCGGGTTCGAATCCCGCCCTCTCCGCCAGTTGATTAAAAGACGCGACGGCCCAAGCCGGCGCGCAGGGCTTCAAAAAAAAAGCCCAACGTTTACGGTGGCCCCGTCGGTCCCCCCGCGACGATAGTTCGTGAACTCCGCCAGGTCCGGAAGGAAGCAACGGCAGCGAATGATTCGGGTGCCGGGGTGTGGCTGGCGGGGCTGCCTCCCTTCCGGCTCAGCGTTCCACGCGCCTCCCATCCTCCGCCGATGGGCTGCGCTGTGACTCTGGCGTGGAATCCGCGGCCTGGTGCGAACCCCCGGGCCGCGGGCTCCGCTCCACTTCGGCGCGCAGGCGCGGCAGGGCATCCGGATAGTGGCTTTGCACGTAGGCGATGAGCCCCTCGCGCACGTGGCAGCGCAGGTCGAAGTTGTGCCCCGAATCGATCGAGCTGACCAGGCAGCGCAGTTGGACGGCGCGATCGGTCGCATCGGTGACCTGCAGGATGCATACGCGGCCATCAAAGTCCGGCGATTCCTCGGCCAGGCGCTTCAGCTCCTCGCGCAGCGGCTGCAGCGGCACCCGGTAATCCAGCAGCAGGAAGACCGTGCCCATGATCTGCGACGTGGTGCGCGTCCAGTTCTGGAACGGATTCTCAATGAACCAGCTGAGGGGGACCACCAGGCGCCGCTGGTCCCAGATCCGCACCGAGACGTAGCTGCCGGTGATTTCCTCGATGCGGCCCCATTCGCCTTCGATGATGACCACGTCGTCCAGGCGGATGGGCTGGGTGATGGCGATCTGCAGCCCGGCAATCAGGTTGCCCAGGACCGGCTTGGCGGCAAAGCCGATGGCCAGTCCGGCGACGCCCGCCGATGCAAGCAGACTGGCCCCGAGCTCGCGGGCCCCGGGGATGGTCAGCAACACCGCGGCCGTGCCCAGGATGATGACGATGACATCGCCGGCGCGGCCAAGCACGCGCACCTGGGTCACGACCCGCCGGGCCTGCAGGTTGTCCTGGGTGTCCATGGGGAAGCGTCGGGTCGCCACCAGCTCGAAGACGCTGATGCAGCGCACGACGAGCCAGGTGAACAGCCCCAGGAAGACGATCAGCAGCAGGTGGTGCAACACCTCGAGCAGGCGCGCGTGGGTCGTTGGCGCCCAGCGCAGGGAGAGCATGACGAACAGCAGCGGCACGAGCCAGTCGAGCGGGCGGCTGGCGCGGTGGTGGATGTCGGCGATCAAGGGATGCGCCTTGACCAGGCGGTGCGCGATCAGGTGCATGATCCAGCGCATGATCAGCGCGAGCAGCAATGCTCCCAGCACGAGGATGCCGAGGCGCAGCCATTCGTCATTTGGCCAATCGGGGAGGTGTAGTGCTTGCATATCTGGGGAACCTTGCTGCCGTCGGGGCCAGACCTAAGGTCGTCAGGCGGATCGGGTGGGGGCATGCCACCGGAGGCCGATCGAGGTGTCACACCGGCCATGCCGCGAGGCGCCAGGGCCCTCGCGACCCGGCGCTTGCCACCCGCGCGGCATCAAGCACTGCGTGCACGCAGGCCTGCAGCCTGAAGGGAGTCTGCCAAGCTGCATGGGATTGTCGCGTGAACGTACGCGCAGGCGGCGGGGTGTTGCCGGGGGCGTGATGCTGCCGTCAGGCGGCAGTGAAACGAGGGCGCGTCGCGGACTGTTGTCTACAGTCCGCGCAGCTCGACCCCATCCGCGTCCACGCGCAGGACGGAGCCGTGCTGGTACCAGTCGCCCAGCACGATGCGCGTGGCCGCTTGTCCATCAAGGTCGAGCGCATGGACGGCCGGGCGATGGGTATGGCCGTGGATCAGGCGGGTGACGCCGTGCCCGCGCATGACGTCGGCGACGGCCCCGGCATTGACGTCCATGATGCTTTCGCTCGCGCTGCCGGTATGGCTGCGGCTGGCGTCGCGGGCCTTGGCCGCGAACGCGCGCCGGGCAGCGAGCGGCATGGCGAGGAATTGTGCCTGCCACTTCGCCGTGCGCACTTCGGCGCGCACGGCCTGGTAGGCGAGGTCGTCGGTACACAGCGAGTCCCCGTGCATGAGCAGGGTCGGCGTGCCGCCAATGTCGTGCACCACGGCGTCATCCAGCAGGGTGAAGCCGGCGCGCTCGGCAAACTTCTCGCCGAGCAGGAAGTCGCGGTTGCCCACCATGAAGTACACCGGCACCCCGGCATCGCGCACGGCGCGGGTGGCGGCGGCAATGCGCCCGGGCAGTTCCGCGTCGTCGTCGTCGCCGACCCAGGCTTCCACCAGGTCGCCGAGGATGTACAGGGCGCGGACACCGCGCACCTCGTCGCTGGCGAGATAGCGCTCGAACAGCTCGACGAGGTGCGGACGCGCCAGGTCCAGGTGCAGGTCGGCGACGAACAACGTGGCCATGGCCGGATCCGTCATTGGCCTTGGCGGACGGCGGCGGCCTTGGCCGCGCCGTTGCGCTTGGCGGCTGATTTGGCCGGCGCGGGCTGGGCCGCGGCAGTTGCCGCCTTGGCGGGCGTGCCGCTGGCATCCTGCGCATCGCCTTCTTCACCGACAACGTGGGCGCTTTCGATGACCACCAGCGGGTTGGGCACGTCGCCGGAGAATGGTCCGAGCGCCCTGGTCGGCAGGGCGGCAATCTTGTCCAGCACGTCCATGCCCTTGGTGATCTTGCCGAACACCGCGAAGCCCCAGGTGAGGCTGCTCTGGTTGCCGACGAAATCGAGTCGAAGGTTGTCCACCAGGTTGAAGAAGAACTGCGCGGTGCCGCTGTTGGGATCGGTGCCACGTGCCACCGCGATGGTGCCGCGCAGGTTGCTTAAGCCGTTGTCGGCCTCGTCGGGGATGGCTGGCCGCGTGCGCTTGGGACGTAGGTCGCGGGTATACAGCCCGCCCTGTACCAGGTAGCCCGGTATCACGCGGTGCAGGACCGTGCCGGCATAGAAGCCGTCGCGCACGTATTGCAGGAAGTTGGCGACGCTTTTTGGCGACTTCTCCGGATACAGCTCGATGGTGATGGTGCCTTGCGAGGTTTCCAGCACCACCTGCGGCAGGTCCGCGGGTGCGGTTTTGTCCGGCTTGGCCGCCTGGGCCGCAA
>DATNBK010000041.1:0-5529 GCA_035571995.1 Rhodanobacter sp.
GTGTCCACCGGGCAGCCCCACGGCAGCGGCTTGCCGTCGCGATAGAGCTTGATGCAGGTGGCCACGCTGGGCGCCGAGCTTGCCGCGGCCGGCGCGGCCAGGGGTTTTGCCGGAGCCATGTTCAGGCGTTCGTCGCCGGCCTTGGGCGAGACCGTGGGTGGGGGGACCATGCAATCGGGCGTGGGGATGCCAAGCACGGTCTTGCATTTCAGGTGGACACCGCGCGGCAGGTCGATGTCCTTGGTCTTGACCACCGTATCGACTACGCGGCGCACGACGGCACCTCCGGCCGATTCGTCGATCGGCGGGAAATACGGCTCGAAGGGCGTGGGCTCGTAATGCAGTGGATCGTAGCCGCGCATGACGTGCGTATCGCCTTGCAGGTTGCCCGCCACCGCCGGCTTGCTGCTGGCCGCAGCGGCAGGCAGGCGGATGCGCCCGTCGGTCGTGTACAGCCGCAGCGGGGGCGGCGAGGCGGGTGCCGCCGCCGTGGCGGTCCGGGATGGCGCGGGGGCAGGCGCAGGTGCGGCAGCGGCGGCTGGACGTGCCTGCGCCTGCCTCCGGGTTGGCGGCGGCGGTGGTGGTGGGGGCGCCGGCGCGAGCTGGACAGATACGAAGCGCACCTGCAAGGGCGTGTCGTCAGCTGCCGCGGGCGGGACCAGCGAGGTATGCAGGCTGCGCTGCGCGATCAGCGCAAACACCACGTGCAGAAGTACGACCGCCCCCAGCAGCCACCAACGGGGAGTCTCGAACGCGTACCAGCGGCGGCGCCAGCGGCGCGCGTGCAGCCGCCGGATCGTGGCTGTATTCCACACTGCCGCGCCGTCGCCCCCGGCGTCCGCACGGGGCCAATCGTGGTCGGCATCTTCATGTGGCGGAGCTTGGGCGATGATCGGCTCTCGGTGGCGCACACACCGGTGCAGCATGGCGCATCGCGCTTGAACTGTGTACGACTGACGCTGCCGGGTCGGGTGATTGGCAGACCGCCGGGCCACGTGCCGGTTCCCGGCAATCTTGCGGGTGCGACACCTGCATGCCCCGGCCCGCGCATCCAGAATGGCTCGTGGTTTCCCACTTGTTTGGCCGTCCGGCCGGTGGCCCGCGCCATTGCATTGGCGTCGGCCGCGCATGACACTGGGCGTCCGGGTACCATCAGTGCCCGTCCGTTTCATACCTCGTGGGTTTCCGTGACTGCAACCGTTGCCGCATCGCTGGCTGGCGATGCTCCGTGGATCGTGATGAAGTTTGGCGGCACCAGCGTCGCCAATGCGGCGTCCTGGGGCCGTATCCGCAGCCTGATGGAAAGTCGCCGGCGCGAAGGCGGACGCGTGCTGGTCGTTGTCTCCGCGGTATCGGGCGTGACCGATGCGCTGCGCCAGCTCGGCAAATGCGCCGAACGCGGCGATCGCGAGGCGGTGGCCGCGGCAATTGCACAGCGCCATCGTGAGCTGCTGCAGGCCATGCAACTGGCCGAACCCGTCGGCTTGACCGGCCTGCAGGCGGAGCTTGCCGAACTGGCCGCGGTCGGCTGTCCGGCTGCCGAGGCACGTGCCTACCAGGCGCGGATCCAGGCGTTTGGTGAGCTCTTCTCCAGCACGCTGGGCGCGGCCTTCCTCGACGCCAACGGCTGGCCCACCCGCTGGCTGGACGCGCGCGAATACCTGTGCGCCACCACCTTGCCTAACCAGAACCTGCGTACGCGCATGCTTTCGGCCATGGTGGCGCCGGTGCCGGATCCGGCGCTGGCGGCGCAGCTTGCCGCACAGGGCGACGCGTTCATCACCCAGGGCTTCATTGCCCGCGACGAAGACGGGCGCACCGTGCTGCTCGGCCGCGGCGGCTCGGATACCTCGGCGGCGTGCTTTGGCGCCTTGCTCGGTGCGCAGCGCGTGGAAATCTGGACCGATGTTGCCGGCATGTTCACCGCCAACCCGCGCCAGGTGCCGGGGGCGCGCCTGCTGCAACGCCTGGACTACGAAGAGGCGCAGGAAATCGCCTCCACCGGCGCCAAGGTGTTGCATCCGCACTGCCTGCAGCCGCTGCGCGAGCCGCGCGTGCCGCTGCTGATCAAGGACACCAACCGGCCCGAGCTCGAGGGCACCGTGATTGGTCCGGAGGTGCGCACGCATGCACCCAGCGTCAAGGCAATCAGTGCGCGCAAGGGCATCACCCTCGTGTCGATGGAGTCGGTGGGCATGTGGCAGCAGGTGGGCTTCCTGGCCGACGTGTTTGCCTACTTCAAGACCCATGGTTTGTCGGTGGACTTGATCGGCTCGGCGGAAACCAACGTCACCGTCTCGCTCGATCCCACCGAGAACCTGCTCGATTCCGATGCGATCGCGGCGCTGGCCACCGACCTGGCCAAGGTCTGCCGGGTCAAGGTGATTGCGCCGTGCGCGGCGATCACCCTGGTCGGCCGCGGCATCCGCTCGCTGCTCCATACGCTGTCCAATGTGTTGGCCGAGTTCGGCCACCTGCGCGTGCACTTGATTTCGCAGTCCTCGAACAACCTCAACCTGACCTTCGTGGTGGACGAGGGCGTGGTCGATACGCTGTTGCCGCACTTGCACGAGCTGCTGATCACCGCCGGCTCGCTGCGCACCGACGACGACGCGCTGTTTGGGCCGAGCTGGCAGACCTTGTATGGCGCCGGTGATGCGGCCGCGGCGGTTCCGGCCTGGTGGCAGGAGCGTGAGCGCGAACGGCTGCTCACCCTGGCCCAGGACTCGACTCCGCGCTACGCGTACCACCTGCCGACCGTGCGGGCGCGGGCGCAGGCACTGCAGGCGCTGGACGCAGTGGATCGCTGGCATTACGCGTTGAAGGCCAATCCCCATCCGGCGATCCTGCAGGCCTTGGCGGCGGCCGGTTTCGGCTTCGAGTGCGGCTCATCAGGCGAACTGCGGGCCGTGGCCGCGGCGGCGCCGGATGCGGCCGGCCTGCTGTACATCCCAAGCTTTGCCGCGCGCGCGGAACATGTGTTTGCGCTCGGCACCCGCGCCCTCGTCACGCTCGATGCGCTGTACCCGCTGCAGCATTGGGGCGAGCTGTTCCGGGGCCGGGAGATCATGCTGCGCCTGGACCTCGGCCACGGCCTGGGCGATCACGGGACCATCCGCGGCGGCGGCGATTTCGGCAAGTTCGGCCTGCCGCTGGACCAATTGCCGGCGTTCCTGCAGTTGGCGCAGCGCCACGGCGCCAGGGTGACCGGCTTGCATGCCCACGCCGGCTCGGGGGTACTGGATGCGGCCCATTGGGGGCGCATCTACGCGCAACTGGCCAGCCTGGCCGAGCACATTGGCAGCGTCAGCGTGCTCGACCTGGGTGGCGGCCTTGGCGTGCCGGCGCACCCGGGGGAGCGCGAGCTCGATCTGGATGCGCTGGGGCGGGCCTTGCGTGAGGTCAAGGACGCCTATCCGCAATACCAGTTATGGATGGAACCCGGGCGCTACCTGGTTGCAGAGGCCGGCGTGTTGCTGGCGCGGGTCACCCAACTCAAGACCCGGGGTGGCCAGCATTACCTCGGCCTGGACGCGGGCATGGACTGCCTGATCCGCCCGGCGCTGGACGACAGTTGGTACCGCATCGTCAACCTGAGCCGACTGGCCGAGCCGGCGACCACGCAGTACCAGGTGGTGGGGCCGATCTGCGACAGTGGCGATATCCTCGGCAGCGACCGTCGTCTGCCCGCAGCCGGGGAGGGCGATGTGATGCTGATTACCCAGGTTGGCGCGTACGGCAAGGTCATGGCTTCGCGCTACAACCTGCGTGACGAAGCCGATGAAATCGTGATCGAGTAGCGCCCGTGGCGGAGAAGACCGTGGTGCAAACCCTGCAGCAGCTTCATCGGACCCGGGCGTTCCGCTTCCTGCGCTGCGCCTATGCCAATGGCGTGGCCGAGCTGGTGTACGCGCTGGACGACGGCCCGGAGCTGGTCGAGCGCGTGCGCTTCCCGCAGGCGCCGCCGCTCGCGCCCGGGCGCCAGAACGCGTTCGACGCGGCGTTGCACCTGCTGCACCTGGTTGCCGGCATCAGTTACTACAAGGCTGCCGTGCCGCCGGTCATCGAAGTCGCCGAAGGCGGACTGGACGATGCCACCGCCGATTTGCTCGAGGCCTTGTACGTGCATGGCCTGGCCGAGTTTGCCTACCGCAACGGCCTGGACCTGCACGGCAAGGTGGTCTTCCCGCGCGCGGAGGCGTCGGAGCACCCGCCCGCCACAAGCGCGCCCGCCTTGCAGTTGCCGCGGCGTGCCCTGGTGCCGATAGGCGGCGGCAAGGATTCGCTGGTGGTGATCGAGGCGCTCAAGTCCATTGGTGCCGATGCCACCGTGGCCTGGGTCGGCACCTCGCCGCTGATTGCCGCCTGCGCCGAACGCACCGGCCTGCCCCTGCTCAACATCGGGCGCGAGCTGGCGCCCGAATTGTTCGAGCTCAATCGGTTGGGGGCCTGGAACGGACATATTCCAGTCACCGCGGTGAACTCGGTCATCCTGGTACTCGCCGCCGTACTCTACGGCTACGACGCGGTGACCTTTGCCAACGAGCGTTCGGCATCGGCTGCCACGCTCGAGTATGGCGGCCAGCAGGTCAACCATCAGTGGAGCAAGGGCTATGCGTTCGAGCAGTTGCTCGGCGCCTGGGTGCACGCGCGGGTCGCTCCCGACCTGGATTACTGCTCGCTGTTGCGGCCATTCTCGGAATTGGCGGTCACCCGCGCGTTTGCCCGGCTGACGCCGTATTTCGACGTCTTCTCCAGTTGCAACCGCAATTTCAAGTTGCTCGGGCCCAAGCCGGTCGACCGCTGGTGTGGCTGCTGCCCGAAGTGCCAGTTCGTGTTCCTGGCCCTGGCGCCGTTCCTGTCCAAGCCGCGGCTGCTGTCGATCTTCGGCCGCAACCTGCTGGACGACGAGGCCTCGGGTGCGGGTTTCGATGCCTTGCTCGAATACCACGAGCACAAGCCGTTCGAGTGCGTGGGCGAAGCGGCCGAGGCGCGGGCGGCAATGGCAGCGTTGAGCCAGCGCCCGGAATGGCAGGAGGATGCCCTGGTCGCGCGTTTCCGCCGGTTGATCCTGCCGCAACTCGACCCGCAGGCCCTGGGCCTGGAGCCCTGGCTCGCCCCCTCCGCCGAGCACCGCATCCCGGCCCACCTGCAACCAGCGCTGGCCGTCATCGCCGAATGAGCTGCTTCCCACCCCAGTTCCGTGGGAGCCCGCTCGCGGGCGATGCTCTCGCTGTTTGGCCCTTGCCGCCATGGTCGATCAAGATCAAGGGCTTTCGTGCGCCTTCGGCGCGCGAGTCACTTTCTCTTTGTGTGGCCACGCATGCGCAGGATGCGCATGCGAACAGCGAAGCTGGCCCGAAGGGCGGAGGGCAGGATGCCCGGAGTAAAGAGAAAGTAACCCAAGAGAAAGGCCACCCCGCTTGGCGCTTCCTGGGCATCCTGCCCAGGAAGTCCGTGAGGCTGGGCCGGGTTTCTCGGCAGCACATCCATGTACTGTCGAGAAATGCTCGACCTCCTGTCGAGCAC
>DATNBK010000042.1:0-41277 GCA_035571995.1 Rhodanobacter sp.
CATCGTCAAGGCGTGGAAGGGCGATGCCTACGGCAACCTGGTGTTCCGCGAGACGGCGCGCAATTTCAACCCGATGATTGCCACCTGTGGCAAGGCCTGCGTGGCCGAGGTCGAACACCTGGTGCCGGTCGGCGAGCTGGATCCGAACAATATCCACGTGCCCGGCATCTACGTCGACCGCATCGTGCAGGGCGAAAAATACGAGAAGCGCATCGAGTTCCGCACCCTGGCCGGCGTGCCGGCGGGCAAGGAAAACCCGACGCGCGTAGGGATGGCCAAGCGCGCCGCGCAAGAGCTGCAGGACGGCTTCTACGTGAACCTGGGGATAGGCATCCCCACCATGGTGGCCAACTACATCCCGGCCGGGGTGAACGTCACCCTGCAGTCGGAGAATGGCCTGCTCGGCATCGGCCCGTTCCCCACCGAGGAACAGCTCGACCCGGACCTCATCAACGCCGGCAAGCAGACCATCACCACGCTGCCGGGCTCCTCGTTCTTCTCCAGCGCCGATTCGTTCGCCATGATCCGCGGCGGCCACATCGACCTGTCGATCCTTGGTGGCCTGGAAGTGTCCGCCACCGGCGACCTGGCGAACTGGATGGTGCCGGGCAAGATGGTCAAGGGGCCGGGCGGTGCCATGGACCTGGTCAGCGGCGTCAAGCGCGTGGTGGTGCTGATGGAGCACTGCGCGAAGGACGGTTCGCCGAAGATCAAGACCGATTGCGACCTGCCGCTGACCGGCAAGCAGGTGGTGGATCTGATCATCACCGACCTGTGCGTGTTCAAGGTTGACAAGGGCCGTGGCCTCACCCTCACCGAACTCAACGACGGCGTGAGTGTGGAGGACGTGCAAGCGAAGACCGGCTGCGCCTTCACCGTCGCCTTGAAATAAATAAACCTCCCCTTCTTTATCAAAAGCGTCGGTTCAAGTCGCCACGTTCACCTTGCTTTGCAGCGGGGCGTCGACGGACTCGGGCGGGAACCAGCGGGGGAAGCTGATCCGCGCGACATTGCGCGATTCGTCGCCCTCATTGTCCAGCTCCAGCGGCCACGCAAAGCGGTCGCTGATGCGGTGCGCAATGCTCAGCTCGAAGCCGTGACGGCTTGCCGAGCGGGCCCGGTGCGAGCGGGTTACCTGGGTCACCGGCAGCGCAACCGAATTGCTAACGCTGAACATCTGCGGGCTCAGGTGGATCTCGATCAAGCCGGAATCGGTCTGCTGATAGGCGTTGCGGATCAACTGCCCGCACAACACCGCAAAACCCCGGGCCGAACCTTCCAGGGCGAAACGCGCCGACTCCTCCAGCCGCAGTTCCACCGGACGGTCGGACAAGCGCTCGCGGGCATTGGCCACGACGCCCCGCACCACTTCGTTGGCCACGAAGCGCTCTTCACCCACCCGCAGGTCGGGCCCGCGGGCCAGCGCCAGCAAGGCTTCCACCATGACCTCCAGCTCCAGGCTGGCGTGGCGGAGATTGCGCGCCGCACGCAGGTCCTCGGGACCGAGCCGCGGGGAATCCAGCAAGCGATCCACCGATATCTTCACCACCGTGAGCGGGCTGCGCAGCTCGTGGCTGACGTCGCGGGTGAACTCATGTTCCCGCTGGGCACTGTCCACGATGCGCGCCGCCAGTGCATGCACACCGCCCGCCAGGGCGGCAATGTCGGGGTCGGTCGACTGCGACAGGTCGGCCAGGTCCAGCGTCGCCGCATCCTGCGGCCCACCTTCCCAGCGTCCGACCGCCTGTGCGAGCTGGCGCACGGCCTGCCACTCGCGTGACACTGCGAGCCAGGCCAGCCCGGTCGTGGCCAGGATGACCACCACCACCACCACCGGCGGAGCCTGCCCGCGAATGCCGAGCAGGCTCACGCTGACGGCGGCCACGATCAGCAGCAAGAAGACGCAGGCGCTGCGGATATGAAAGCCAGTGCGCCGGAGCGCCCGTTTCGCACGCACTTTGTGCATGACGCTTCCCGCTGAGGGTCAGACGGCATCTGCGGTGGCCGCGGCCTCCGCGTCGAGATCCGCCAGACGATAGCCCGCCGAATGAATGGTATGTAACAAAGGTCGGGCGAAAGGTTTGTCAATGACCCGGCGCAGGTTGTACAGGTGCGAGCGCAAAGTGTCCGAATCGGGCAGCATGTCGCCCCAGATCTCGCGTTCGATGTCGCGGCGACTCACCACGCGCGGCGACTCGCGCATCAGGATCACCAGCAGTTTCAGGCCGATCGGCGATACTGTGAGCTCCTGGCCGCCCCGGGTCAGGCGCAGGGTGGCCGTGTCCAGGCTCATGTCGCCCACCGTGAGCAGCCCGGCGGAAACCTGGCGCCGGTCACGTCGGATCAAGGCGCGCAGGCGCGCCTCCAGTTCTCGTACCTCGAACGGCTTGACCAGGTAGTCGTCGGGACCGGCTTCCAAGCCCACCAGCTTGTCTTCGAGCGTGTCGCGCGCGGTCAGCATCAACACCGGCGTGGCACTCTTCGCCTCGCGGCGCAATTTGCGACACACCTCCAGGCCGTCCAGGCCCGGCAGCATCAAGTCCAGCACGATCACGTCGTAGCTGTTGGCCACAGCCAGATGCAGGCCACTGACCCCATCTGCGGCGTAATCCACGGAGTAGCCCTGATCTTCCAGGAACTCCCCGACCATCTCTGCTATGTGCCGGTTGTCCTCGATCAGCAAGATCAGCCCGGCTTGTTCTTCATGCACGGTCATGATGCCCTCCTCGATCGGCAGTCTTCACGTTTGTGAAAACTAGGCAAGAAGGCGTGACGTCAGCGTGAATCCGCTGGCTTTTCCTGCAACAGTGGCTGAAGGCGGGGCCAGACCACGCCAAGCACCTGACCCTGCGCCGCGGCAGTCGGGTGCAAGCCGTCTTCCTGCATCAGCGCCGGATGCTGGGCGATACCCTCGAGCAGGAAGGGCACCAGGGCGACGTGGTGTTGCCGGGCCAAGTCCGCGTAGACGGCGCGCAGACCATCGCGATACAGCGGGCCGTAATTGACCGGCAACTCGATGCCCACCAGCAGCACGCGTGCGTGCGCCTGCTGCGCCATGTCCAGCATGGCCGCGAGGTTCCCGCGCAGCCGGTCGAGCGGCAGGCCGCGCAAACCGTCGTTCGCGCCGAGTTCCAGCACCAGCACCCCGGGACGGTATTGCTTGAGCAGGGCAGGCAGGCGGTTGCGGCCACTCAGGGAGGTCTCGCCGCTGATGCTGGCATTGACCACGTGCCACTCCGGTACCATCTTGCCTAGACGCACATCGAGCAGTTGCACCCAGCCGGATGCCACGGGAATGTTGTGCGCCGCCGACAGCGAGTCGCCCAGGACCAGGACGGTCCTGGACGTCGCCGCGGGCGACGGCACCGCTGCGCCGGCACTGCCGGCCAACGCCAGCAGGATGCAACCCAACCACCAGACCAGGCACCCGCGCATGAGTGATCCATCCAAATTGCTGCTCGCAGCCCGCGATGTTAGCAAGTCGGTCAGCGGCCCTGAGGGCGTGCTCGACATCCTCTGCGATGTGAGCCTCGAAGTCCGGCGCGGGGAGAGCTTCGCCATTGTCGGTGCCTCCGGCTCGGGGAAGACCACCTTGCTTGGCCTGCTTGCCGGATTGGACCTGCCAAGTTCCGGGCACGTCGAGCTGGACGGGCATGCCTTGCAGGAGCTCGACGAGGAAGCCCGCGCCCGCCTGCGGCGGCGCCTGGTAGGCTTCGTGTTCCAATCCTTCCACCTGTTGCCGGCGCTGACCGCCGAAGAAAACGTCATGCTGCCGCTGGAACTTGAGCGCCAGCCCGACCCCCGGAACCGGGCCAGCGAGGCCCTCGCGGCCGTTGGCCTGGGCGCCCGGCGAAGGCACTATCCGGCGCAGTTGTCCGGCGGCGAGCAACAGCGCGTGGCGATTGCCCGCGCCTTCGTGCACGGGCCGCAGTTGCTGTTTGCCGACGAGCCCACGGGCAACCTCGACCAGCGCACTGGCGAGCACATCAGCGAACTCCTGTTCACGCTCAACCGCGAGCGCCACACCACCCTGGTGCTGGTGACCCATGACCAGCACCTGGCATCAAGCTGCACACGGCACCTGGAGCTGGAAGCCGGCCGCCGGCTCGACGTCGAAGCCAAGGTGGCTTGAGCATGCTGCTGCTGGTTTTTCGCACCCTGCGTCGCGAATGGCACCTCCCGGAACTGCGCACCTTGGGCGCCTCGTTGCTGCTGGCCGTGGTGGCGCTCGGCGTGGTGGCCACGCTGAGCGCTCGCATCGAGCGCGGCATGCTGGCCAGCGCCGCCGAGCTGATCGGTGGGGACGTCGGCATCTCCTCGCCGCAGGCAATCCCCGCGGCGTTTGCCGAAGCGGCAGCGCAGCGCGGCTTGCGCGCCACCCGCACGGCCAGTTTCCCCAGCGTGGCGTTTGCCCACGGGCAGACCCAACTGCTCGACGTGCTCGCCACCGACGCCCAGTACCCCCTGCGCGGCAAGCTGGAATTGGCTGGCGCCACGGGCCACGCCTTGCTGGGACGCGCGCCGGCGGCCGGCACGGTCTACCTCGATCACCGCGCCCTGGTGGCGCTGGACGTTCGCGTCGGACAGGCCGTGCAGCTTGGCGGCCAGGAACTGACCGTGGGCGCCGAACTGCTGCGCCAGCCAGATGGCGGCCAGCTCCTGGCGCTCGCACCGCGCGCCATGATGAGCCTGGCCGATGCCGAGCATGCCGGGCTGCTGGGTGCGGGCAGCAGGGTCCGCCGCCAGTTGTTGCTGGCAGGTACCCCCGGCGCGGTAAGCAGTTGGCGCGACTGGGCCGACGCAACCAGCCTGCCGGCTGGCGCCGAACTGGTGACGCCGGAGCAGACCCAGCAGCGCATGCGCCGCGCCTTCGATCGTGCCGGCGCGTTCCTGCGCTTGACCGCGTTGCTGTCGGCGCTGTTGGCCGGAGTCGCGATCGCGCTTTCCGCGCAGCGCTATGCCCGGCGCAAGACGCCAGAGATCGCCCTGCTGCGCGCCATGGGCGCCTCGCGGCGGCAGGTGCTTGGCCTGGTCCTGGGCACGCTCGCGCTGTTGGCCGTGCCCATGGCCGCGCTCGGCGCGGCGCTTGCCCTGGGGGCGGCGGGACTGGCCTGGCACTTCGCCAGCACCTTGTTCGCGGCGCTGCCGACGCTGATGCCGGTGCTGCCCGCGTTGGCCTCGGCGGCCCTGGGCGTGGCGGTGCTGGTCGGCTTTGCCTTGCCGCCGTTGGCGCGCCTGGCACAAGTCCCGCCCATGGCCGTGTTCCGCGAGAGCGCAACGCAGCCTTCGCGGCGCTTCGATGCGTGGTACGCGTTGCCCGTGCTCGTGGCGCTGGCGCTGATCTGGAACCAGAGTGGCTCGTTCAAGCTGGCGGCGATCCTGGCCGGCAGCCTGGCTGCCGTCGCCATCGGCGCGGCGCTGCTGGCGACCGCCCTGCTGTGGCTGGCACGGCGCACGGCGCCAGGCGCCCATCCGGCCTTGCGCCTGGGGCTTGCGGCCTTGTCCCGCCGGCGCCTGCTCAGCGTGATCCAGGCTACCGCCTTGAGCCTCGGCCTGTGCGCGCTGCTGGTGCTGGCCATCATTGCCCCAGCGCTGCTGCAGGGCTGGCGCCAGGAGCTGCCCGCCGACACGCCAAACTGGTTCGCGCTGAACCTGCAGAGCGACCAGCGCGAAGGATTCACGCGCGCGCTTGGGGCACTGGGCGCCGACCAGCTCAACATGCTGCCGCTGGCCGTGGGCAAGCTCACCACGATCAACGGCCAGCCCGTCGACCAGATTGATTTTACCGACCCGCGTGCCAAGGACTGGGCCGACCGCCAGTTGCGCATGTCCTGGGCCGGCAAGCTGCCACCGGCCAACCAGGTCGTGGCCGGCGCCTGGGCGGGCGCCGACCCGCCACAGGCCGAGGTCTCCATCGATACCAGCTGGCGCGAACGTTTCGATCTGCATCTCGGCGACCGGCTCGGCTTCGACGTTGGCGAGCGCCAGTTGGTCGCCCGCGTAGGCAGCATCCGCGAAGTCGACTGGAGTTCGTTCCGGGTCAATTTCTTCCTGCTGCTCGATCCGGCGCATGCCAGCGACTTGCCGCACACCTGGCTGGCCAGCTTCCACCTGCCTGCTGCCGATGCAGGCGCACTGGCGCCCTTGTCGCGCGAGTATTCCAACCTCAGCCTGATCGACGTGGATTCCCTGCTTGACCAAGTGCGCGGCATCGTCGTGCGCGTCAGCAGCGCGGTGCGCTGGATCCTCGGCTTCAGCCTGCTGGCCGGTGCGCTGGTGCTGGCCGCCGCGCTCGCCGCCAGCGCAGCCGAACGGCAGCACGAAGCCGCCTTGCTGCGGACCCTCGGCGCCAGCCGCTCGCAGTTGCGCGTTGCCGCCGCCTGCGAATTCGCCATGCTCGGCCTGGTGGCCGGCCTCACCGCGGCCTTGGGCGCAGTCGGTACCGGTTACTGGCTGGCGCAGGCGGTATTCCACGTCGAGGCCTTCGTGCCGCCGCTGTGGCCGCTGGTCGGGGCCACGGTCGGCGCTGCGCTGCTGGTCATGCTGGTGGGCCTGGCCGGCACCCGCAAGGCCAGCCGCACGCCGCCGATACGGCTGCTGCGGCAGGCTTGAGTGCCGGCCCGCTTGGTACCAGGGAGCTGAAGCGAACGTAACCGGCAAGGTCAACGATGGTCGAGCGTACGCGTTTTTTCTCCAAGCCAGCATTGGCATCCCACGGAGATCGAACATGCATCGCACCACCCTGCTTGCCGCCACCCTCGCCGCCCTGCTTGCCGGCTCGACGTCGATCGCGATGGCCCAGACCCCGCCGCCGCCCGCGCCGACCGCGGATGCAGGTGCGGGTACCACGCGTGCCATGCCACGCTCGCACACTGGGCCGATGGCGCGGTCGTTCCAGAACAAATGGGACCGGGGCGCCAACCACAATCGCGGGCGCAGCGGCGTGATCAGCGACCTGCGCAGCCTGGAACGTCTGTACACGGAAGCTGGCCGCAGCAAGGACCTGGCCGCGGTCTACAACGACGTCCTGGCCCGCTCGCAGGATCCGCGCGTGCGCAACTACGTCTACCACCGCCTGGCCCGGCTGCAGGCGCGACCGGCCAACGTCGACCAGGCTATTGCCACCTTGCGCAAGAGCCTGGACGAAAACCTGGCCAATGCCGCCAAGATGCGCAGCGAGCGCGAGCAGATGCGCAGCAAGTGGGAGCAGCGTCAGGACACAGGTGCGTCGGCCACTTCGACTGGCCCGGCAAACTGAGCCACGCAAGCCGCGGTGCGCCGGCATGGCTGCCGGCGCATCGCCGACGATCCCTGCCCGATCAATTGTCGCGGTGCGGCACGCTGACCTTGCCCTTGACACCGGAGTGGTCGACGTCGCCGCTGCCCTTGGCGCCGAGCGAGAAATCCCCAGCCACGTTGCGCACGGTGAGGTCGCCGGAACCCAGCGTGTCGGCGTGTACGCTCCCGCCCACGTTGCCCAGGGTGGCATCGCCTGAACCGATGCTGCCGATGCTGGCGTCACCCTTGATGCCGTCGGCCTTGAAGTCGCCGGAGCCCACCGAACCCAGCCGCAGGCTGCCGATGTCGCTGGCTTCGACATCGCCCGAACCCACACTGGTGGCGAACTGGCCCGCAACCTGATGCACGTGCAGATCGCCGGACCCGACGGTGCTGCGCAGCTCCTGCACGCCGCGGACGTCGGCATCGCCGGAACCCACGCGCACGGTGACCGGCATGGTCGCCGGCAGGTTCACGGTGACGTCGATGCTCGTTTGGGAGTCGCCGAACAGATTGAAGCCGGAACCGCCGCGGTTGCCACCGATGTCGATCAGCAACTGGTCGCCCTCGCGCTGCTGGGTGACCGTGAGCCTGTCCAGCGCGGCTTGCTCCGAGGCG
The DNA here is from genome assembly GCA_035571995.1 of Rhodanobacter sp. GTDB lineage: Bacteria > Pseudomonadota > Gammaproteobacteria > Xanthomonadales > Rhodanobacteraceae > Rhodanobacter. The sequence continues at coordinate 7,897 of DATNBK010000042.1, forward strand.
CAGGCACGCCCGACCAGGTTCAGGCCATTGGCGCCGGCGCCACCGATCAGGTGCAGGTCGCGGCTGTTGACGTCGATCTGCACACTGCGCACGCCGGCCAGATCCGCTTGCAGGTTGCGCGGGGCCTCGAACTTGCACGATCCGGCGGCGAACGCAGCGAACGGTGCAGACAGCACGAAGGCAATGAAAATACGGCGCATGGGGTTCTCCTTGGATGGTCGGCCCGGCTTGATGCGCGGGATCGCGAAGGCCAGCAGGCACGGCAGGCGCCTGGACCCGCAGGCAAATCCCCGCGGCAAGTGCATCGATGATCGCACCACCCACGGCGCCAGTCCATGCGGCGCAAGACCCTGCCTGCTTCAGCGCGACATCGCGCGTTCGGCCTGCTTGACACGCTGCCAGAGCCGTTCCTGCGCCGCCAGGTCGAGCTGGGCGAAATCGCCACCGTCGGCACGGGCCAATTGCTCCATCTGGCGGAAGCGGTGTTCGAACTTGGCGTTGGCGTGCCGCAGGGCGGCGGAAAAATCCACGCCGGCGTGGCGGGTCAGGTTGACCAGGACGAACAACACGTCGCCAATCTCGTCCTCCAGCCGACCGGTACCGCTGCCGCGCGCAAACTCCACGCGCACCTCGTCCACTTCCTCGACCAGTTTGGCCAGCACGTCATGGGCGTCAGCCCAGTCAAAGCCGGTACGCGCGGCGCGCTCCAGCAATTGCAGGGTATGGAGCGGCGCGGGCAGGCGGGCGTCAATACCGGCCAATGCGCTTGGGTCATCCGCGTGATCGAGCGCCCCAGACTCTATTGCCTTGCCCTTGTTGGCACCTGCGGCCGGCACCTCGCGCGCACTCACAGGCCGGCATCCCGCAGGCGCGAAACCCAGTCCACCGTGGGATCGCCGACGGCGATGAATTCCGGGTTGATCAGCGATTCCCTGTGGTTGTAGGCAAAGGGCCGGCCGTCCAAATCCATCAACGCACCGCCAGCCTCGCGCAGCACGCATTGTGCCGCGGCCGTGTCCCACTCGCTGGTGGCGCCGAGCCGCACATAGACATCTGCGCGGCCCTCGGCAATAAGGCAGAACTTCAGCGAGGAGCCCATCGCCAGGCGCTGGTGGTCGGCGCCGAGCAATGCATCCAGCGCCGCCGGTGGAAACCTCCCGTGCGAGCGGCTGCCAGCGAGCACCGCCGGATGGGCCAGCGGCCGCGTCGCCAGTTGTTGCCAGGCCGCGCCGACGCGCGCCTGCAGCCAACTGCCGGCACCCTCGGCGGCGACATACAACGCTCCGCTGACCGGCGCGAGCACCACGCCGAGCACGCTGCGGTGATCTTCGACCAAGGCAATGTTGACGGTGAATTCGCCGTTGCGCTTGACGAACTCGCGGGTGCCGTCGAGCGGGTCGACGAGCCAATAGCGCAGCCAGTGCCGGCGCTTCGACCAATCGGCCGCACGCGCTTCCTCCGACAGCACCGGCAGCTCCGGCTGCCATTGCCGAAGGGCGTCGAGGATGACCCCTTGCGCGGCCAGGTCCGCGGCCGTGACCGGCGAGGCATCGGTCTTGATGTGCACGCTGAAGTCGCTGTGATAGACCGCCAGGATCGCGTCGGCGGCCGCACGGGCGATGTCGCCCGCCTTGTGTGCCGCATCCAGGTCGATCTTCATGTGCGCACGAAGCGACCCGCCAGGTACTCGCGGGCCAGGAACAGCGCGGCAATCGAGCGGCCTTCGGTGACGTCCTCGCGGCCCAGCAGGAGATGCAGCTCGTCCAGCCTCCAGGGTACGACGTCCAGCTCCTCGGGTTCATCGCCGGGCAGCTTCTCCGGATAGAGGTCCTGCGCCAGAACCACATCGGCCATGTGCGCCATGTAGGACGGCGACAACGCCAGCTTGTGCAGCACGGTAAGGCGCCGCGCGCCAAAACCCACCTCTTCCTTGAGTTCGCGGTTGGCGCCCTGCTCGGCCGTCTCGGCATCCTCCAGGCGTCCCTTCGGCAGGCCCAGCTCATAGCGGCCCACGCCGGCGCCGTATTCGCGCACCAGCAGGACGGTCTCTGCATCGCGCATTGGCACCACGATCACGGCGCCGTGGCCGTGGGGTTTCATGCGCTCGAACGTGCGTCGCTCGCCGTTGGAAAATTCGAGGTCGACCTGCTCCACACTGAGGAAGCGGGCCGAGTCGGCCTCGCGGGTGGCATGGATGATGGGTGGCGTGCGCATGCAGTCATTCTAGCGCCCACGCTCCGCGCCCACTGCCGCGGCGTGGTCGGCGGCACCCGCGGAGGGCGGCAACGCCACGCCACCGTGACGCTGCACGTGCACGATGCCTGCCGCGTCGACCGTGCCGAGGCCTGCAAGCCACCGCCCCAGCAAGGGATTGGAACCACGCTGCCGCAACTGCGCATCGAGGCGCCAACCGAGTGGGCTCATCAGGAACTGTGCCTGGGTCTGCAACGGGCCCGTACCGACATCGTGGATGCGCACGTCGACGACACCGTCACGCGCGGTCCCCGTCCACGCCAACTCGCCCAAGGGCAGCAGTCCCGATGGCGTGCGCAGCGCCGCGTCACGCCAGCGCGCTTGCAGGTCCATCCGCAATGGCCAGCCAGCCTGCAGCAGGACTTGGCCTGCCGTCATCTGCCAGTCGCCCAGCGGTTGCCCCAGGCCCACCACCTGCCCGACCGGCCAGGCGGCGAGGTCGGCGTGCAGGCGCACGTCGGTCCACTCCGTGCGCCCACCCGGCAAGCTGCGCATCGCCGCGGAAAACGCCAGTTGCTCGCCATCGAGTTCGACGTGCACCGGCGTCGGCGTGTACACCGCGCGCCGCGACACCTGCCAGGTGGCTCGGCCAAGCACGCGGCCCTCGGGCAACACCACGCGCTCGGCCCGGCCGTCCCACAAGGAGCCGCCCACGCCTTGCAACTGCACGCCATGCAAGCGCGGCGTGATCCATGGCAATGCCCAGCGCGCAGGCACGTTCCAGGCCAAGGCTGCCAGGCCCAGCACGGCGACCACGGCGAACAGCGACGCGAGCCGCCGGGGATGCCTGCGTTTCCCGGAGTCGTCACCCATGGGCAAGCCGGATGGGCAAGCTTCCAGCCCACCCGTGCGCGATGCCCCATGCGCTTGGAGACCACGGGGCATCATCCACGGGTGGGCGCCTGAACTCCATCAACCGGTGCCCATCGGTGACCGTGAACTACTGGCCGATGCGGATGCTCGGATCCAGCATCTGCAAGGCCCGGCCGGTATCGATCTGGCCGGTACTGCGCAATTCCGCGCCGCTGTAGCTGCGCCCGACGACCGGCAGGCAGTCGTCAGTCTTGGTACGGATGTGGGTACCGGTATCACGGATGCAATTGCGCTCACCCGCCTTCATCGGGGTTGCATGCTTCGTGGCCGCCTGGGTGGCCACGGTTTGCGCGGGCGCCTGCGCGGCAGGCGCCGGGGCGACCTGCTGCGCGAGCGCGCCGGTCGCACCCAACGCGAATGCCAGGCCGGTCAGGGCAAATGTGCGAGCTAAATTGGTCATGGTCTTGTCCTCCATACTTGATTGACAATTTCTGGCTGGTCAAGTTCGCGGTGATCATCCTCTCGCCGCCGCTTGGCAATGCATCGCCCGGCGGCATCGAGGATGCCTGAATGCCGCGCGCTTGCAAAGCCGAGGCGAACCGGCAACCCGACGCAGGCACTCGGGTTATGCTGGTGCCTTTGCGCGCCGGAGATCCATGCGCAACGTCCGGATTTACGTCGAACTCCCGCTGGTGGTTGGCGACCGGTTGAACCTGCCCGCCCAGGCCGCTGAGCACGTGGCGCGCGTGTTGCGCATGGCCGCCGGCGACGCGGTGACCCTCTTCAATGGCGACGACCGCGACTATCACGCCACGATCCTCGCGGCCGGCAAACGCGACGTGCTGGTATCGATCGACGGCAAACAGGATGTCGCCAGTGAGTCGCCACTGTCCCTGACCCTGGCCCAAGCCATCGGTCGCGGCGAGAAGATGGACTGGATCGTGCAAAAAGCCACGGAATTGGGCGTGGCCCGGATCGTGCCCTTGGTGACCGAGCGCACCCAGGTGCAACTCGATGCCGCGCGTGCGCGCAAACGCGTGGAACATTGGCGCGCGGTGGCAGTGGGAGCCTGCGAGCAAAGCGGTCGCGCTCGGCTGCCTGAGGTCACGGCGACGCAGGCTTTGCCGGAATGGTTGGCGCAGATCGACGCCGAACCGGGCCTGCGGCTGGCGCTGGAACCAGGTGCCGGATCGAGGCTGCGCACGCTGCATTTCACCGTGCCGCGCGGAATCCTGGTCGTCGGGCCGGAGGGGGGACTTGGCGAAGGCGACCTGCAACACTTGCACGAGGCAGGGTTTGCGGGCGTGTCGCTCGGCCCGCGCATCCTGCGCACCGAGACGGCCGGCCTGGCTGCGCTGGCCGCGCTGCAGGTATGGCACGGCGACAGCTAGGTGCCAGCCGCGCTCGTCTTCGGCGCGACGCCGGACGATTGCCCCAGCAAAGCCGACTCGATCCACTCCAGATCCGGGATCACGGCAATGTCATCGCCCACCAGCGCGCGCGCGCGCTCGCCATCGGGCAGCAGCTTGCCGTCGTCGACCGGGATCAGCAGGTCCGGGTTCAACGTCGTCAGGCGGGGAAAACCTTGGGTGACCAGGGCAAAGAACGGCAGCCGCGGATCCCCGCCCACCGTGCGCAGCACGGCCACGCGGATGCTCAGCGTGGCGTCCCGGTCGCCGGCGCCGACGAGGCGGGTGAATGACACCAGCGGCACCTGCTGCCCGCGCCATTGGATGGTGCCCAGGACCCATTTGAGCTTCCCGCCCACGGACTCCACAGCGGGTTGGGCGATCACCTCGGCAATCAGCGAGTTGGGCAGCAGCAGGCGCAGGCTGCCGGCCGGGATCAGCACGCAGCGGACCTCACGCGGCAGCGCTTCATTCATGCCGGCTTCTCCACCAGGCGGGCGGCCAGCTCCTGCGGGGTACCGGAATATTCCACGACGCCGGCCGCGGTTATCTCGTGCACCATGTCCGCATATTCGTTCGCGGCGGTTTCCACCCACACGCGCCCGCCAGCCGCGTGCAGCGCCTTGGCCCCGGCAATTGAATCGGTGTTGTGGCCGGAGAACACGATCGCCAGCGCATCGCGCCCGAAGACCTCGGCCGCCTTGGTGAATGCGTCGTCGATGGATGCCTCCGGCTCCTCTTCCCCGGTGGACTTCACATCCACCCGTGCATCGCGATGGATGCGTACCGTATAGCCGGGCGGCACCACGAGCACCTGCCCGGGACGCGTGGGCACCCCATCGGTCGCGAGCGCAACGGGCAAGTGGCAGGCGGCACCCAATTGCGCGACCAGCTCGGCCACGCTTTGTCCGCGCAAATGTTGCGCATGCAGGAAGGTCATGGTCGCATCAGCGGGCAACGCGGCATAGAACGCCATCGCCGACACCGAACCGCCCAGCGTCGAGCCGGTCAGCACCAGGCGCGAAAGGGCCACCTGCAGCTCATCGAGGTGCATTTCCACCGCGGCCGGTGCGGGTCGCGGCGCAACCGCCTCCTCCATAGACACCAGTTCCAGGTTCAGCACTGGTTCGTCGCCCAAGGTCATGGTGGCGGCCTCTGGCGCCAGGAACTCGGCGGCGGACTGCTTCTCCACTCCAAATGTGGACGGTGTCAGCGCATCGTCGTCGACCAGGGCCCAGTCGTCGGGAATGCTGGGCAGGGCCGGTGAAGGCTTCGGCTTCGGCTTCGGCGCCCCCGCCCCCGCCCCCGCCCCCGCCTCCGCCGTAGCGCCAGTGGCAGACGTGGGCGTGCCGGGCAGCGCTTCGTCCACCAGCCGCATGTCGCCAAAGACGTCATCCAGGCCGGTCACCGGTGGCACGGCAGGCGACTGCGGCGCTACTGCCGTCTCCGCGTGCGCACCGCGACTATCGAGCAAGTCATCCAGGCCCATGGCAGGCGAGTCGGCAGCCGTGGGCTCGGCGGGCGGTCCCGGCAAATCCTTCATTTGATCGTCCTCTGCACCCAAGTCATCGAGCAGTTCGTCCAGGTCCATGGCAGGCGAGTTGGCAGCCGAGGCCCCAGTGGGCGGCTCCGATGATCCATCGGCTTGATCGGCTGCTGCGTCGAGATCATCGACCAGCTCGTCCAAGTCCATGCCTGGCGATTCAACAACCGTGGGTTCGCCGGGCGGCTCCGACGATCCGTCGGCTTGATCGGCTGCTGCGTCGAGATCATCGACCAGTTCGTCCAGGCCCATGCCTGGCGGGTCGACAACCGCGGACCCGCTGGATAGCCCGGGCGAGTCCCCGGCCTGATCTTCCCCTATGCCCAAGTCGTCAAGCAGTTGGTCCAGGCCCAGCCCCGGCGAGGCGGCCTCGGACGCGGGTCGCGCCAACATCGAGCCGTCCGACGCCAACAGGCCAGCGTCCCCGGTCGCATCGTCGACTTCGTTGTCCGCCAGTTCCGCCGAGGCAAGCAGCGCTTCGAGTTCGGCCGAAAGCGCCTGGGTATCGCCGCGGTTGCGTTCCGCCTCGTCGGCTTTTGCGGCGGCCGCAGCCTCGTCGACCACCACCGGCGATGACCCCGCAGGCAGGTGATCTTCATCCGGCGCCGGCGCAGCCGGCCCTTCCGCATCCTGGCCCTGGAGCGGGCCTGGCCGCGGCGGATCGACATCCCCGCTTTGCAGGACCTTGGCTGCCAAGTGACGCGCCCAGCGTGCACGATCCCAGCCGACCAGGCCGACGCTGGCCGCGGCGTCGTTGAACACCAGGCGTGGCCGCTCGCCATCGACCAGCGCATACAGGCGATCGAGTGCATCCGCGGCGTCATCGTCCAGGTTGATCACCAGGACGTCGGCGTCCAATTCCTGCAGCAGGTCCCGGTTGACACCGGCGACCGGCCCTTCGTGCACGATCCGGGCACCGCATGCATCCAAGGCTTCGCGCAACGTCGCGACCAGCCCGGTATCGTCGAACAGCAGGGCAATCGACGGGGTGGCGTCACTCATGGCCCGGCTCCAGCGCATATTGTTCAAGCACCTGGCGAATCTGCACGAGCAGGTCGGCCTCTTGATACGGCTTGCCCAGGTAGCGTTCAACGCCGATGTTCAACGCGCGCTGGCGGTGCTTGTCGCCGCTGCGCGAGGTGATCATGATAATAGGCACGTTGCGCAGGCGTCGGTCCGCCTTCATGTGGGTGGCCAGTTCATAGCCGTCCATACGCGGCATCTCGATGTCCAGCAGGATCAGGTCAGGCACGTGCTCGCGCAGCTTTTCCAGCGCGTCGACGCCGTCGATGGCCACGCTGGCGTCGTAGCCATTGCGCTCCAGGACGCGCCCGGTGACCTTGCGCACGGTGATCGAATCGTCCACCACCATCACGCTCGGGCGCACCGGCGGCGCTTCGCGCAACGGCACGTGCATGGGGCCCAGCCCATCGGCGAGCCGCTGCTGCCGCCGGGCGATGCCATGGCGCACCAGCGGAGCGAGATCCAGGATGACCAGGACCGAACCGTCGGCCATGATCGTGGCGCCGATGAGCCCGGGCACGGAACTGACCTGCGGCCCCACGGCCTTGACCACGATCTCGTGCGACCCAAGCACGCTGTCGACGCGGACGGCGGCACGCAGGTCGCCGACATGCACCAGCAGCAACGGCGGCGCCTCGCTTGCAGACGGCGGTCCGGGCGGCAGGCCCAGCAGTTGCGCCAGGGAGTAGACGGCGAAATCCTTGCCATCGCGCCGATACGATGGTTCGCCTGACGCCTCCATCGCCACGAGGTCGGCCGCAGCGACGTGGACCACGCCTTGCACCGAAGTCATGGGTATCGCGAACGTGGCTTCCCCTACCTGCACCAGGATGGCGTGGGTCACAGCAAAAGTGAACGGCAGTCGCAGCACGAAGGTGGTGCCCTGGCCCTGTTGCGACTCGATGGCGAGCGAGCCGCCGAGCTGCCGGATCTCGTTGGCCACCACGTCCATGCCGACGCCACGGCCAGCCAGTTGGGACACGCTGCTGGCGGTGGAAAAACCGGTCTGGGTGATCAGCGACAGCAGCTGTTCGTCGCTGGGCTCCACTTCGGGTGCCAGCAAGCCACGCTCGATGCCGCGGGCGCGGATGGCGGCCCGGTCCAGGCCGCGGCCATCGTCGCTGACGCGTATGACCATCTCGGTGGCTTCACGTGCCACCTCGATATGCACCGAGCCGTCAGTGGGCTTGCCGGCCCTGGCCCGCTCGGCCGGGGTTTCAATGCCGTGCGCAATGGCGTTGCGCAGCATGTGCTCGAACGGGGCCTTGATTCGCTCGAGCAGGTTGCGATCCAGTTCGCCATGGGCGCCATCCACGTGCAACTGGGCCCGCTTGGACTGCTCACGCGCGGCCTGGCGCAAGGTGCGGCGCAAGCTGGGGACCATGCTGTCGAACGGCAGCATGCGTGCGCGCAACAGGCCCTCTTGCAACTCGGCTGCCACCCGCGATTGCTGGACCAGCAACGACTCGGCCTGGCGGGTCAAGCCGTCCAGGGTTGCCTGGATGGACGCCAGGTCGGATACCGATTCGGCGAGCGCGCGCGAGTATTGCTGCAATTGGGAATAGCGGTCGAGCTCGAGCGGATCAAACTTGATCTGGCCGCTTTCGCGGTGCTCGTGCTGGAATCGGGCGATGATCTGGGCCTCGGTCTCGATTTCCAGCATGCGCAACTGGCCACGGAGGCGCGACACGGTCTGGTCGAACTCGACGAGGTTGTGCCGGCAACCAGCAACCTGCTGCTCCAGTCGGGCACGATGGATCGCAACCTCGCCGGACCAATTGACGAGGTTGTCGAGCAGCCCGGCGCGCACACGGACCTGTTCTTGGGTCGACGCGGTTTCCTCTTGCTCCTCGGGCAACAGCTCGGGCAGCCCGCGATCGGGCGGCGCGGCGGGTACCGGCTCCGTCCCTTCCGACGCGGCGACCTGGTCCATACCGGCACCGGCGTCGGCGCTCTCGTCCGCGTTCGCGTTCGCGTTCTCTTCCGCTGCTGCTTCTGTTTGCGTTTGTGCTTCTGCTTCCGGCTCGGCCGCTACCGGTGCACCGCCAGTCAAGGTTTGCAACTGGTCGAGCATGGCTTGCGGATGGGCAACCGCCTGGCCGTCGGCAACCCGCTGCACCATCTGGTTCAACTGGTCGAAGCTGGTCTCGAGCGCATCCAACAGCGAGCCGATGCGGCCTTGCTCGGGTACGCCCCGTTCCAGCAAAGTTTCAACCGCGTGCGCCAGGTCGCCCACCGGGACCAGGCCCGAGATGCGCGCACCGCCCTTGAGCGTGTGCAGGTCGCGGCGCAGCTCGTCCACGTAGCCGGTTTGTTCCGGATCCGCACGCCAGGTCGCGAGCACGCCGTCGGCATGGTCGAGCAGCTCGCGCGCCTCCTCGAGAAACACCTCAAGCAGGTCGGGATCGATTTCGCCGGCAACTTCGGTGGTTACGCCGCGCGCCGGCGGTGCCTCGCGAGCCACGGACCCGTCGGCATCGGCTGCAGTCCCGGTTTGCGCCTCAGTCGGGGCCACGGCGGTTGACGCCGGAACCGACTGCAGCTCCGGCTCCGGCTCCGGCTCCGGCTCCGGCTCGGACGTCGACTGAGGCTCCGACGTCGACTCCGGCTCTGACGCGGCCTCCAGCCCCGGCTCCGACAGCGCCGTCGCATCATCACGGGCGCTGCCTTCATCGTCGGGCGGCTCCGCCGGGGCGGCATCAACGCCAGCCGAGGCGGCCACTCCGACCACCTCGGCAGGTGTACCGGACTCACCGGGCTCACCAGGCTCGACCAGCGCTGCCTCTTCGGTCGGGGAAATGGCAATCACGTGCTTGGAACGCACGTCGCGGTAGCGCTCGCACAACGCGGCCAATTGCGTGGCCAGTTCGTCCACCTGCGGCAGCGTGGGCTCGGCCTGGTCGAACTGGCCCATGACGTGGTCGACCACGTCCAAGGCCTGCACCAGCAAGCGCACGCCATCCGTCGGCAGCGGCAGGTCGGCGCCGCGCAAGCGCTTGAACAACGTCTCCAGGGGCGCCAGCAACTGCGTCAGCAGCGGCACGTCGACCATGGCGATGGCGCCGTGCAAGGTATGGACCGCACGCAGGGATTCTTCGCCCAAGGGCAATTGCCCATCGGCAGCCCCGGCGGACGCACGCAGCATCTGCACGTACTGCGTGACTTCGCTGCGCAGGATTTCCAGCAGCACGGGATCCACCGCCGGCAAATCCTGCGGACTGGGCTCCTCCGCGTCTGCCGCGACCGATGCCGCGGGCATATCCGGCAGGCCGGACAGCTCTCCGAAGCGACGTTCAGCCTCGCCGCGCCGCACGCGGCGACGAACCACCCTGCGCACCATTTCGGTGACCGCGGGCGCCTGGTCTTCCACGCGGGCCTGTTGCCCGGCAGCCAACTGATCGGCCGTCTGCATGATCGCGCTGAGCGGAGCGTCCGCCGTGCCCTCCCCCTTGAGCGCGGCAAGCAGGCCAGGCAGTGCGCCAATGGCATGCTCGATCAACGCCTGCACGTCGCCGTGTGCCTCGATACTGTTGTCGAGCACGCGATTGAGCATGTTCTCGACCTTCCAGGCGAACTCGCCGACCACGCTGGCGCCGACCAGCCGCCCGGAACCCTTGAGCGTGTGGAACGAGCGGCGGATGTCCACCAGCGGCGGGCGTTGCTTCGGGTCGGCCTGCCAGACGGCACTGGCCTGGCGCAGGTTCTCGATCTCCTCCTGCATCTCCTCCAGGAAGATTTCGCGGATATCGTCATCGATGCCCTCGGCGCCGGCATTGAAGCCGACCTGGGCGGCCAGCGCATCGCGCACCGGCAGGTCTTCGAAGACTTCCTCGTCGACGTCGACCCATTCGTCGTCATCCGCGTCCACCGCTTCGGGCGCAACGGGTTCTGCCGATTCCATCGTCGGCACGTCGGCCGCGAGGTCCATCGGCCTCGCCCCGAGGTCGGCTTCCACGCCGGCCAGGTCGGGCGCCAGGCTCACCGCTTCGGACAGCTCCGCGCCGACTTCCGCAAACGGTACGTCTTCCGCGGCGGTGGCTACCGGCTCCGGCGCGACAACAGGCTCGCGGGCCGGTGGTACCGGCAGATAGCCCAGCCGGGTCAAGCCGCGCTCGGCCAGCCCCAGCGTGTGGTCCAAATGGCCGCGATGATCGCGCGCCGCTTCCAAGTAGTACTCCAGCGCTGACAGGGCGTCGGCCAGCAGGTCCATCTGCGCCTGGCCCGGCACCCTGCGGTCGGCCAGCAGCTCGTTCTCGACGAAGCGCCCGATGCCCAGCGCCAACTCGCCGGGACGCGGCGCCAGCAGCATGTACATGGCTCCGGAGACTTCGTTCAGCAGGGCGGGCGTGCCGGCCAGGTGCGCATGCTGCCAGCCCGACTCGACGAAGGCGACGATGGCTTGCTTGACCTTGGCGGTATTGGCTATGGCCTCGCTCATCAGCGCGGAGACCAATGCCAGGCCATCGGCATGTGACAGGCCCACGTTTTCGGCCTGAGCGTCGACTTCCTCGCCCGCGCCGAGGCGCTGGATGTGGTCGTCGAGCGACGATTCCACGCCAAGCAAGGCCCCGGCGACATCCAGCAGCGTCTCCTCGTCCGCCGCGCGCATGCCGTTGGCCAGCTCGTCCAGGATCCGACGCTGCTCGGCCACGATGCCGCGCGAGGTCGACAAGGCAAGCATGCCGAGGGTGTCGCCGATGCGTTCAAGCACCTCCCCGTAGGCGGCGAGCTGGGCCGGATCGCCATCGCCCTGGCGCAGGAACATGTCCAGCGCTTCCTTGACGCGCAGCAGGTCCTCCTTCAGGGCCCGCGACACTGAATCCAGCAGGTTGCGGTTGTAGCCGGCCATGGAGCCGCGTGCCTGGTCCAACTCCCCGATATCCGGCACGAGCTCATCCAGTGCATAGGTCTGGCGCAACAACGCCATGCGCGGGGTCAGGCGTGGCGCATGCGCCACGATGTACAGCAGCTTGCGGGTCACCTCGTCGACATCGCTGCCGAGGAGACTGGCTTCGCCTTCCTCGATCATGCGGCGGATCAGGCGGTCGATGTGCGCGGCCGTGCGCCGCATCTCGGTCGCATCGCCCTTGATCAGCCCGCGCTCGAGGCCCTCGAATACCCCTGCCGCCACCCAGCACAGCCGGCGGCTGTGCTTGGCCGTGCAGCAGGCCGCCATGGCCAACAGGGTGCGGCGCATCGCACGCAGGCGCTGGGGTACCTCCTGGCCACGAAACCAGCCCAGCAACTGCTGCTGGAAATGCAGGCGCAGATCGACCAGGCGGTCATGGCGCACCCGCGCCGACATGTCGGCGGCGGCCATCGGCACCTCGCCGGGCAGCGGCAACTCCAGGTTTGGATAGAACAGTTCCGCCTCGCCCAGCGGCGGTTGCCGCCGGCTGGCGCGCACGTCGTTGAGCAGGGGCAGGAGCACCATTGGCACGTCGCGCTGGCCGCTGGACAGGCGCTCCAGGTAATCCGGCAACTGCATCAGGCCGCGCATCATCACCGCGCAGGCTTCCTCGGCCTCGGCGGTAGTTTGTTGCCGCAGCGCGTCGGCAAGCTGGCCAAGCTCGTCGGCAATCAAGGCCGCGCCCTGCAGCTCCACCATCTGCAAGGTGCCATGCACCTGCCGCAGGTGGTCCGCGCACGAGCGCATCATCTGGCCGTCGCCAGGACGCTCGACAAACTCCTCGAGCGTCTCGCGCGCGGCGAGCAGCGCCTCGTCGAGCTGGGGTTTCACCCACTGCAGCATGGTGAAACTGATTTGGTCTTGAAGTCTCATGCGCGTTTCTCGACCCTGCGCAGGCAGCCAATGCAGCAGCGGGGCACCCCTTTCATGGCATCCTGGCGGTGCGTCGAAGTCCTCACGCCGGCAAGGTGAAGTGGGCAACCGAACGCCGCAGGTCGCTGGCCAGTTGCGCCAGGGTTCCGATCGAGTCGGCGGTCTGGCTCGCGCCGTCCGAGGTCTGCGAGCTGATGTCCTGGATCGCGTTCATTGATGCCGAAATTTCGGTGGCGGCCGTGGATTGCTCGCTGGCGGCCGTGGAGATGGCCTGGATCAGCGCCGCCAGGTCATGCGACACGCGCTCGATGTCGCCCAGCGCACTGCCGGCGTCCTCGGCCAGGTGCGCGCCCGACACCACGCCCGCCGTGGTCTGTTCCATCGAGCTCACCGCTTCGCCGGTATCGGATTGGATGGCCTGGACCAAGGCCTCGATGCGCTTGGTGGCGCGCGTGGAGCGCTCGGCCAGCCGCTGCACCTCGTCGGCAACCACGGCAAAGCCACGGCCCGCCTCGCCGGCTGAGGCGGCCTGGATGGCCGCATTCAAGGCCAGGATGTTGGTCTGCTCGGCGATATCGCTGATCAGCTCGACGATCGAGCCGATCTCCTGCGAGGATTCGCCAAGGCGCTTGATGCGCTTGGACGTCTCCTGGATCTGGTCGCGGATTGAATCCATGCCGGCGATGGTCTCGCGCACCACGGTGGCCCCGCGGGCGGCGATGGCCACCGACTGCTCGGCCACTTCGGCGGACTTCGCCGAATCCTTCGACACCGTGTCCATCGAGCTCACGATCTGGTTGATCGACGAGGTCACGCCACTGATGTCGCGGGCCTGCTTCTGCGCCGCGTCGGCCAGGCTGCGGGCCGTGGCCTGGCTTTCCTGCGCCGAGCTGGACACCTGCTCGGACGTCTCGTTGATGGTGGTGACCAGCGAGCGCAACTCGTCGATGGCGTAGTTGACCGAGTCGGCAATGGCCCCGGTGATGTCCTCGGAGACCGTGGTGGTCACGGTGAGGTCGCCTTCGGCGAGCGAGCCCATCTCGTCCAGCAGGCGCATGATCGCCTCCTGGTTGCGCCGGTTCAGCTCGGTGCTGCGCGCGAAGCGCCTGCGCTGGTCGCCGATCAAGGTGATCACCAGCAGCAGCGCGAACGCCACCGCCGCGGCGGCTCCAAACAGGCCCCACCAGACATTCGGGAACAGGCGGTGGGTCGCGGCCGCGTCGATGCGCTCGGACAGGACGTTGGCGCGCAACAGCACGGTCTGCGAATCGACCGAGGCCTCGTTTGCCGCCGCCTTCACGCTGGCCAGCTTGGGTGCGGCCAACACCAGGGCGGCGACCGAATCGCCCAGCTTGCTCCAGCTCGCATCCACGTCACCCAGGATCCTCCGGGCCTGCGGGTCGGTCACCATGCGCACCCCGGTGTTGCCACCACCGGATATCAAGCCCTTCAGCACGTTGCCGTAGAGTTCGGCATCGCGCGACAGGCCATCGGCAGCCGCAGCCGAGTCCTCCCCCCCCTGGATCACTTCCTGGGCGCGGCGCAGGATGCGGTCGGCCGACAGCATCTGCCGCGAGGTCCCCACCACCTCGGCGGTGCTGGCGCCGCGCTGAATCAGTCCGTTCACCACCTGGTCCATGCTGGCGTTGATCTGCGTGACCTGCGTCGACAAGACCGCAGCCTGCTGCGAGGCCTCGACCACCACTGCCTTGTTGCCCAGGATCTTGCCAATGTCGCCGTCCAGTTGCTGCCACGCGCCAGCCAAGGCCGCCACGGCCTGCCCGGTCGGGCTGGTGTCGCCGGCATAGCCGCGCATGCCACTTTGCCGGTCGCCGTGCTGCAGGCGCTGCATTGCCGAGCCGACGGTATTGCGCGTGGTTTCCAGGTCGGTGAACGCATCCACGTGGGCGCCGGTCGATTCCAGCGCAAACCGTGCCGCCTGTTGCGACAGCACCTGGACCTGTGTGGTCAAGGCCATGGCCTGGCGGTCTTCGTCGTTGCGCTGGTTGAGTTCGTAGAAGTTGAACGCGGCAAACGCAATCGCGGCGAGCAACAGCACGATGAGTGCGGTGTACCCATGCTCTCCGCCGACACCCACTTTAGCGCTCATGCTCACCTCGATTGTCAGGGTCCCGCCCTGGCGCGCAGCCGCCTGCGCGAAGCTGTGTCCGTATTCCCCGCAGGGCCAGGCCAGGCCGTGGCCACGCGCCGAAGTCAGTCGGGCCGCGCCGGCTCACGCCGCGGCCTGGCGGAAATCCGGTGCGCGCACCAGCCGCTGCATACTGAAGATCGCCAACTGTGGTTCGCCCACGCAACTGTCGACGAACCGGGCCAGCCTGGGGTCGGGCTCGGGCACGGCGGCCTGCTGCTGCGCCTCGTCGACCATGCGCTGGCCATACACCTCATCCACCATCAAGGCCACGCTGCCGTTGCCCTGGCGCACCATGAGCAGGCGCGTACGCTCCCCCTGCTGCGTGCGCTGGCCAAACAGGAAGCGCGCCAAATCGACCACGGGCACCAGGTTGCCGCGCACGTTGGCAATGCCCAGCAACCAAGGCTGCGTACCCGGCACCGGCGTCAGTTCAGGCACTACCAGCAATTCGCCGATTTCATCTATACCGCTGGCAAACAGGCGTTCGCCGGCTCGAAATCCGATGCCGCGCCACCCGCCGGCCAGCTCCGGGTTTTCCGCCGCCCCCTGTCCGTGCGCGAGCGCCAGGCGCTCGTAGCGCGCCAGCACGGCAAACGGGTCGTTCGTGCCGGTGTCAGTCATGTCGCGTCCGCAGCGCATCGCCCATGTCTGCACGCACGCATGGGGCTGCCGCACGTCCTGCGCCGTGGGTGGCAAGTGAAGCGAGGGTGCTCATCAAGCTGGCCATCGACGTCTCTCGGCGCATGCCCGTGGTCAGGCCGCCACTGCAATCACGTGTCGGCGGATAGCCCCGAACAATTCCTCGCGGGTGAAGGGCTTGGTCAGGTATTGCTCGGCACCGACGATGCGGCCGCGGGCCTTGTCGAAGAGGCCATCCTTGGAACTGAGCATGATGACCGGAGTGGCACGGAACTGCGGGTTGTTCTTGATCAGGGCGCAGGTCTGGTAGCCGTCCAGGCGCGGCATCATGATGTCGACGAAGATGATCGCCGGCTTCTGGTCGGAAATCTTCGCCAGCGCCTCGAAACCATCGATCGCGGTCAATACCTCGCAACCTTCCTTTTTCAGCAAGGTTTCAGCGGTGCGCCGGATGGTCTTGGAGTCGTCGATCACCATGACCTTCAGTCCGGCCAACTGCGTGTTTGAGTTTGGATCCACGCCATTCCCCGACAATCCGTCCGAAGCGGACTCGATTCCAAGTATGCAACACCCATACCAAGTGATATGTGCGCCAAAACACAAAGGCGTGTCCGCACCAAGCCATGCTGTACCAGCCACACCGTCCTCGTTGTGTACTGCCTGTCCCTCGAGACTGTCAAGCAAGCGCCGCGCGACTGCCGGATTTTTGGCACTACCCGCCGCACAGCGGCAGCATGCGGCCGGTGCCTGACGAAAGCATCCACCGGCGATTACCGCCCCGCCGCGGCGCATCGGCTTTACCATGGGCCCGTCACGTCGCCCCACTGTCGAGGTAGGAACAATGCCGTTGTCGATTGCCATGCTGATGGACCCGATCGGTGCCATCAAAGTGGCCAAGGACACCAGTCTTGCGCTGCTGCTGGAGGCCCAGCGCCGCGGCCACGTGCTGTACTACATGGAGCAGCGCGACCTGGCCCTGCGCGGCGGCGTGCCCTGGGCACGACTCGCGCCATTGGCGGTGAAGGACGACCCTGCCGGCTGGTACACGCTCGGGCAGGCGCAGTGGCGCGACCTGCGCGAGCTCGACGTCGTGCTGATGCGCAAGGACCCACCGGTCGACAGCCAGTTCATCTATGACACGCTGGTGCTCGAGCAGGCGCAGCGCGCCGGGGTGCTGGTGGTGAACGACCCGCGCGCACTGCGCGATTGCAACGAGAAGCTGTTTGCCCTCCAGTTCCCGCAATGCACGGCTCCCACCCTGGTCAGCCGCGACGCCGTGGAACTGCGCCGCTTCGCCGCCGAGCAGGGCGACGTGGTGCTGAAGCCGCTCGACGGCATGGGCGGGCAGCGCATCTTCCGCGTCAAGCCCGGCGACCACAACCTCAACTCGATGCTGGAAACCCTGCTTGGCGGCGACGGCCACGGGCACGGGCTGCAACTGGCAATCGCGCAGAAATACATCCCGGAGATCACCGCCGGCGACAAGCGCATCCTGGTGGTCGACGGCGAACCGGTGCCCTGGGCGCTGGCGCGCATCCCGCAAGGCAACGAGTTCCGCGGCAACCTCGCCGCCGGCGGGCGGGGCGAAGGCGTGGCCTTGTCCGAGCGCGACCGCTGGATCGTGCAGCAGGTCGCCCCGGAACTGCGCCGGCGCGGCCTGCTGTTCGTAGGCCTGGACGTCATCGGCGATTACCTCACGGAAATCAACGTCACCTCGCCGACCTGCGCGCGCGAGCTGGATGCGCAGTACGGGCTGAACATCAGCGCGCAGTTGTTTGACGTGATCGAACCCCGCTGCAGCGCGCGCGAAAACAGCTGAACATGGCGACCGATACGGCCGCCGCGCCCAACCCCCTCAGCGCCACCGCCTTGTTCTCGCTGCTGGTGCATGGCGTGTTGCTGCTGGGCATCACGTTCCACTTTGCCCACCCCGCGGCCGAACCGACCCTGGACGTCACCCTGGTCAACGTGGCCAACCGCGAGACGCCCGAGCACGCGGACTTCCTGGCCCAGGCCAGCAACCGCGGCGGCGGCGACAGCGACCGTGCCGCGCGGCCATCGCAGATCTTCTCCGGCACCCTGCCACGTCCGGACCCCGGCATCCTCCCGCGCCCGCTCAAGGCCGGCGCGCCACCGGTACAGGAGGCCACGCCCTCGCGCCAGGTCACCACCACCGGCGACAGCACGTTCCAGGTGCGCAGCGACAACGCGCAGGCACGCCACCGCGCCGAGGCGGCGCCGCCGGCGACCGAGCTGCAGCGCGACGCGGCGATCGCGCAGTTGGCCGCGGAGGTGCGGGCGCAAAACAAGGCCCTGGCCAAGCGGCCGGTCAAGAAGTTCATCTCGGCCAGCACCAAGGAATACGTGTACGCCAGCTACATGCGGGCGTGGTCGGATCGCGTGCAGCGCGTCGGCAACCTCAACTATCCCGAACGCGCGCGCCAGAACAAGCTGTACGGGGACCTCCTGCTCACCGTGGGCATCAACCGCGACGGCAGCATCCACAGCATCACCGTCATCCAGAGTTCGGGCCACGCGATCCTGGACGAGGCAGCCGAGCGCATCGTGCGCCTGGCCGGCCCGTTCCCGCCGCTTCCGGCCAGCGCCAAGGCGGACGAGCTGTACATCACGCGCACCTGGGAATTCCTGCCGGGGGACGTGCTGCGCAACAAGTAAGGGTCGATGCGGCTGCGCGTGACTTGCCGGCCGGCTTAGAATGGGAGGCATGACCAGCGAGACATCGCACACCCTCACCGGGCATTTCCTGATTGCCATGCCCCACCAGGCCGAGCCGCCGTTTGCCCGCGGAGTCGCCTTGCTGTGCCAGCACGACGCCGACGGCGCCGTGGCCCTCCTGGTCAACCAGTTGTCGCATTACCGCTTCGGCGACGTGCTGGCGCAGATGAAGCTGCACTGCGCGGACGACGGCCTGGCCGATGCACCGGTACTGATCGGCGGCCCGGTGCAGCAGGAGCGTGGCTTCGTGCTGCATCGCGAGCAAGGTGCGTGGGAGTCGAGCT
This sequence comes from Rhodanobacter sp., assembly GCA_035571995.1. Lineage (GTDB taxonomy): Bacteria > Pseudomonadota > Gammaproteobacteria > Xanthomonadales > Rhodanobacteraceae > Rhodanobacter. The sequence goes on from DATNBK010000042.1 coordinate 26,531, forward strand.
ACCGCGTCGGCGATACCTGGTCGGTGACCACCTCGCGCGACATCCTGGTGGCCATGGCCGCCGGCGAGGGGCCGCGCGAGGCGGTCATGGTGTTGGGTTATGCCGGCTGGGACGCCGGACAGCTCGAGCAGGAAATCCGCTCCAACGCCTGGCTCACCACCGAGGGCTGCAGCCGGATCGTGTTCGAAACCCCGCTGGAGGAGCGCTGGAGCGCCGCAGCCGGCCTGGTGGGAGTGGACCCCCGCCAGTTGTCCGGCTACGCGGGACATGCGTGAGCTGCGTGCTTGCCTTCGACGTCGGCAGCCGCCTCACCGGCGTGGCCATCGGCAACCGCCTGACCGCCAGCGCCAGGCCCCTGGCGACGCTGCCGATGCGCGATGGCAGCCCCGATTGGCAACAGCTCGACCACCTGCACGCATCCTGGCAGCCGGAAACCCTGGTGGTCGGCTTGCCGCTGCGCTTGGATGGCACGGAACAGCCGGCCACCCGTGCCGCCCGGCAATTTGCCGCCGCCCTGGGCGCACGCTACGGCGTGCCCGTGGTGCTCGAGGACGAACGCGACAGCTCGCGCGAGGCGGCGCAACGCTTCGCGCAAGCCCGGGCAGCCGGTGCGCGGCGGCGCAGCCAGGGCGCCGCGATCGATGCCGACGCGGCCGCCGTCATACTGGAACGCTGGCTGCAGCACAGCGCACCCCCTGCGCCGCAAACCTTCCCACCCTGATCTGCTGCAGCCCACCCCACGGCCTTTGCCCATGAGCCCCCGCCTGCGTCACCTCACCTCGCTCGACCGCCTTCCCCGCGCGACCATCGAGCGCCTGCTGGACAGCGCGGAGCGCCTGCGCGACGCCTGCGCGCACGGCACGCGCAAACTGGAGGTACTGGCCGGGCGCACCGTGCTGACCATGTTCTTCGAGCCCTCGACGCGCACCCGCACTTCGTTCGAGCTGGCGGCGCGACGCCTCGGCGCGGACGTGGTCAACCTCAACATCGAGCTGTCCTCGGTGCGCAAGGGCGAAGAGCTGGTCGACACCTTGCATACGCTCGAGGCCATGCACCTGGATGCGATCATCGTGCGCCACGCGCAGCCCGGCACCGCCGAAGCCATGGTGCGCCTGGCCATGAGCGGGGTCTCGGTGATCAACGCCGGCGACGGCGAACACGCGCACCCGACCCAGGGCCTGCTCGACGCGCTCACCATCCGCCAGCACTGGCCCGATTTCTCCCGGGTCAAGGTCGCGATCTGCGGCGACATCAAGCATTCGCGCGTGGCCCGCGCCGACTTGCGCGCGCTGACCACGCTGGGCGCGCAGGAAATCCGCCTGTGCGCGCCGCCGGCCATGATGCCCGGTGCGGACGAATTCCCCCAGGCGCAGCGGCTGGCCGACTTCGACCAGGCCATTGCCGGCGTCGATGCGGTGATCATGCTGCGCCTGCAAAAGGAGCGCATGCAGGACACCGAGTTGCCCGATCCGACCGCCTATTTCCAGCGTTACGGCCTCGATCCGCGACGCCTGGCACTCGCCGCCAAGGGCTGCCTGGTGATGCACCCTGGGCCGATCAACCGTGGCATCGAGATCGCCTCGGAAGTGGCCGACGGGCCGCAGTCGCGCATCCTGGAACAGGTCAGCAATGGCGTATTCGTGCGCATGGCGGTACTGAACGAGGTGCTGGCCCGCTGAAGCGTTCGATGCCGCTTTCACCAGGGGGTCGGGGCAAAGCAGGCATAATGGGCGGCGCCGCAACTACCATCCTGGGAACCCCATGCGACTCACCACGCGCCTCTTCACGCTGGCGCTGACTGGCGCCCTGCTCGCCGCCTGCGCTTCCAAGGACAAGAACGCGCCCTTGGCTTTCGCGCCGGCCGACACGCCGTATGTGCTGGCCAACATCGACACGCTCGACAGCAACACGCGCAAGGCCTTGCTGGTGCAGGCCGACGCACAGTTGCCGTCGCAGCTGGCCAGGTTGAATGCCATGGCCGACCGCATGCAGGAGCATGACCCGGACGGGGCGAGGCTGTTGCATGCCTTGGCCACCGAGTTCAAGGGCAAGACAGTTGAAAGCTTCGCCCAGGAAGCCGGGATCGCGCTCGAGGGCCACTTTGCCCTGTATGGCATTGGACTGGCCCCGGTGGCGCGCCTGACACTGGACGACCCCAAGGCCTTCGACGCGTTCGTCGCCAAGCTCGAGAGTGCCTACGGCAAGCCGCTGGCCGTGCGCCAGGAAGGCCAGCAGAGCTATCGCACGCAGACCTTCGCCAGCTCCGGCACCCAGTTGGTCATCGCCACGCAAGGCAAGCAGGCGGTGCTCGCGCTGCTGCCGGTGGACGCCGCCAAGCCGCTGTTGCGCCAGGCCCTGGGCCTCGACCGTCCGGCCAAGAGCGTGCAGGACAGCGATCGCCTGGCCAAGCTGGCCAAGGCCAAGGACTACCAGAAATACCTGGTCGGCCAAGTGGACATGACGCGCCTGCTGCCGCTGCTGCTCGGTGGTGATGACCCGTTGCTGCACGCCGTTCGCGTCGCCCGCGCCGAGGCAACCAAGGCCAAGACCGGCGAGCCGGTGGCCAACCAGTTGCGCACCGGTCCGACCTGCGTGGCCGAAGCCCAGCGCATCGCCGCCCGCGTGCCCTCGGCCAGCTTCGGCTACACCACGCTGACCGCCACGCGCCAGGACGCGCGCCTGGACATTGCGCTGGCCGCGGACATCAGCAAAGCCTTTGCCGGGCTGCAGGTGGCACTGCCCGGGCTGGGTGGCCACGGCGCCGACGCGGCGCCGTTTGACGTGGCGCTCGCGCTGCCCATCGCCGCCCTGCGCGACTTCTGGTCGACCCAGGTCGACGCCGTGGCGGCCAAGCCGTTTGCCTGTCCCGAGCTGACCGATCTCAATGACAGTTTTGCCACCCTCGGCCAATGGCTGCAGAAGTCGGCCATCCCGCCGTTCGGTGACCTGCAAGGCATCGGCCTGGCGCTGGACAGCATGCAGCAGGACAAGGATGGCGGCATGCCGAAGATGTCCGGACGCCTGCTGGTGGCCAGCAACAATCCGGCCGGCTTGTTGGCCATGGGGCAGATGACCGTGCCGTCGTTGACCCGGGTCAAACCGGTGGCTGGCGGCCCCCCACAGGCACTGCCCCAGGACCTGGCGACCATCATTGGCCAACCAGCCTGGCTCGCCTTGACCGACAAGGTGCTGGCGCTCGGCGTCGGCGCCGGGGAGGACGCCAAGCTGGCGCAGGCGCTGAAGGCGCCCGTCGGTGAACCCGGGCGCATGGCCCGCATGCACCTCAGCGGGGCGATGTACCTGCAATGGCTGCAGCTCATGGACCAGCAGGCCGACAAGCTGGCGAGCGCGGCGGCGCTGCTGAACAAGAACAGCGAGCCCGCGGGCAGCACCAGCTCGGCCGATGCCGCCAGCATCGCGGCGGATGTCGCGCAGTCGAAGGCGCAGCTTGCCGCCATGCAGTTGCAGGCCGCGCGCATTGCCGATATCAACGCGGAAATGCACGTGGAGAAGGACGGCATCGTGCTGACCAGCGCGACGACAATGAAGTAAGCTGACAAGTGCTCCATCACCGCGCCGGCCGCAGCCATCCGCCGGCGCGCCATCCACTGCGGAGGAAGACATGCAAAGCGGCAACCCGGCCCTCAACAAGAACACGTTCCTCGATGTAGGCAACGGCGCCGTCCTCGCCCATGGCGGCGACGCGATGACCGTCAACGGCACCGTGAACAAGACCGGATTCCTGCTCATCCTGGTGCTGGTCGGCGCCATGTACAGCTGGTCGCAATATGCCGGCCCGGCCAGCGTATCGGCACTGATGCCAATGGTGCTGGGCGGCATGATCGGCGGCCTGGTCCTGGCGTTCGCCACCATCTTCAAGAAGACCTGGGCGCCTTATACCGCGCCGCTGTACGCGCTGGCCCAAGGTGTATTCATCGGCGCGCTGTCGGCGATCTTCGAGGCGCGCTACCCGGGCATCGTGATGCGCGCCGTGGGCCTGACTTTCGGCACCATGGCTGCCCTGCTGCTGGCCTATCGCAGCGGGCTGATCCGGCCCACCGAGAAATTCAAGCTCGGCGTCGTCGCCGCCACCGGCGGCATCCTGCTGCTGTACGTTGCGAATTTCATCATGGGCTTCTTCGGCCACTCGATGGACTTCATCAATGGCAACAGCACGATCGCGATCGGCTTCAGCGTGGTGGTGGTGATCGTTGCCGCGTTGAACCTGATCCTGGACTTCGACCTGATCGAAACCGGCGCCCGCACCGGCGCCCCCAAGTACATGGAGTGGTACGGCGCGTTCGCGCTGGTGGTCACCCTGGTCTGGCTGTACCTGGAGATCCTGCGCCTGCTGTCCAAGATGCAGTCGCGCAACTGAGTCCAGGGGAGCGCGGCGCGTACGGCGCGCTCCACCAAGCCGCAATGCAAAGGAGCCCGCGCGGGCTCCTTTGTCTTACGCTGTCGTCGCCAGCTCAGCGGTTGAGCATGGTGTGGCTGCCGCCCTGGCTGCGGGCGTCCGTGGTTTCCTCGACCTCGATGCCATCCATGCCCTGCGACAAGGTATGCGCGTCGCCACCCTGCGACAGCTTGATGCGCAGCCGCACCTCGTTGGTGCTGTCGGCGTAGCGCAGGGCGTCCTCGTAGGAAATGTCCCCAGCCTGGTACAACTCGACCAGGCTCTGGTCGAACGTGCGCATGCCAAGCAGGGTCGACTCCTTCATGACCTCCTTGAGCTTGTGGATCTCACCCTGGCGAATGTAGTCCTGGACCAGCGGCGTGCCGAGCAGGATCTCGACCGCCACGTGCCGGGACTTGCCGTCCGGCGAGGGGATGAGCACCTGCGCAACCACGCCTTTCAGGTTCAGCGACAGGTCCATCAACAGCTGCGTGCGGTGATCCTCGGGGAAGAAATGCTGGATGCGGTCCATCGCCTGGTTGGCATTGTTGGCGTGGAGGGTGCACAGGCACAGGTGCCCGGTTTCGGCAAAGTTGATCGCGTGCTCCATGGTCTCGCGCGTGCGCACCTCGCCGATCATGATGACGTCGGGGGCCTGGCGCAGCGAGTTCTTCAGCGCGTTCTCCCAACTGTCGGTATCCACGCCGATCTCACGCTGGGTGATGATGCAACTCTCGTGCTTGTGCACGTATTCGATCGGATCCTCGATGGTGATGATGTGCCCGGTCGAATTGAGGTTGCGGTAGCCAATCATCGACGCCAGCGTGGTCGATTTGCCGGTGCCGGTGCCGCCGACGAGGATGATGATGCCGCGCTTGGTCATCGCCAGTTGCTGGATCACCTGCGGCAGGTGCAGCTCCTCGGTGGTGGGGATCTTGGCCTCGATCCGGCGCAGCACCATGCCCACGCAGCCGCGCTGGTAGAAGCACGACACGCGGAACCGGCCCACGCCCTGCGCGCTGATCGCGAACTGGCATTCGTGGGTCTTCTCGAATTCCTCGCGCTGCGCCGGTGTCATCACGTTCAGCACCATGTCGCGCGCCTGCTGCACGCTGAGCGGGCTCTGCGTCACCGGGCCGATGCGCCCCTGCACCTTCAGCGATGGCGGCACGCCAGCGGTGATGAACAGGTCCGAGGCCTTCTTGTGCACCATCAGCTTGAGGAACGAGGTGAAATCGAAATCGCTCATGGGTGGTACCCCCGGGGTACGAATGATGAAGTCACATCTTGCAGCATATCGGCACGCGCGCCGCTATTTGAATTGTTCCTTGTTCTTCGCATAGCTGGACGCCTCTTGGCGCGAGATCACGCCGCGCTTGACCAGGTCCTGCAGGCACTGGTCCAGCGTCTGCATGCCAAACTGCTGCCCGGTCTGGATCGAGGAGTACATCTGCGCGACCTTGTCCTCGCGGATCAGGTTGCGGATGGCCGGGATGCCGACCATGATCTCGTGCGCCGCCATGCGCCCGCCGCCGACCTTCTTCAGCAGCGACTGCGAGACCACGGCGCGCAGCGACTCGGACAGCATCGAGCGCACCATGGGCTTCTCGCCGGCCGGGAACACGTCGATGATGCGGTCGATGGTCTTGGCCGCCGAACTGGTGTGCACGGTCGCGAACACCAGGTGGCCGGTTTCCGCGGCGGTCAGGGCCAGGCGGATGGTTTCCAGGTCGCGCAGCTCGCCGACCAGGATGAAGTCCGGGTCCTCGCGCAATGCCGAGCGCAGCGCCTCGTTGAAGCCCAACGTGTCGCGATGCACTTCGCGCTGGTTGACCAGGCACTTTTGCGAGGTATGCACGAACTCGATCGGATCCTCGATCGTCAACATATGCCCGTATTCGGTCTTGTTGATATGGTCGACCATGGCCGCGAGCGTGGTGGACTTGCCCGAGCCGGTCGGGCCGGTCACGAGGATGAGCCCCTGCGGCTGCTCGATCAGGGTGCGGAAAATCGGCGGGCAACCCAAGTCCTCGAGCGTCAGGACCTCGGCCGGAATGGTGCGGAACACCGCGCCGGCGCCGCGGTTCTGGGTGAACGCGTTGACGCGGAAGCGCGCCAGGCCGGGAATCTCGAAGGAGAAGTCGGTTTCGAAGAACTCTTCGTAGTCGCGGCGCTGCTTGTCCGACATGATGTCGTAGATGAGCGCGTGCACCTGCTTGTGCTCGAACGCCGGGATGTTGATACGGCGTACGTCGCCGTCGACGCGGATCATTGGCGGCAGTCCTGCCGACAAATGCAGATCGGATGCCTTGTTCTTGACCGAGAACGCCAGCAATTCAGCAATATCCATCGCCCTAGCCCCTGTTTGACCGTATGTAGGAATGATGATCCTGCATGGGCCGTGCCATGTCGCACACCCATGGCGGTGGCGGCCGCGCCCGATGGCCTGGCCCGCAACCGCTACCCCTCGCCCATGCAGCTTGCTGGATGGTACTAGGAGTCGAGGCTGTAAAAACCAGACACGCGCCGGGACCGTGTTCCCTATCGGTCCAGACGATGGCATGCCACCCCTTCTGTCCGATCCCCACCCCGCCGCGGCGCACCGGGCCGTAGCAGTTCCATCGCCGGACGCGCTCAGGCTAAGGTAGCCCATTCGATGTCACGTCCAGGAGTGGGTGCATGACCAGGATTGCCTTCATCGGCGGCGGCAACATGGCGCGCAGCCTGATTGGCGGCATGCTCAAGACCGGCATGGTGCCGTCGGCGATCACCGTTGCCGAACCTTCGGCAGAAACCCGCGAGTCGCTCGGTCGCGAGCTTGGCGTCGCTACCTACGCCGAGCCGGGGCCCGCCGTCGCGGAGGCCGAAGTCATCGTCCTGGCCGTGAAACCGCAGGTCCTGCCCAGCCTCACCACGGGGCTGCGTGATGCATTGCAACGCCAGCGGCCAATGCTGATCTCGGTGGCCGCCGGCGTCCGCCTGCACCAGTTGGAACGCTGGTTCGGGAGCAGCCTGGCCATCATCCGCTGCATGCCCAACGTGGCTGCCCTGATTGGCGCCGGGGCCACTGGCGTGTGTGCCAACGGCCGCGTCATCCCTGCCCAGCGCGCCCTGGCCCAGCACATCCTGGGCACGGTCGGCCTGGCCTGCTGGGTCGACGACGAAAACCTCATGGACACCGTGACAGCCTTGTCCGGCTCAGGGCCGGCCTACTTCTTCGCCCTTGCCGAACACATGGTGGCAGCAGCCATCGCGCAGGGCCTGCCCGCCGCGACGGCGCGTATGCTGGCGGCCCAGACCTGCCTCGGCGCCGGCCGCATGCTCAGCGAAAGCGGGGAGGACCCGGCGCTGCTGCGGGCCCGCGTCACCTCACCCAACGGCACCACGCAGGCGGCGCTGGACAGCCTGGCAAATGGCGGCCTGCCCGGTATCGTGGCCGACGCCATGGCAGCCGCCAGGCGGCGTGGCAGGGAACTTTCGGACCAGTTGGACCAAGACGCATGACCTACCTGGTGAATGCCGCATCCTTCCTGCTTGGGCTGGCCTGCGACCTGGTGGTGGTCCTGCTGCTGGTACGCATCACGGCCGAGGCCTGCCGCGCGGATTTCTACAACCCGCTGAGCCAACTCATTTACCGCTACACCAATCCGGTGCTGGCGCCGATCCGGCGCGTGCTGCCGAACTGGCGGCGCCTCAACCTGGCTGCCCTGCTGCTGGTCTGGATCGTGCTGCTGCTCAAGCGGCTGTTGCTGTTTGCCCTGCTTGGCGACATGCCGCACGTGCCTGGATTGCTGCTCCTGGCACTCGCCGACCTGCTCGACTTCGTGCTGGTGTTCTACATCGTGCTGGTATTCGGCTGGTCCTTGCTCAGCATGTTCGCCACCGACCGACGCCAGCCGCTGTTGCGCCTGGCCGAATGCATCGTCTCGCCGCTGCTGCGGCCGCTGCGTGGGAAGCTGATTGCCGGCAACATCGACTTCGCGCCCATGGTGGTGCTGATCGTCCTGTTCCTGGCCCGCATCCTGGTCAGTGCACCCCTGCTCGACCTCGGCACGCGGCTGGCCATCGGCGCCTGAGCGGCGCAGGTGCCATCACGCCGGAGACGGCTGCGCGCCCAACACGGTCACCACGACCGTGCGCCGGTGCGGCCGCAGGCGGTGCTCCCACAGGTAGATGCCCTGCCAGGTCCCCAATTGCAGCCGGCCATCGCACATGGGGGCAGTCACGCTCACCCCGGCCAGGATCGAGCGGACGTGGGCAGGCATGTCGTCGGGCCCTTCGGCGGTATGACGGAACAGCGGGTCGCCGTCGGCCACGGCGCGCGCAAACCAGCGCTCCAGGTCATCGCGCACGGCCGGATCGGCATTTTCGCCGAGCAGCAGCGAGCAACTGGTGTGCGGCACGAACACATGCACCATGCCGGTGCCCGCCCGGCAATCCGCGACCCGGCCCGCCACCGCAGCGGTGATGTCGGTGAAGCCACGTCCCGGCGTGGCGACTTCGAAGCGTGATTGCAGCTCAGCCATGGCGGCACATCAGGGATACAGCAGCCGGCTCGTCCAGGTCTTGCCATGCCGATTCCAGCGCACCCGGTGGTGCAGCCGGAACGCCGCGCCGTACCAGAACTCCAGCATGTCCGGCTCGACCAGGAAACCACCCCAGTGCGGCGGGCGGGGGACCTCCTGGCCCTCGAACTCCGCCTCGTAGCGTGCGAAGCGCTGGTCAAAGGTGGCCTGGTCGGGCAGGGTCTGCGACTGCAGCGAAGCCCAGGCACCGATCTGGCTCTGGCGTTTGCGGCTGGCGAAGTAGGCGTCCGACTCGTCGTCCTGCAGCTTGCGCGCCAGCCCTTCCACGCGCACCTGCACGCCCTCGCGCACTTGCTTCCAATGGAAGTCCAGCGCCACCTGCGCGTGCACGGCAAGCTGGCTGCCCTTGTCGCTCTCGTAGTTGGTGTAGAAGCGGAAGCCGCGTTCGTCCACGCCCTTGAGCAACACTATGCGCGAGGAAACGTGACCGGCGGCATCGACCGTGGCAAGGTTCATGGCCGTCGGCTCGCGGTCGCCGCTGGCCACGGCCTCCCCGAGCAAGGTGGAAAACGTATCGAGCAGCTCGGGACTCAGCATGGAGACAATACCTTCCGTGTACATTGCAGCGAACGCGCGCCGCGTGGAGCGCGGTGTTCTCGTCCATAATAAACCAATGTCCGACCGCAACCACAGCAAATCGGCGTGGCCGCAGGCGGCCACATCATCCATGCCATCACCGCCGCGGCAAGGCCGGTTGCGCCATCGGCCTGCCGCCATGGGACGCGCCTGGCAACCGCCTCCATCCTCGTCGCGCCGTGGGTTGCCGCCGGCATGAATGGTCCGGGCAACGCCTCCAACGAAGCCCTCGCCGGGCACCTGCTGGACCAGTACGCTGGTCGCATTGCACGTTCACGCCGTCCTTACGTGCTTGGCTTATCCGGCCTGCAGGGCAGCGGCAAGAGCACGCTGGCGCTGGTGATGAAGCAGCATGCCCAGCAGCTTGGATGGCCAACCCAGGTCCTGTCGCTCGACGACTTCTACTACTCGCTGAGCGATCGCGAGGACCTGGCGCAGCAGGTGCATCCCCTGTTGCGCACGCGCGGCGTACCGGGAACCCATGAGATCGAGTTGCTGTTGTCCGTGCTTGCCGCCCTGCCACGCGCCTCGACCAGGTTCCCGGTGACCTATCCGCGCTTCGACAAGGGCCGCGACACGCGCTATCCGCCGTCACGCTGGCCGCGGATCACTCGCGCGCCCAAGCTGGTGATCGTCGAGGGTTGGGCGTTGGGCATCCGACCGCAATTGCGCTCGCAGTTGGTGGAACCGGTCAACGAGCTGGAACGCCGAGAGGATGCCGATGGCATCTGGCGCTTGTGGGTCAACAAGCAATTGCGCGGCTACCAGCCGCTGTGGCGCAAGTTCGACGCGCTGATCGTGCTGCAGGCACCGGGCTGGGACATCGTCCAGCGCTGGCGCAGCGAACAGGAGCAGGAGCTGCTGGCAAGGCATGCGCCGCTGGCCATGGACGCCGTGGCCATGCGTCGCTTCCTCGCCCATTTCGAACGCCTCAGCCGGCACGCCCTGGCCACCTTGCCAGCCTTGGCCGATACGGTGGTCGAATATGACGACGAGCGGCACGTCACGGCGCTCAGCCACGCCTGAGTCGTCCCGCCGCAAGCCCATGCAAGCGAGGCCCATGCCGGCCGGATCGCCAGCGCCTCGGCCCGCGCGATGCGCCAGCGCTCAAGCCACCGGCTGGGCGCGATCCTCCCGGCCGAGCAAGTCCGCATATCCCAGCCTGGCATCCGGCCAACGCGGCGCCCATCCACTGGCGCGCAGCCGCGCGTTGCACAGGCGCTTGCTGCCGACCTGGGCCGGCGCCGGACCATCGGCTGGCGGCGGCGCCCCGACCAGGCGGGTGAGCTCGTCGTAGAGCACGTCGATGGGCAGCGGCGTGTCGTCGACGCCGACGTAGAGCGCCTGCGGCATCTCCAACTGCAACAAGTGGGCAATGGCTGACGCCGCGTCATCCACGTGGAGGCGGTTGGCCCAGTGCCGCGCCTGGCGCGGCACGCGGGCCGCGCCTTCGCGCAGCCGCGTCACCAGGCCGAGCCGCCCCGGACCGTACAAGCCGGCCAGGCGCAGCACCAGCGCGTCTGACCTTTCTGCAGCCAGCCAGCGCTCGGTGGCGCGCAGTGCCTTGCCGTTGTCAGCCAACGGGGCGGTCGGTGTCGACTCGTCGACCCAGGCTCCGGCGTGATCGCCGTAGACCGCGCTGGAGGACACCAGCAGCACGCGACGCAACGCCGACTGGTCAAGTGCCCCGAGGAGGTTGCGCAGGCCGTCCGGAAACAGCGCGCGGTACGCGTCCGCATCACCCCCGCCCGGGGCCGGCAGATACACCAGCTGGGTCAGGCCGCGTGGCAGGCCGCGCAGGGAGGCTGGATCACCCAGGTCCGCATGCACCCAGTGCAGGTCCGTGCCGGGCTCGACCACACCGCCACGGCGCAGCCCCCATACTTCGGCTCCGCGCGCGCGCAGGAGCTGCGCCACGCGTAGCCCCACGTCCCCGCAACCAGCCAACAATACGCGTAAGCCCACACCCGCTCCGGAACAGGACAAGCAGCAGTCCATACGTCCATTGATAACGACTGGCTCCATTGTGCCGCAGGACCATTTCGCGCGTCGCGAAAACCAGCCACGGGCGGCCAGCCCCCTGCTACGATTCACCCATGACTCCGGCCTGCAACATCTTCATCATTGGCCCTACCGGCGCCGGCAAGAGCTCGCTTGGGCGGCGGCTCGGCGAGCACTACGGACGCCCCTTCATCGACCTGGACCAGGAAATCGAGCTGCGTGCCGGCGCCAGCGCCAGCATGGTATTCGACATCGAGGGCGAGGCCGGCTTCCGCAAGCGCGAGGCGGCGCTGCTGGAAAGTTGTAGCCAGCGCCAAGGCATCGTCATGGCCACCGGAGCCGGCGCGGTCCTGGACGCCGCCAATCGCGAGTACCTGGCCACCAGGGGCTTCGTGGTATGGCTGCAGGCCAGCATCGACCAGCAACTCGAGCGCCTGCGCATGGACCGCAGCCGCCCGTTGCTGGCTGGCGAGGGCCGCCGCCAGCGCCTGCAGGCCATGGCGACCCAGCGCGAGCCGCTGTACCGGTCGATTGCCGACCTGGTGGTCGCAAGCGTAGCGGCGAACCTGGCCACGGTGAGCGCCCGCTGCATCGAGCTGCTCGATGCGCATTGGACGCAGGTGGACCCTGCCGATGCGCAACGCCGGGCATGAACATGCACACCGTCACCGTCGCGCTCGACCAACGCAGTTATCCGGTATGGGTCGGTCCGGACCTGCTGGCCGACCATGCACGTTGGCGCGCCGTGCTGCGCGGGCGCCACGTCCTGGTGGTCAGCAACACCACGGTGGCGCCGCTCTACCTGCCGCTGGTCACCAGCGGGCTGGAGGGCCTGCACTGGTCCAGCCACGTGCTCGACGACGGCGAGGCGCACAAGACCTTCGCCAACGTTGGCCGCGTGTTGGGCGCGCTGTCCACCCTGGGCGCCACCCGCGACGCCTGCGTGCTCGCCCTGGGCGGCGGCGTGGTTGGCGACCTGGCAGGTTTCAGCGCCGCCTGTTGGATGCGCGGCATCGATTTCGTGCAGATGCCAACCACGCTGCTGGCCATGGTCGACGCCTCGGTGGGCGGCAAGACCGGGGTCAACCTGCCAGCCGGCAAGAACCTGGCCGGGGCATTCCACCAGCCGCGTGCGGTGGTCGCCGACATCGGCACGCTGGACAGCCTTCCCGAGCGCGAGTACCGCGCTGGCCTGGCCGAGGTGGTCAAGGCCGCGTGCATCGGCGACCGGGTCTTCTTCACTTGGCTGGAAGACCATGTCGATGCGATCGTGGCGCGCGACCGCCATGCCCTGCTGGAGATGATCTCGCGGTCCATACGCTTCAAGGCCGACCTGGTGCAGCGCGACGAGACCGAACGGGGCGCGCGCGCCTTGCTCAATTTTGGCCACACCTTTGCCCACGCGCTGGAAACCGCCAGCGGCTATCGCCTGCTGCTGCACGGCGAGGCCGTGGCGATCGGCATGGTGCTGGCCGCGCAGCTCTCCGAGCATCTCGGCATGAGCGCGCCGCTGGCCCGCCGCCGACTGTCGCGGCTGCTGCAGAGGTTTTCCTTGCCGGTGGCCATGCCCCCCATCGCCGAGCCGGGGGCACTGCTGGAGCTCATGCGCCTGGACAAGAAAAACACCGCGGACGCGTTGCGCATGATCCTGTGGCGCGGCATCGGGCATGTCGAGATCGTCGACGCCGTCGGCGAGGCGGTCGTGCTGAGCACCCTGGAACACCTCGGGCAGCAGGGCGACGCCGACGACTGAAGCGCCGTCGGGCGCGTGGCCAGTGCGCTGAACGAGCAGGCAGCGTCGGTCCAATCGGCCATGGCCGCCGCGCACACCTGCATCCGATAAGATAGCCAGCATATCCCGCCGCCACGAACGAACTGCTGCTGGCCGCCAGCCGCCGGAATCCATGCGCCTCTACCTGCAAACCGCACCTGGCAACACGGACCAACCGCCGCACTATGTCCAGATCACCCTGGAGCAGGATCTGCTTGGCGGCTGGACGCTGTACCGCGAATCGGGCATCCAGGGCGGTCGCGCCAGCCTGAAGCGCGAACAGTTCCTGGAGCGCGACGGCGCCATCGCGGCGTTCGAGAAGGCCCGCGATGCGCAAATCAAGCGCGGCTTCCAGGTCATGTTCACCCAAGGTCAGGAACGACCGCATGGGCATTGAGATGGCGTCCGCGATTCCCTTCAACGACCGGTTGCTCCGTGCCCTGCGCCGCGAGCCCACCGACACCACGCCGATCTGGGTGATGCGCCAGGCCGGCCGCTACCTCCCCGAATACCGCGCCACGCGCGAACGCGCCGGCAGCTTCATGGCCCTCGCGCAAAATCCGGAGCTGGCCTGCGAGGTCACCCTGCAACCGCTGGCGCGCTTCGACCTTGATGCAGCCATCCTGTTCTCCGACATCCTCACCATTCCAGACGCCATGGGCCTGGGCTTGTCCTTCGCGCAGGGCGAGGGTCCCTGCTTCGCCCGCCCGGTGCGCACGAGCGCAGACGTGTCCCGGCTCGCCATTCCTGATATGGACGGCCAATTGCGCTACGTGATGGACGCGCTGCGCCTCATCCGCCGCGAGCTCCACGGGCGCGTGCCCCTGATCGGCTTTGCCGGCAGCCCGTGGACCCTCGCCTGCTACATGGTCGAAGGCCACGGCTCGCGCGACTTTGCCATGCCCAAGGCCATGTGCTGGGAAGATCCCGCCCTGGCACACCGGCTGCTCGATCTCCTGGCCCAGGCCGTGGCGCAGTACCTGAAGGCGCAGGCTGCGGCCGGCGCCCAGGTGCTGATGATCTTCGACACCTGGGGCGGCCTGCTTGCCCCGGCGGCGTTCCGCGAGTTCTCCCTGCGCTACCTGGCCCACGTGGCCGCGGCACTCCGCGCGGATGCACATGCCGCCAGCCTGCCCCTGGTGCTGTTCTCCAAGGGCGCGAACCAGCACCTTGCCGGGCTGGCGGACACCGGCTGCGCCGCGCTCGGCGTCGACTGGACCATCGACCTGGCCCACGCCCGCCAGGCCACCGGCGGCCGGGTGGCCCTGCAAGGCAACCTGGACCCCGCGGTGATGCTGGCCAATCCCGTGGTCATTCGCCGCGAGGCACGCCGCGTGATGGACAGCCACGGTCCCCATCCCGGCCATGTCTTCAACCTCGGCCACGGCATCACGCCCCAGGTCGACCCCGGCCACCT
>DATNBK010000043.1:0-6839 GCA_035571995.1 Rhodanobacter sp.
CTGGCTGCTGGACATGCGGCTCAGCATCGATCTGGCCGCGCAGGCGCGGCAATCGAGCTTTGACGAGATCGCGCAATACGACTTCCCGGCGGCGGTGCGCCTGGTGCTGTCGGTGAGCGGGGTGCGCAGCATCCAAGTGGTTGCCCACGGCATCGGCGCGCAGACCTTCAGCATGGCCATGCTGTCTGGTCTGCAAGGCGTGCGCTCCGCGGTGTGCTCGCAGGTGGCGATCCATCCCATACCCGCGCCCCTGAATCGCATCAAGTCGCATATGGGGATGCCGACGCTCATGGGCTGGTTCGGGATGAAGGCCCTGCATGCGGTACCGCAGCCACATGGCGGCTGGACCGAGCGCATGTTCGCCTTGGGTGCCCGGCTGCAGCCGATCGCGCCGGCCGAGCGGTGCGATAGCGCCACCTGCCGGCGCATCAGCGCGATGTACGGGCCGCTGTACCGGCACGCCAGGCTGGACGAGGCGACGCACGCAAGCCTGCCCAAGCAGTTTGGCCAAGCCAATCTGCGCGCGTTCCGGCACCTCATCCGCAACCTGCGCGCCGGACACGTGGTGCGCGAGGATGGCGCCGACAGTTACCTGCCGCACCTTGAGCGCATGGCCATCCCGATCCTCTTCGTGCATGGCGCCGACAACGACTGCCTGCTGCCGAAGAGCACCGAGGTGTCGTTTGAAGCGCTGGCGGAACGCAATGGCCATGAGCTGTACCGGTGGGAGGTGATTCCAGGCTACGGCCACGTCGACTGCATCATTGGCGAGCACGCCGACCGGGACGTCTATCCGTATATACTGCAACATCTGCAGGAGACCGCGGGGCCATGACCACGCAACCGACCCGGACGTTTGCCGCGCCAGCCGACGCCCCAAGGCACCGCTCGCTGGTGCTCTCCGGGGGCGGCATGCGGCTCTCATACCAGGCTGGGGTCTTGCGCGCGCTGCAGGAAGCCGGCCTGAGCTTCCAGCACATCGACGCCACCTCGGGCGGTGCAATCAACCTCGCGATGCTGTTGTCCGGACTGTCGCCGACAGAAATGGGCGAACGCTGGACGAGCCTGCAGCTCAGGCGCTCGGTGTCCCTGATGCCGCTGGAGAGCTATCTACGCCAGGACCGGCAGGTGGCCATGGGCAGCGCCGAGGCCTTCATCGATTATGTCTATCCGCACTTGGGCATCGACCTGGCGACCGTGCGCGGCGCGCAGTGGCTGCAAGGCACGTTCAACGTCTTCAACTACACGCGCAAGGTCAACGAAGTCATTGCACACCAGGACCTGGTCCAGGAGCTGTTCGTTGCCGGCATGTCGCTACCCGGCGTCATGCCGCCGGTGGAATGGAACGGCTCGGTCTATCTCGATTCGGCCTTCGCGCGCGATGCCAACCTGATGGAGGCGGTGCGCCGCGGCGCGGAGGAAATCTGGCTGGTCTGGTGCCTGGGCAACAGCGCCGAGTATCGGGGCGGGGCCTTGCAGATCTACGTGCAGATGCTGGAGATGGCCGCCAATGCCAGCCTCAACCGCGAATTCGACGACATTGCCCAGCTCAACACGCGGATTGCCGCGGGCGACTCGCCGTATGGGCAACGCTCGCCGATCCGGGTGCACGTCATCCGGCCACCGCATCCGCTGCCGCTGGACACGGACTTGTACTTGGGCCGCACCGATGCGCGCGCGCTGATCGGGATGGGCTATGTCGATGCCCAACGCTATCTCGCCACCACCACCGATGAGGGCGACGCCCTCAACCCGGAGACCGTCATGATGACAACCGCCGTACCAGGAATTTCGTTCCAGGAAACCATGCAGGGCAATTTCGCGCTCGGCGCCACCGAGCCGGATGCGGGTGCCGCCGCCGGCAAGGCCGTCGGGACCACGCTGGCGATCCATGTCACCGTCACCGTGCGGGACCTCGACCGTTTCGTCCAGGACCCGAACCACAACGGCACGCTGGCGGGCACAGTCGATTTCGCGCCGCTGGGGCTGGCCATGCCGACCGGGGAGGGCATCTTCCGCCTGTTTGCGCCGGCCGACGCCGCGGACACTACCTTGATGGTGTACGAGCTGCCGTTCGAGCGTGCGGGCCAGACCTATTACCTGGCCGGGGCCAAGCACGTCCACGACGATCCCGGCTTCGACCTGTGGAGCGACACCACCACGCTGTACACCCGGTTATACGAGGGAACGGATACCACCGGCCCGGTGGTCGGCGCGGGCGTGCTCCGGCTCGACGCCGTGGCGTTCGCCAAGGTTGCGGCGAGCGTGCGCGCGGTGGATGCCAGCTCGCCGGTGGAAGCCGCCAAATTGATTGCCCAGTTTGGTGGCTTCTTCGCCAGGGAGCTGTGGAAGAGCTACGCGCCGGCTGCGTTCAAATGATGCTGGGCTGAGCGGTTGTGAGTTTTCCAAGCTCTCATTGACTCTGGGTCCTGGGGGTATCACGTGCCTACCTCGCGAGTTCCTTACGATCCTGCGCTCCCGCCGGAGGAAGATCCGGTGGTGGTTGAGGAGCATGTGCCCGTGCCCTTGACCTGGGCGCCGCAGGGCATGACGCAGTGGTTCGATCCGGTGCAACTGATCCGCACCGGTATTCGGGCGCTGCTCTCCAGTATCTTTGGCGCCTATGCCGACCAGCGCGAGACGCAGGCGGCGCTGGCGCACGGTGCCCAGCCCGCGGTCCATGACTATTCCGGGTCACCCGAACTGTGGATCGATTTTGCCGCCGATCTCGGCGACGGTTTCGATGCCACCTACAGCGTGGCCTGGCTGTTTGGCCAGGAGCAATTGCCTGCCGACGCATTACCCGAGCATCCGCGGCAACGCGAGCTGCTCGCGGCAACCCGGCGCGGCCAGGTCTTGGTCCTGGGCGGCGACCAGGTGTATCCCACCGCCTCCCGCAAGCAATACGAGAACCGCTTCTACGGCCCCTTCGAGGCAGCCCTACCGTGGATTGACGACGAGGCGGCCCGGCCGCACCTGTTTTCGATACCGGGCAACCACGACTGGTACGACGGCCTCACCAGCTTCATGCGCCTGTTCTGCCAGCGCCGCTCCATCGGTGCCTGGAAGACGCGGCAGACGCGCAGCTACTTCGCGTTGAAACTGCCGCAGCGCTGGTGGCTGCTCGGCATCGACATCCAGTTGGCTTCGGACATCGACCAGCCGCAACTGGACTACTTCACCGAAGTGGCCGCGCACATGCAGCCTGGCGACCAGGTGATCCTGTGCACGGCGCAGCCATCCTGGGTGGAGGAGGGCGACACCTCGAACGCCTATCGCAACCTGCTGTTCTTCGAACGTACGATCCTGTGCCCGCGGCAGGCTAAGCTGATGCTCACGTTGACCGGTGACCTGCACCACTACGCGCGGTATTCGGAGTCGACCGGGCAGCGGCACAAGGTCACCTCCGGTGGCGGTGGCGCCTACCTGTATGGGACGAGCCACCTGCCGGATCGCATCGAGCTGACCAAGGTCGACCCGACTGATTCCTGCCGGGGCACCAGCGCGACGACTGGCACCTATACGCGTGGCGCGGTGTATCCGGACCAATCCACCTCGCGCCGCCTGCGCGCCGGCGTGTTGCTGCTGGGTTTCAAGAACCCTTGGTTCGTGCTCGCACTCGGGTTGATCTACGTGCTGTGCGGGTGGCTGCTGCAAAGCGCCAGCCAGGGTTCGCTGCTGGTGCAGAGCACGGTCGGCGCCGATAAGCCAATGAATGCCTTGATGGCCTGGCTAAGCCAGCAGCCGCTGTCCCACGCCGGTGACGTGTTCGGTGTGCTGGTGGAGATCATGGTGCAGGTGCCGGCGCTCATGGTGATTGCCGCGCTGCTGGTCTTCGGCCTGTACAAATTTTGCTCGCCGGATCCAGGGCGACCTGGTTGGCTGCGCTGGATCGGCGTCGTGCATGGGTTGGCCCACCTGGCCCTGGTACTCGCGCTCACCTGGGGGTTTGCCCATCTCAATGGGCTGCTCGGCCTGCAGGCGCCGGGTCACGAGCGCCTATGGATCCAGGGCGCGCTGTACATCGTCGAGATGATCGTGATCGGAGGTCCGCTGGGCGCTTTCCTGTTCAGCCTGGCGCTGCTGCCCGGGGTCAATCTCAACGAAGCCTACTCGTCACAGCGCATCGAGCACTACAAGAACTTCCTGCGCATCCATCTGCGGCCGGACGGCGCATTGTCGGTCTATGCGGTGGGCATCCGCCGCGTGGCGCGCTGGCGCTTCGATCCGCGTGCCGACCGGCGCAAGCCGTATTTCCGTCCGCGGGATGGCAAGCCGCCGCGGGTACACCTGATCGAGGATCCCTTCACGGTCCCGGCACCCGTGGCGTCGAGCGCCGCGTCACCCGGAGGCCCCCAAGCGAGTGCACAGGCATGGAACACTTCGACGCAGTAGTGGTGGGCTCCGGTTTTGGCGGCTCGGTCTCGGCGTACCGGCTGGCCGAGGCGGGCCAGAGCGTGTGCCTGCTGGAACGCGGCAAGGCCTATCCGCCGGGCTCGTTCGCGCGCACGCCCAAGGCCATGCATGCGAATTTCTGGGACCCCGGCGCGGGCATGTTCGGCCTGTTCGACGTGTGGTCGTTCAAGCATATCGATGCGCTGATTTCCAGCGGCCTGGGCGGGGGCTCGCTCATCTATGCGAACGTGCTGCTGCGCAAGGACGAGAAGTGGTTCGTGCGCGAGCAACCCGGCGTGCCGGGGCACGAATACTGGCCGGTGACACGCGCCGACCTCGATCCACACTATGAGCGGGTGGAGCGCATGATGAATGTGCAGCGCTACCCGTTTGCCAAGTCGCCGTACGACCAGACCGAGAAGACCAAGGCCATGCGCATGGCCGGCGAGAAGCTGGGCCTGGAGTGGATGCTGCCGCCGCTGGCCGTGACCTTCGCCAACGATGGTGCCGAGCCGGTGCCTGGCGAGCCGATCGTCGAGGCCCACCGCAACCTGCACGACCGCACCCGCAGCACCTGCCGCCTGTGCGGCGAATGCGATGTCGGCTGCAACTACGGCAGCAAGAACACCCTGGACTACACCTACCTGTCCGCGGCCAAGCGTGCCGGGGCGGACTTGCGCACCCTGGCCGAGGTGAAGACCTTCGCGCCGCGCACCGGCGGCGGGTACCTGATCTCGTATCGCCAGCATGTACCCGGCGAGCCGGCGCACGCGGACACGCCGTTGACCACGATCTCGGCAAAGCGCCTGATCCTGTCGGCAGGGACGTTCGGCTCGACCTTTCTCCTGCTGGCCAACCGGGCACAGTTTCCGGGGCTCAGCCCGGCGCTGGGTTCGCACTTTTGCAGCAACGGTGACCTGCTTACCTTCGCCTTGCGCTGCTCGAAACAAACCGCGAACGGCAAGCAGCCGTGGGCGCTCGACGGAAACTACGGCCCGGTCATCACCAGCTCGCTGCACATGCCAGATGCGCTGGATGGCGGCACCGGCCGCGGCTTCTACGTCGAGGACGCGGGCTATCCCGCGTTCATGTCCTGGCTGGTGGAGACCGCCGGGGTGGCCGCGACGCTGGGGCGCGCACAACGCCTGGCCTGGCGCCGCCTGCTCTCGGCGATCGGCATCAACACCACGACAAACTTGAGCGCCGACATCGCGAACCTGTTGGGCACGGGCAACCTCTCAGCCTCGTCCATCCCCTTGCTGGGCATGGGGCGCGACGTGCCCGACGGCAACCTCAGCCTGGAGGATGGACTGCTCTCCAGCGACTGGACCATCAAGCGTTCGTCGCCGTTCTTCACCCGACTGACCGACACCATGCGGGAGATCACCGAGGCCTGGGGCGGCGATTTCCAGAGCAATCCCACCTGGCATCTTGGTCGCCGCATCATCACCGTGCATGGGCTGGGCGGTGCGCCAATGGGACGCAATGCGGAGGAAGGCGTGGTGAACGAGCATGGCGAGGTTTTCGGCTATCCCGGCCTGTACGTCGCCGACGGCTCGATCATGCCGGGACCGGTTGGCACGAACCCCTCGTTGACCATTGCCGCGCTGGCCGACCGCTTCGCCGACCGCATCCTCGAGCCCGCCACGACAACAGCCTGAGGAAACTCCGAACAACTATCCTCTCCGTCATTCCCGCGAAAGCGGGAATCCAGTGCCTTGGACTTTTCCCCTACTTCCTGCGAAAGCCTGGATTCCCGCTTTCGCGGGAATGACGAGGGAGCGCGTGCCGTTGACGACGGAGGCGTTGACGCCGCGACCATCGTTGCAGAGCTACTTCGGGGCGTAGAGCTGCGAGAGGTAATCGGGCGAGCCCTCGGCGCGCACCAGGTGTGGATACTTCAGGCCGTCGTGGTAGTCGACCTGCAGCGTCTTGAACTCATCGAAATCCTTCACCAGCAAGGCGATGGGCGTGCTGCCGCCCTTGGCCGTCGTGATGGCCTGCTTCATGTTGTCGCCACTGAAGTCCTTGCCGTCGACGCCGACGATCGTCATGCCCGGCGCCAGGCCGGCCTTGAACGCCGGCCCGTTCCAGCGTACGTCGCGCAACTCGCCCTTGTCGGTGACGGATAAGCCGACCGAATAGGTGAAGTCGATCGCGTGATAGCGCTTCTGCAGCGCGCCGACGATGTCCGAAGGCTTGTCCGTGTAGACCAGTTTCCAGCCCTCGCCGGCAATGCCGTCGGTGATCTTGTCGTGGCCGTCCAGGCGCGTGCGCAGGAAGCTCTTCCAGTCGTATGGCGCAATCTTGTTGAGCGTGCTCACGACGTCGTCGAACGTGTAGGTGTTGATGTCCCAGGCGCCGTTGTCCATGCCGTAGAACGCGCGGGCAAAGTCATCCAGTGAGTGCTTGTCCTTGCTGAGCGAGCGCAACTTGGCGTCCAC
>DATNBK010000044.1:0-18425 GCA_035571995.1 Rhodanobacter sp.
CGTCGACAACATCTACCGCTACACCCTGGCCGGCACCGAGGTGTCCGCGCTGCTCGGCCGCATGCCGTCGGCCGTGGGCTACCAGCCGACGCTGGCCGAGGAGATGGGCGTGCTGCAGGAGCGCATCACCTCGACCAAGACTGGCTCGATCACCTCGATCCAGGCCGTGTACGTGCCCGCGGACGACTACACCGATCCGTCGCCGGCCACCACGTTCGCGCATCTGGATTCCACGGTGGCGCTGTCGCGCGACATCGCCAGCCTGGGCATCTACCCCGCGGTCGATCCGCTGGCATCCACCAGCCGCCAGCTCGATCCGTTGGTGATCGGCCAGGAGCACTACGACGTTGCCCGCCGCGTGCAAGGCACGCTCCAGCGCTACAAGGAGCTGAAGGACATCATCGCGATCCTCGGCATGGACGAGCTGAGCGAGACCGACAAGCAGACCGTGACCCGCGCGCGCAAGGTCGAGCGCTTCTTCAGCCAGCCGTTCCACGTGGCCGAGGTGTTCACCGGCGCACCGGGCAAGTACGTGCCGCTCAAGGAAACCATCCGCGGCTTCAAGATGATCATCGACGGCGAGGTCGACCACCTGCCCGAGCAGGCGTTCTACATGGTCGGCACGATCGACGAGGCAATCAAGAAGGCCGAGGACATGGCCGCCAAGAAGGCCGCCTGAGGCAGCCCTCAATCAGCAATAGCGAGTGAACCCGATGGCAACCATCCGTGTCGAAATCGTCAGCGCCGAGGCCGAAATCTATTCGGCCGATGCCACCATGGTGATTGCCACCGGCGAAGCGGGCGAGCTCGGCATCGCGCCCAGGCACACGCCGCTGATCACGCGCCTCAAGCCCGGTCATGTGGATGTGCTGCTGGCCAATGGCGAGCGCCAGCAATTCTACGTCTCCGGCGGCATGCTCGAGGTGCAGCCGCAGGTGGTCACGGTGCTGGCCGACACGGCCGCGCGTGCCACCGACCTGGACGAGGCTGCCGCGTTGGCCGCGAAAAAGCAGGCCGAGGACGCGCTTGCCAATGGTGGCGAGGAGCTTGACGTCACCAAGGCGCAGATCAAGCTGGCCCAGGCCATGGCGCAGTTGCAGGAGCTGGAGCGCCTGCGCCGCAACCTGCGCCACTGAGGGATCCGGGGATACCCGGCGTCCCAGCGCCGTCGCTCGTCATTCCCGCGAAAGCGGGAATGACAATGAAGTAGCCTGACGGGCGTGGCGATAAAAGTGCGCGGAGCCGACGCACCCGGCAAGCGCCGTGGCCGGCCTCAGAGCTTGTCCGGTCCGCCACGCAGCCAGCTGTCCAGCAAAGCCTTGTCGTAAAACAGCGATTCGCCGCTGCGCGCGCCAGGCGCGCTCAGGTTGCTCCGCAGGTAGTTGAGATCGCGCAACACCCGCTTGCCCTCGCGCAACACCTTGCCGTCCTGGTCGGTCAGTTGGAAGTCCAGGTCGACGCGCGGCGGGTAGACATCGCGCATCATGCGGATGTGGTCCGATTGGGCCCCGCTGCCCGGTTCGTAGGCTCCGGCCAACCGGATATCGGTGATGTTCACGTGCAGGTGCTGGCCGGGTGCCAGGATCTTCTCCCCGCGCTTGATCAGGTAGTCCTTCAGCTCGGTCAGGTAGTCGATGTGGTTGAAGCGATCCTGCATGCCGAAGAGGCGGTTTTCGGTAAATTTCTCCGGGTTCACATAGGTCACCGAGACGCGTGCCGGAGCGGCAGTTTCCTGCGCCGCATCGGCCAGCGCCGGAGCCGTCGTCGAGAGGACGGCGACGGCCAACAGCACGGTGGTGAAAAGACTGGGTAAGCTCAGGCGTGGCATGTGTTTCGCCTCCATGAGGGGATGGCCACAAGCTTGGCATGTCGATTGTTGCGCTTTCGTGTGCGGGGCACGGTGTGCACCACCCTGCGCGGCGTAGCCACGCAGGGCAGCCCTACCGCCCGCCACATGGCATTGACGGAGCAGCCCCTAGCATGGACCCGCTCATCAGCGGAGCTTGCCATGACTTTGCTTTCCCGCCGCTCGGCTGCCTGGCTGCTTGTCGTCATCATCGTGCTGGTGGCCTTGCGCCTGGCCCTGCCGTACCTGGTCAAGGACTATCTCAACCGGCGCATGGACCGCATGGGCGAATACCACGGCCAGGTTGCGGAGGTCGGCATCGCACTCTGGCGCGGGGCATATACGCTCGATGGCCTGCGCGTGGACAAGGTCAGCGGCAAGGTGCCGGTGCCACTGTTTGCCGCCACCCATACCGACATCTCGTTGAGCTGGCATGCGCTACTCCGTGGACGGCTCCGCGGCAAGGTCGTCTTTGCGCACCCCACGCTCAATTTCGTCGATGGCAAGAGCGATGCCGAACAACAGGCGGGCAAGGGCGTGAACTGGCGCGTGCAGCTGCAGAAGCTGATGCCCATGCAGCTCGACGAGCTGACGGTGCACGACGGTACGGTGACGTTCCGCAACTTCGTGTCCCAGCCGCCGGTCGACCTGAAGATGACCGACGTCGAGGGCACGATGCGCAACCTCAGCAATGCCGACCGCCGGGAAGGCCGCCGCGTGGCCACCATGCAGGCGAGCGCCAAGGTGCTTGGGGATGCGCCATTGCAGACCAGCGCCAGCTTCGACCCGCTCGAGAAGCGCGGTGACTTCAAGCTGGATCTGCGCATCACCGGCATCCAACTGGTGCGGCTCAACGACCTGGCGCGCGCTTACGCCAAGCTGGATTTCGACGCCGGCAACGGCGATTTCGTGATGCAGCTCGAGGCCAGGGATGGCCTGCTGGAAGGCTACGCCAAGCCCCTGCTGCACGGGGTCAAGATCTTCAGCTGGAAGCAGGACGTGGAAGAAGAGCACAAGAACCCGCTGCGCGTGGCCTGGGAAGCCGTGGCGCAGGCCGTCACCGCCGTCTTCAAGAACCACAAGGAAGACCAGTTTGCGACCCGCGTGCCCATCAGTGGCCGCATCGACGACAAACAACTGGGAACCTGGGGCGCCATCGTCGGCGTGCTGCGCAACGCCTTCGTGAAGGCCTATACGTCGAAACTGGAAGGTTTGCCGGTGGCGCCTGACAAGGGTTAGCGTGCGTGCCACCGCGGGCGCGGCAGCGGCTGCTATCCTGCATGGTTGCTACCGTCGGGCGGTCACGCGAGATGAAAACTTCCAACCTCCACGTCCTCATCCTGGCTGCCGGTGCCGGCACGCGCATGCGCTCCAACCGAGCCAAAGTGCTTATGCCGCTGGCCGGACGCCCGCTGCTGGCGCATGTCCTGGATACCGCAAGGGCCTTGCAGCCGGTGGCCATCCACGTCGTCCACGGCCACCACGGCGACCAGGTGCAAGCGGCGTTTGCCGACCAGCCCGATCTCGACTGGATCCTGCAACCCGAGCGCCTGGGCACCGGCAACGCCGTGCAGCTCGGCCTGGCGGCAATTCCCGACGCGGCCCAGGTGCTGGTGCTTTACGGCGACGTGCCGCTGATCGGCGTTGCCACCCTGCGCCAGCTGCTGGATGCCGACGGCGTATTCCGCCTGCTGACTGCGCGCCTCGCGGTGCCGCGTGGCTATGGACGTGTGTTGTGCGATGGCATCGGGCGCGTGCAGATGGTGGTCGAGGAGCGCGATGCCGATACCGCGCAGCGCGCGCTCGACCGGGTCAACACCGGGATCCTGGTTGCCGAGGCACGCGCGTTGCGGGGTTGGGTCAGCCGGCTCACCCGCAACAACGAGCAGGGCGAGTATTACCTCACCGACATCTTCCGCATGGCGGCCGACGACGACCAGGCGGCCTTCAGTGTCGAGTGTATTGACCCGGTGGAGGCCTTTGGGGCCAACGATGCCGTGCAGTTGGCCGGCCTGGAAGCGGCATATCGGCATCGTGCGACCCGGCAATTGCTGGATCGCGGCGTACGCCTTGCCGATCCGTCGCGGCTCGACGTGCGTGGCGTGGTGGAGACGGGGCATGACGTCGAGCTCGACGTTGACGTCGTACTGGAGGGCCAGGTCAGCCTGGGCGATGACGTTTCCATCGGCCCGTTCACCCGCCTGCAGGATGTCGAGCTCGCCGCCGGCACAGTGGTGCGCGCGCATTGCGACCTGCAGGGCGTGGTCACCCATGGCCCCTGCGTCATCGGGCCGTATGCGCGGCTGCGGCCAGGCACCGAACTGGACGCCGGGGTACACATCGGCAACTTCGTCGAGACCAAGCAGACGCACGTCGGCGAGGGCAGCAAGGCCAACCACCTGACCTACCTGGGCGATACGACGGTGGGACGCGGCGTCAACGTGGGTGCCGGCACGATCACCTGCAACTACGACGGGGTGAACAAGTTCCATACGACGATCGACGATGGCGCCTTCATCGGGTCCAACACCGCCCTGGTGGCGCCCGTCACGGTGGGCGCGCGAGCCACCATTGGTGCCGGTTCGGTCATCACCACCGACGCGGGCAAGGACGCGCTTACCTTGGCACGGGCGCCACAACGCACGCTGGTCGCCTGGAAGCGGCCATCCAAGAAGCCGCCGTTTACCGGCACCCCCGACTAGGCCACGACGTCTATTGGCTGCGCGCGGATGCTTCGCCTCTTGCCTGCACCATAGGGGCTCATGGACAACGCCAGCCGTCGATTTCCACCAGCAATTCGCTGCGGCAGACGTCTGCGTTGAGGACCAACAGTGGGACATCCGGCAAGCACTTTCGCAGCAGCTCGCGCACTTGCGCCGCGTCGTCCGCATGGCGCACATAGACCTTGAGTGGCGAGCGGGAATTGAAGCCGGCGCCGATGCCCGTACTTGCCAGCAGGGCGTCGAGGTTGGTCAGGATCTCACGCACCTGCGCCTCCACATCATCGTGATGGGCGGACGCGTGGCCGACCACGGCGGCTGTGCCGGATATGGCGAGCACGTTGCTCGCCGGCAAGGAGGTCGCGCGCGCGAAGCTTGGCGGAGTGCGACCATATTGGCGCGGGTAGTGCCATGCGCTGACCTGTCGGGGGTTTTCCACGCGCGTGCCGGGCTGGTCGCAAGCCAGCAGATAGACCTGCAGCTGGTGGGCTGGCCCGTGATGACCAAGGGCGCTGGCCGCAGGAAAGCCATCGGTAAAGAACGAACCCATGCCGCGTACGCGTCCGGCACAGAACTGCTTGTAACGCTCGGCGTCGCCATTGCCCCGGTTGATGTCCCCCTGGTAGTTCCACAGACGCAGTACGTGACGCTCCGCGCGTGTCCGGAGGAATTCGCACAGGCGCATGTAAGCCCAGGCCGCCGCCCCCTCGGGGCCACCATGTTCGCGCTCGTCGACGTTGATAGCCGCAAAAAGCCAGCCCCCTCCCGTCGACCACTGCAGCGTGTCATCGATGCCGGATCTGACCGACCCGTCGACCTGCCAGATTTCGACGGCGGCGGGGTCCAGCAGCGGTTCCAGCGGCACGCGTAGACAGCGTGGATCCTGAGTCATGGAGCCGGTTTGCGCGAACGTGAACGCGGCCAGCAGGCCATCGTTCGCCAGCACGGCGTTGATATCGGCGAAGGTGTAGGAAATCCGCGGTGCGCGGCGTGGGGATGTCGTGATCAACGTGCTGCGCAACCTGGATCCAAGGGGTGCCATTCTGGCCGGAAACCCCGCCATGTTACACTCCGCGCCCACTGCCACCGGGGGGAGGCAATGGACCGGATAATGGGAAGGAAGCATGGCGGAGCAGACAGAAGCTCAGCACGAATTGGCCACCTTGATTGTGGCAAGCCTCAATCTGGAAGACGTTTCTGCCGACCAGATCGAGCCCGATGCGCGCCTGTTTGGCGGAGATCTCGGGCTGGACTCCATCGATGCGCTGGAGATCGCGCTCGCGGTGTCCCGGCATTACGGATTCCAGCTGCGCTCGGACAA
Source organism: Rhodanobacter sp. (assembly GCA_035571995.1). Classification (GTDB taxonomy): domain Bacteria; phylum Pseudomonadota; class Gammaproteobacteria; order Xanthomonadales; family Rhodanobacteraceae; genus Rhodanobacter. The sequence goes on from DATNBK010000044.1 coordinate 5,888, forward strand.
TCCGGAAAATCGCCAGATCTTCACCAGTCTGAGCACACTGTCAGACCATATCGAGCAGCATCGCGCGCACTGATTGGCGACGGGATTCGTCACGTGGCGTTGCATGAGCCACTGGCATCCTGCGGCTTTATTCCGGAGCCAGCCGGATTGTGGCCCTTCATTTTGCAGATCCGCCTGACCAACACGTATGCGCCCGCTTTCCATGCGAGGGAAGCATCGCGCACACCGGTTGGGTCGGAGTCGCTTGCGTCCACGCTCCCCCTGCGTCTGCACGCACCGACAGCCTCGCCGGATCGGATGTGAGCTCCGCGGTTTCGCCAGGAAAGCCGGCGCAACGCTGGGTATGGCCGTTGGTGCTCGCCAGCCCGGTGCTGGCCCTCGCCGGTACGCTCACGCATCGCGAGGTGTTCCCATTGCTGGCACTGGCCATCCTGGTAACGGTGGTGCTGCTGCCTGGCTTGTCGCAGCGGCAGGCCGGAGCCTGGCTACGGTGGCTTGGATTGCAGGCAGCATTGCTGGTGGTGGCGGCGCTCGGCTTCGCCGAGCTCCTGCTGGAGGCGGTGCCGGTCCTGATCAACGCAGGATTGGCCTGGTTGTTCGCGCGCACCCTGCTGCGGGGAAATCCGTTGATTGCGCGTTGCATCGTCGCGGTGGAAGGCGAAGCGCGCCTGCGCGAGCGGGGGGTGGCGAGGTATGCGCGCCAGCTCACCGCGCTCTGGGCGGCCTTGCTGGCCGCCAATGCGGTGCTCCTCGCTGTCCTGTTCCTGTTCGCAGAACACACCGGAGCGCTTGCGCGGTTCGGGGCGTTTCCCGCGTGGCGGGTCCACGCCTGGTGGACCATGGCCTGGTTGAATGCCGGGGGTTACCTGCTTCCGGTCGCGGTTTTCATCATCGAGTATCCATACCGGCGTTGGCGTTTGCGGCATATTCACCACCTTGGTCCCGCGCAGATGTTGCTGCGCCTTGCGGCCAACTGGCCCCTGCTGGTGCGTGACCAGGACACGGCCGGATGATAGACGCCACCACGTTTTCGCAAACTTGCAGTATCGACGCCGGTCATCCTGCGCTGGCGGGACATTTCCCGGGCCGGCCGCTGGTTCCAGGCGTCACCCTGCTGGAGCAGGTCGCGATGGCGTTGCGCGCGTGGCGTCAACAGCGCCTGGCACGGGTTGTGGAGGTCAAGTTCATCGCCCCCCTGCTGCCTGGTCAACGCGCGCAGCTGAGGCTGACCGCGCAAATGGACAGCCCGAGCATCCGCTTCATGATCGAGCGCGATGGTTTGGTGCTGGCCCGCGGCGTGGTCGAGGGTGCCCCATGAGCGCCGTGGAACACTGGCACGACCGGCCGGAGGGAGGCGGCCGCTTCGCCATCTGGCTGATTCGAGGTATCGCATTGCGCGGCGGGCGCAAACTGGCGCGCGCAATCCTGTATCCGATCACGGTGTATTTCTACTTGCGGCGAGGACCGGAGCGTCGGGCCTCGCAGCAGTACCTGCGTCGTGTATTCGGGCGCTCGCCCACGCCGTGGCAGGTGCTGCGGCATCTGCATTGCTTCGCTGCCACTATTCTGGATCGGGTATTTCTTCTGGCACAGGGGGAGAAGCCGTTTGCGATCGAAGTACAGGGTCTGGAGGAAGTCGAGGCGACGCTGGCGCGAGGCAACGGGGTTTTGTTGCTGGGCTCGCATCAGGGCAGTTTCGAGGCCCTGCGTGCGGTCGGTGCGCGGCGTCCGGACCTCTTTCTGCGCGTGGTGCTGGACAAGCAGAAAACCCCGGCACTAACCGAACTCCTGGAGGCGCTGGCGCCTGATCTCGGCGCGAGCGTCATTGACGCGGCGCACGATGGCCCCTCGATCGCGCTGGAGATGGCGGAGGCTTGCCAGAGCGGCGCCCTCGTCGCCATGCTGGGCGACCGTGGTCGCGCGCATGAAGTGCTGCATCGCGTGGATTTCCTGGGCGCGCCGGCGCCTTTTCCGGTCAGTCCGTGGTTGTTTGCCAACAGCCTGCGCGTCCCTGTGGTGCTGTGTTTCGGGCTCTACCTTGGCGGCAACCGGTACCGTGTGGTGTTCGAGCCTTTTGCCGAGCGCCTGGAAATTCCCCGGCAGGGGCGCGAGGCTGCCCTGAACATGGTGGTTGCCCGGTATGCCCAGCGGCTGGAACACTATGTGCGTGTCGCGCCCTACAACTGGTTCAACTTCTATGATTTCTGGCAAGGCCCCACGACTGCCGAAACGTCTGCCGCCCATGTTGCTGCTGGGCCTGCTGCTGACATCGACGGTCACGCCAGCGCATGAGGCAGGTCCAGCCGTAAGCACGAGCGCGTCGTCGACCCGGGCGTCCGCGCTGATCGAGGCGCTCGGGCGTCCCGCGCCTGCCCGCACGGCCTTCGCGGAAGCGCGCTTCATGCACATGCTGGAACGTCCACTGGTGGTTTCCGGCCAGCTGGCGTGGCTGGGAGGCGACCGCCTCGAGCGTCGGGTGGAAAAACCGCGGCTCGAAATCGCCACCATCACCGATGGCGAAGTCACGCAACAGCGCGAAGGCAAGCGCCCCCGGCATTTCTCGCTGAAGCGCGCTCCCCAGTTGCAGGTGTTGCTGGACAGCTTTGTGGCGTTGCTGAGCGGTGATGCCGAACGCCTGCAGCGTGCGTTCGTGATCCAGACGAGCGGTCATGCAGCCGGCGCCTGGAGTATGACCCTCACCCCGCGCGATCCGGAAGTGGCCAGAACCGTTGCCAGCATTGTCATCGATGGTTTTGCCCGCGAATCCCGCTGCATGGAGACGCACGAGGCCGATGGAGACGTCGCGGTGGACCTGCTCGGCACGCTTGCCGGAGAGATGCCGGCACAACCCACGCCCGCGGCGCTGCAGACGCTGTGTCGCGGCGCACCTTGAGCACGAGCCGGAAGGCGCGTACCGGGTTGCTGGTCACCTGGCTGCTGGTTCTGGCCGCCCTGGGCTGGATTGTTGCCCAGCGTCTGCATGTCACCACCGATCTGCGCAGCTTCATGCCCGCGCCGACCACGCCAGACCAGCGGCTGCTGATGGATCAGGTTGGCGAGGGCCCGGCGTCGCGCTTGTTGTTGCTGGCCATCGATGGTGCGCCGTCGGGCAGCCTCGCGCGTCTGAGCCGTGGACTGGCCGTGGCCCTCAAGCACGATCCACGCTACGCCGAGGTGCTGAACGGCAACGTTGACTTGGGGGCGCTGCCGGATGGCTTGCTGGCGTACCGCTACCTCTTGTCTCCGACCCTGGATACCCAGGCGCTGGACGAACCGTATCTTGCCGATCAGCTGCAGCAGCGCGTGGACGACCTATCCTCACCCGGAGCCAGTCTGCTGAAACCGCTGCTGCCGCGCGATCCGACCCTGGAAGTGCTCAAGCTGGCGCAACTGTGGGCGCCGGCGCGCTCGCCCGAGCTGCGCGACGGGGTATGGTTCTCGAAGCAGGGCGAAGCGCTGCTCCTGGTGCAGACGGCCGCCGCGGGTTTCGATCCGGGCGCGCAGGACGCTGCCGTGTCGGGTATCGAGCGGGCTTTTCACGCCTTGCCGGGCAGCAACGACGCCAAACTGCAGCTGAGCGGCCCAGGCTATTTCAGTGTGGTGCTGAGCGCGCAGACCCGGCATCAGGCCGACTGGATCGGGCGCATTTCCACGGTCGGCTTCATTGTGTTGTTGCTGCTGGCGTATCGCAGCGTGAGTTCCCTGCTGCTGTCGGCCTTGCCGATTGCCAGCGCCGCGCTCGCCGGCATCGCCGCCCTGACCCTGATCTATCCGGCGGTGCACGGCATCACGCTGGCGTTTGGCTTCACCCTGCTGGGCGTCGCCCAGGAGTACCCGATCCGCGTACTCAGTCATCGCCGCGCCGGCGAGGATGCGTTGGCCAGCGTGCGCGCCTTGTGGCCGCTGCTGTTGACCGCGATCGCCTCGGCGTGCATTGCCTATCTCGCGTTCTATGCTTCGGGCGTCAACGGCCTGCAGCAACTGGCCGTGTTCACCATCGTCGGCCTGCTGGTGGCTGGTTTCACCACGCGCTATCTCCTGGTGTACTTGCTGCCGCGGCGTGTGCACGACGTGGCGGACATGCGCTGGCTGGCGCGTGCCCGCCAGTGGGTCGATGCGTTGCCACGGCCGCGCTGGATCCCGGTGCTGGCGGCCCTGATGATCGTGCTGTTGCTCGCGCTGGCTCCGGGGCCGTTCTGGCAAAACAACCTGGCCGCGTTGACGCCGCTGCCGACGGCCATGCTGCAGCGTGATGCACGTCTGCGCGAGGCGCTGGGGGCGCCCGACGTGCGTTACATGGTGGTCTTGCAGGCGCCCACCGCGCAGGGCGTGCTGGCGTTGTCGGAAAAGCTGCAGGCGCGCGCGGATGCGCTCGTGGGGCAACATGCGATCGACGCGCTGGAATTGCCCTCGCGCTACCTGCCGCCGGTTGCATTGCAGCGCAAGCGTCAGGCACGGCTGCCGGATCGCGCCGCACTGGAGCAGTCATTACACGCGGCCTCGCGGGACCTGCCGTTCCGCCCCGGCCTGTTTGCCCCGTTCGTGAATGACGTGGAAGCCGCTCGCAGCCTGCCTCCGCTGACCCCCGAGCGCTTCGAGCAAAGTCCGCTGGGCCAGCGGCTGGCGGCCATGCTGGTGCAGCGTGACGGGCAGTGGTTTGGGCTGGGCACGGTCAGCGGCGTACACGATGTGGCGGCGTTGCAGGCGATCGGCGCGGACAGCCATGGCAGCGTGCGTCTGCTCGACCTGAAGGCTGCATCCGAATCGCTGGTTGCCGCCTACCGCACGCGCATCCTGCGGGCCCTGCTCGGGGCCGCGATCCTGCTGGTACTGACGATCAGCGTTGCCCTGCGCAGCGTGCGCAGGGCATGGCATGTGCTGGCACCGATGACACTGGCGACGTTCCTGGTGCTGGCGGTCGAGCGGGTCATGGGCATCGAGATTTCCCTGTTTCACCTGGTGGCACTGATCCTTGCCGGCGGACTGGGTTTGCACTACGCGTTGTTTTTCGAACGCGACACCGGCGACCCGGCGGAACAGCGTCGCGTCTTGCACGCGACCATCGTCTGCGTGCTGTCGGCGCTACTGGTATTCGGCATGCTGGCCTGGAGCACCATCCCGGTATTGCGGGCCATCGGCCTGACCGTAAGCCTTGGCGTGTTCTTCCATTTCTGTCTTTCCATCCTGATGGCGCCGCACGCCCATGCTGCCGAAGACTGACTGGGGCCACCTCATTCCGCATGCTGGCACCATGTGCCTGCTGGATGGCGTGTTGGACTGGGACGAACGGCATATCCACGCGATCAGCGCCAGTCAAGCGCGGAAGGATAATCCGCTGCGCTGCGCGGCCGGACTGCATGCGATCCACCTGGCCGAATACGGGGCGCAGGCGATGGCCGTGCATGGCGCCTTGCTGGCGCGGGCAAATGGATTCGACACCCCACGGCCGGGCATGCTGGTCAGTCTGCGTGACGTGCAGCTGGCCATGGAATACGTCGACACCCTAAGTGGCCATCTGGATGTCCATGCCACATGCCTGTATGCCGATGCTGGCGGCGCGCAATACCGGTTCCGCATCGAGCATGGCGGCCGCCTGCTGGCCGGTGGCACCGCCACCGTGATGTATTCCCCGCCCTGACCCGTCGAGGCTGTCATGTCCGAAACAAAACCCTTGCGTCGCGCGCTGGTTACCGGAGGCAGTGGCGACCTCGGCGGGGCCATCTGCCGGGCGCTTGCCGACGGGCATTTCCACGTCATCGTGCATGCCAACCGGAACCTCGCTCGCGCCGAAGCGAACGCAGCGTCGATTCGCGCTGGTGGCGGCAGCGCACAGGCGACGGCGTTTGACCTGACCGACGCCGGGCTGACCCGCGCTGCGGTGGATGCCCTGCTTGCGGAGGGCCCGATCCACGCGCTGGTCCACAATGCCGGCATCCACGAGGACGCGCCCATGGCGGGCATGAGCGACGAGCAATGGCATGCGGTGATCGATGTCTCGCTCCACGGCTTCTTCAACGTCACACGCCCCCTGTTGCTGCCGATGGCCCGCGCACGCGCAGGTCGCATCGTGTCGATCAGCTCGGTCGCGGCGCAGCTCGGCAATCGTGGCCAAACCAACTACGCGGCGGCCAAGGCCGCGCTGCACGGGGCCAGTCGCTCGCTCGCCCGCGAGATGGCATCACGTGGCATCACCGTCAACGTGGTCGCGCCCGGAGTGATCGAAGGGCGGATGACCGCGGAAGCATTTCCTGCCGAGCGGATCCGCGAACTGGTGCCGGCGCAGCGTGCCGGCACCACCGACGAGGTCGCTGCGCTCGTGGCGTTCCTGTGCAGCGATCAGGCCGGTTACATCAACGGTCAGGTCATCGGTGTCAACGGCGGCATGGGCTGAAGGCGGAGCTCGCGTGCGGGTGCGTGGCTACGCGGTGGCGAACAGTGCGGGGCTCTGTCGCATGCAACTGCGTGCCGGCATGTCGCCGCGCAGTGTTGCGCCGCCGTCGGCGACCGCGCGCTCGACGATCATAACGGCCAGACCCTCGAGCAGCTCCACATTTCCGCGCAGGCGCGCGCGGATGCCGGCATCGTCAAGCCGCTTGCCGAGGTCGCGGTTCATGGCCGCGAACCACGCCAGCTCGGTCTGGTCGAGCAGACCCTTCGGATTTCGTCCGTGCGACAGTGCGTGCCAGTGTCGGAAGAAGTCCTGCATGCGTGCATTCAGGGCACTCGCTGCTTCCAGCTCCAGGGTAAGGTCCGCGAACAGGGCGATGTCGCCGAGCCGTTGCTGAAACACCAGTTGGCACAGCACGCCCCAGTAGTACGAGTAATCCCACAGCAGCTTGATCGGCATCAGTTCCGCATTGCCGAACAGCGGGTACTGCTGGCGATACAGCAGCAGGGTGTTCTCGTAAAACGAAAAGTACAGGTGTTGGTACAGGCGCGCATAAGGAGCAAGTGGTTCGCGTGCGCGGTCGTGGGCGATCAGCATGCACACATAGGTGTTCGAGATGGCGATGAAGTCGCTGCCCGGGGAATAGAACGGATCGAGAAACAGTCCAGCCTCCCCGGTGAGCGCCCAGCGGTCCGCGCTGAGGACCTGCGTGCATCCGTACGACACATTGCGCAGCCAGTGAAAGTCCAGCAACTGGTCAGCGCTTCCTGCGATCGCATGCGCGAGGGCCGGTTGATGCCGGCCAAGCCAGGCGCAGGCACGCGGGAAATCCTGCATCGTTTCGATCGGATGCAGGGACGAATCGGCCACGATGCCCACCGAGTGCGCGCCGGAAGCCAGCGGAATCAGCCATGCCCAGTGTCCGACCCCGAGCAAATGGTTGGTGGAGCGCCAGCGTTCCGGCGGCGTGCACTGGTTGCGCCAGGTCGGATCATCCGACCATTCGTCGAGCAACAGGCGTCGATCCAGGCGAAACCACGCGGCGTTGATTTGGTGCCCGTTGTCGCGGGTCAGCTGCAGCCGCCGCCGGATCAGGCCCGCCCTACCCGAGGCATCGAGCAGCCAGCGGCAGTGCAGCGTGCATGGCCCACGCGCGTCGCGGCACCGCACGGTGTGAGTGTCCTCGTCATGCCCCAGATCGAAGCCGGAAATCGTGACGCCAGGACGGAAGTCGATGCCTCGACGCAGGGCCTCGTTGCCGAGAAAATTCTCGAACAGGCCGCGATCGAGCTGGTAGCTCAGGGTCGGCAGTTCCCGGCTGGCCCCGACCTCGGTCACCCCGTCGATGTCGCTGCGCTGTTCGGACATGAAGAAGCGCAGGCCGAACTTCCGAAGTTGCGACGTTTCCAGGTGATGCCGCAGGCCGAGCGTTTCGGCAAAGTAGTTGGCGCCGATTTCCACGGTCGACTCGCCGACCTTGTGCGCCGCGGCGGGCAGGGGATGGGCCTGCCGTTCCAGCACTACGATATCCATGCCGGGAAACTGGCCCCGCAATTGCAGTGCCAGGCTGAGCCCAGCCAGACCGCCGCCCATGATCACCGCCTCATGCATTGCGTCAGGGCGGGTGTCCTGTGCCGGCCACGTGCTCACGACGAGAGCGGGGTCAGGGCGTCGTTGGGCACGGGGTCCGCAGCGTCAACCACGATCGGCGGCTGCCGTGACCGGCGATAGCTGGCAACGATGTCGCCGTAGTGCACGACGCGGCCAATCGTATACAGGGTGATGCGGGTGACGTCGCGGATCGGATTCAAGTGGCTGGCGCGGAACTCGCCCTGGTAGCGCGAGGCGATCGGCACCGAGACCACGCCGACGGCCTTTTCCCGCGAGGCGGTGATGAGCAGCGCGGCCTCGAACACGAAGTCCTCGGCCGACAGCTCGACCAGGTCCAGCACTGCCGGCGGGTACCAGCGCTGGCCGCTTTGCGTATCGGCCACGGGTTGCGCGCAGGCCCAGGAGATACCCCAGTCGGCCACGGCATTGGCGCGGCGCCGGCTATGCGGCTGCTGTTCGCGGTCGAGCAGGCGGGCGCCAATCACGATGTGTCCGGGATAGCGCCGCGCCGCCGCGACGATGCGCGGGATGTCGCTGGCCAGGTGCTGGCCATCGCCGTCCATGGTCAGCACCGCGGCATAGCCCTGGCGCCGCGCCTCGCGGAAGCCGCGGCGCAGCGCCTCGCCCTTGCCGTGGCGCGAGTCGAGATGCAGCAAGGTGACCGGCAGGCGCGAGACGATCTCTGGGGTGCGGTCACTGGAGCCATCGTCGACCACGATCACCGGCGCGCCCAGGGCCAGCACCGATTCGACCACCACCTTGATTGCCGCCTCTTCGTTGAGGCAGGGAATCAGCACGCACCAGCGTTCCGGCAGCTCGTTCACGGTATGCGCTCCAGGTCGATGTGCAGTCCGAGTGCCGGGGCTGCGGCGAGTTGGCAGTGCCCCCCGCCCCGTGCCAGTAGCGCCAACAGGGCCAGGGCTGGGGCCGAGGGGCTGTTGCTGCACCAGCTTGCCAGCGGCTCCGGCAAGGGCGGCTCGGGCAGCACCGACGTGAGCTGCACGTCCACGCGCGCCAGCGTATTGGCGCTGCGCTGCGGAGCCAGGACCAGGGCGCAGCCGAAAGCCTCGCGGCAGCCGGTCACTTCGTACATCGGTCCGACACCTACCGTGTCGGCGCAGGCCAGCAGCACCGCCTCGTCGTTGCCCAGCACCTGGCTGCCGGCTTCCAGCAGGCCGGCGCCGAAGCTCGCGCGTCCCGCGCTCACCGCGCTCGAAGCGGCGCGGCAGCCGACGGCAATGGTCCAGTAGCCGGCCGCGGCGTTGTGCACCGAATTGTGGAATCGCGTCGGCGACAGTTCCAGTGGCTCGCGGGCCAAGGTCGCGCACATGTAGTCGGTGGTGGCCTGGTCGCCGTGCGAGGAGGCAAACACGCAGGGCAGCGTGGCCAATTCGCGGCCGCTCGCCGCCGTGGCCTGCTGCGCGACTTCCAGCGCCAGGCGCACGCAGGCGGGCGCGCGGCGGCGCTCGGCTGGCGGCAGGATTGACGCAGTGGGCGCCTTCGCGGGTGGCGTCGGCATCGCCCCGGCCAGCACTTCGCACAATGCGGGGAAGCCAGCCAACTGCGGCGACCACACGCCGACACCCTCGATGTACAAGCGCAGGGGCAGGCTGGTCATGGTGCCACCCCGGCATGGGCAAACAGCAGGCAGGCGTTGTTGCCGCCAAAGCCGAATGAGTTGCTGAGCGCGACGGTGATTGGCCGGCTCTCATTGCGCCACGCGAACCGGGGTCCGCAGCGCGGATCAGGCGTGGTGGCGCCGAGGTTGCCAGGCAAGAGGTCATGCGCCATCGCCAACAAACTGATGACCGCTTCCAGCGCGCCGGCCGCGCCAAGCGTATGGCCGCTGTAGCCCTTGCTGGAACTGGCCCGCGTGGTAATGGGGAACAGCCGCTCGAGCACGGCGGCCTCGACTTCGTCGTTCTTGATGCTGGCGGTGCCGTGCAGGTTGACGTAGTCCACCTGCGCCGGCTCGATCGCGGCCCGCTCCAAGGCAGCGCGCAGCGCCAGTTCCGCGCCCCGGCCGTTCGGGTCCGGGGTCGACATGTGGTGCGCGTCGCTCGATTCGCCATAACCGATCAGGCGCGGACGGCCCGGCGCGGCCATGCCACGTTCGAGCAGGGCAAAGGCGGCCGCCTCGCCAATCGAGATGCCGTCGCGATCGGCGTCGAAGGGACGGCAGGGCGTGCGCGACACCAGCTCGAGCGCGTTGAAGCCAAAGAGCACGCTTGCGCACAAACTGTCGACGCCACCGACCACGGCGGCATCGACCAGGCCCAGGCGCAGCAGGCGTTCGGCGCTGGCAAACACCTTGGCGCTCGACGAGCAGGCGGTGGAGATGGTCAGGCAGGGCCCCTCGAGGCCGAGGGCGGCGGCCACGAAGGCCGCCAGCGAATGCGGGGCGTGCAGTTCCGGCCGCAGCATGGCGTCGGCAAAGCCGCCGTCGGCGTCGAGCGTGCGGTAAGCCTCCTCGGTGGCGCCGATGCTGGCGGTGGAGGTGCCGAGCACGAGGGCGACCCGGTCCGCGCCGTAACGCGCGCGCGCCTCCAGCACCCTGGACATGAAATCGTCCTGCTGCAGCCCGAGCCAGGCGAGGCGGTTGTTGCGGCAGTCCCAGCCGGCGTGCGGCGCGGGCAGCGGCGCGTCCTCCAGCCCGGCAACGCGACCGACCCAGCAGGGCAGCGGCGTCGGGCCGAAATCGTTCGGCTGCAGCGCGGTGCGTTCGCCGCGCAGGCTGGCCAGGTGGGCGTGCAAGCCGCGTCCCATGGCCGAGGTTGCCGTGTAGGCGCTGATCGCCAACGGGGTCATCGGGTCGGGCATGGCGAAAGACTAATAGTCATGGAGAAGCTTGCCTAGGAGCGCTCATGCCCGCGGCGCGGTGGCCATCGCGCAGTTGACACGGGTCGTGGGCAGCATGGCGCAGCGTGCATGAAGGAGTCGCGAATCCGCGTCCGTGGTCGCCGCCGGACGGCGCGGCGACGTGCCGCACGGGGCTAGCATGAAGGCCTTGCTACGCTCGGCACCCAAGCCCAAGGACGCCACGATGATTGAACAAGCCGACCAGGCCGCCAACTTCCTGCGCGAGTTGCAGCTGCGTATTTGTACCGCGATCGAACACGCCGACGGCGGCGCCACCTTCGTGGAGGACACGTGGACCCGACCGGAAGGCGGCGGGGGGCATACCCGCGTGCTGCGCGACGGCGCGGTGTTCGAGCAGGCCGGGGTCAACTTTTCCCGCGTGTCCGGAAAGCAACTGCCGCCCAGCGCCACGGCGCACCGGCCGGAACTGGCAGGTGGCGAGTTCGTCGCCACCGGGGTCTCGCTGGTGCTGCATCCAAAAAACCCGCATGTGCCGACGACCCACGCCAACGTGCGCTATTTCGAGGCGCGCAAACCGGGCGTGGAGCCGGTGTGGTGGTTTGGCGGCGGTTTCGACCTGACCCCGTTCTATCCCTACGACGAGGACATCGTGCATTGGCACCAAGTGGCCAGGGACCTGTGCGCGCCATTTGGGGCGGACGTCTATCCGCGCTACAAGCAGTGGTGCGACGAGTACTTCTACCTCAAGCACCGGCACGAGACCCGCGGTGTCGGCGGCCTGTTCTACGACGACCTCAACGCCGGCGGCTTCGAGCGCTGCTTTGACTTTACCCGCGCGGTCGGCGACGGCTTCCTCGACGCCTACCTGCCGATCGTTGAGCACCGCCGCGATACGCCTTATGGCGAGCGCGAGCGCGAGTTCCAGTTGTACCGGCGCGGCCGCTACGTGGAGTTCAACCTGGTGTACGACCGCGGCACGCTGTTTGGCCTGCAATCCGGGGGGCGTACCGAGTCCATCCTGATGAGCCTGCCGCCGCGCGTGCGTTTCGAGTATGCGTATGCGCCCGCGCCGGGTTCGGCCGAGTCGCGCCTGGCCGCCTACCTGCAGCCCCGCGACTGGGTGTGACCCCATCGCGGCGCGCAGGCAGGTTTGACCTGCGCGCCGCGCCGCCGCACCATCCCGGCTTTCACGCAGGATTGCCCAGCCATGTCCAAACTCGTCCTCATCCGCCACGGCCAGTCGCAGTGGAACCTGGAGAACCGCTTCAGCGGCTGGGCCGATGTCGACCTCACGCCGCAGGGCGTGGCCGAGGCTGCCGCCGCCGGCCGACTGTTGAAGGAATCAGGCTACGCGTTCGACGTCGCGCACACCTCGGTGCTCAAGCGCGCGGTACGCACCTTGTGGGGCGTGCAGGAGGCCATCGACGCCATGTGGCTGCCGGTGCTCACCGACTGGCGCCTCAACGAACGCCACTACGGCGCGCTGACTGGGCTCAACAAGGCCGACACGGCGGCGAAATACGGCGAGGCGCAGGTCAAGATCTGGCGGCGCAGCTACGACGTGCCGCCGCCGCCACAGGAGCCGGCGGCAAACGACGCGCTGCGCGACCCACGTTACGCCACGCTGTCGGCGCAACAGATTCCCGCCACCGAATGCCTGAAGGACACCGTGGCGCGCGTGCTGCCCTACTGGCACGAGGTGCTGGCGCCGGCCATCCG